>JAFKKL010000169.1 GCA_017305595.1 Hyphomicrobiales bacterium | reverse complement strand
CCGCGCCGCATATGCGCCGGCAAGGCTCGGGCTCCATCATCAATAATGGCAGCATCGCCGGGCATCTCGCCGGCTATTCGTCGTCGCTGGTCTATGGCGCGGCCAAGGCGGCGGTGATTCATTTCACCAAATGCGTGGCGATGGAATTGGGCGAGGCGGGCGTTCGCGTCAACAGCATCTCGCCGGGCGCGATCGCCACCGGCATTCTCGCCAAGGCGATGGGCCTTGAGGCCGGCGCCGCCGACAACAAGGCCGATGTGCTGGAAGGCTTGTTCAAATCGGCCCAGCCGATTCCGCGCGCGGGCATTCCCGACGACATCGCGCACGCGGCGGCATTTCTCGCCAGCGACGAGTCCTCTTTTATCAACGGCGCGGATCTGGTGATCGACGGCGGCGTCATCGGCGGTCGCAACTGGACGCAACAGCAACAGGGCTATGTCGGCCTACGCAAGTTGCTGGGAGAGGGTGCGTAAGGCCATCGTCATTGCGAGTACAGCGAAGCAATCCGGTCTTTCGTTGTGTGAAGCCTGGATTGCTTCGTCGCTTTGCTCCTCGCAATGACGGCCGCTTTGCCCCCTCCCATCGTCATTCAGCTAAATCGCATTGAAGCCGTAATGGGACGAGCGTAGCCTGCCGTTATCCGTTCCCGCTGTGCCGGAGGATCGTGCATGTCGACCATGACTGGAATGATGCCGAATGGACGTGGTGTGTGGCAGTTGGGCCTTGCCGCCGTGGCCGGGCTTGCGTGCGCGGCGGTTATCGCCAAGGCGCTGCCGACCACGATGGACGCCGTCTCCAACGTGCTCGCGCCGCTGTGCGCGGTCAGCGACGCTGGTGCGTCGAGTCCGCTCGACAAGGTGGAGGTGATTGCATCCCACGCTCTGCCGAACGTGCCGGGCGAGCGCGTCACCATCGTTCGCGTTTTCTATGGACCGGGCGGATTCACGCCGGCGCATCGCCACGCCGGCACAGTGACTGCCTATGTGACGCAAGGCGCCATTCGCTCGCAACTTGGCGGCGGGCCGGTCGAGGTGTTCAAGGTCGGGCAGTCGTTCTTCGAGCCGCCGGGCACGACGCATCTGGTGTCGGCCAACGCCAGCGCCACCGAGCCCGCGGAGTTGATCGCGGTGTTCGTTGCCGATGAAGGCGCAGAGCTGACGACGCTTCTAGAGTAAGTCAGAAGATTTCTGTATCCGGCATGCCCGGCCTTGTGCCGGGCATCCACGTTCTTTTCGAGATTCCGCAACGAAGGCGTGGATGGCCGGGGTAAGCCGGCCATGACGAACACATGAGTTAAGTCGAAGCCTGGTTAGTCTCTCTCATGGATTGTCGCGCGGACTGTAGACCGCGACGGGCAACGACACACCGCGCAATTCGTGCTCGCCCAAATGATCCAGCGGGTGATCGAGATGCCGCGCCAACGCCTCGGTGATCAGGATGCTGCGGCCGAGTTTCTTTTGTAGCGCCTCGACGCGGCTGGCTTCGTTGACCGCCGGGCCGATCACGGTGAAATCGAGCCGTTCCGGCGCGCCGATATTGCCGAAGAATACCTCGCCTTCATGCAGCGCGATGCCGGTGCGCAACGGATGCCAGCCGTCGATACCGGCGAGTTGCGACAGCGCGCCACCATTGAGCGCGTCGAGATCGCGCATCGCCAGTTGTGCGGCCGCCAGCGCTGCCTGCGCCGCGGCTTGAACTCCGGTTTCTGCGCCGATGGGAAACACCGCAAGCAGCCCATCGCCCATGAATTTCAACACCTCGCCGCCATGCGCCAGCACCGCGCCGGCCAGCGTTTCGAAATAGGCATTGAGCAGCACGATCATGTCGGCTCCGGATAAATGGTCCGACAGCGTGGTGAAGCCGCGCAGGTCCGATACCCAGATCACGGGGCGGATCGCCTCGCCGTTGCCGCGCTGGATCGAACCGCTCAGCACCTTGCTGCCCGCGACGTCGCCGAGATAGGCGTTGACGGCGTTCTCGGCGATGCGCTGGGCGATATGCCGCTCGACGTGCAGCGCGAACAGGTCGAGCACGTTCCTGACCTCCGCACCCGCCGATTGTGGAAAGCCTTCGGGATGTTTCGTCGCCAGCGTCATGGCGTGGCGATAGCCGGTGCCGCTGCTGAATGGCAGCGCGACATAGTCGGTGATGCCGGAATCGGCCAGTTCGGCCATCATCGGAAATTCGGCTTTGGCTTCGGGAGTCTGCGGATTGCGACGCAGCGGTTCGCCGGTCGTGAAGATGCGCGCCAGCGGGTTGAGTTTGAAGCTGTCGGTTTCGGAGGTCGAAAGCTGGACTTTCACCTCGTAGCAGGTGGCGTCCTCGCGCCGCCAGTTCCAGGCAAAGCCGAGCAGCTGCGGGTGCAGCGTGCCGATGTGCAGGCTGGCGCGATCGAGTGGAATTCCCGCGGCGATCAGGCGCCAGAGAAAAGATTCGAACAGCAGCAGCATTTCGGTTTCGCGCGCCGCCCCCTTGAGGAGCCAGGTCGTGATGTCGGCGAAAGAGCTTCTCTCAGGCGCGGAAGCAGACCCGCGGGACGATTGCCGCACGACGGTCACCCCAACGGGAAACTGGCGCGGCGTCGAGGCGATGTCAGATGCGATGGCCAACGGCTCTTAACTCACGGCGTCAATGCGGCCTGCCGTCACCTTGGCGTGAGCAGCACGCGCAGGCCGTCCTTTGGTTTCGGAATCGGCCACATCTGCCACGAGGCTGTGTAACCGGGTTCGAGCGACACCTCGAGGTTCTGCACGAAGTGCCGCACGAAACATTTCGCTTGCATGTAGGCGAAGTGAAGGCCGAGGCACATATGCGCGCCGCCGGAAAACGGAATCCAGGCGAAGCGGTGGCGGCCGCGTTGCGCCTCGTCGGTGAAGCGCAGTGGATTGAAGACATCCGGCTCGGGCCAGATCGACGGCATGTGATGGGTGTAGAGCGGATTGACGCCAACCAGCGTACCGGCCGGAATTGCAAAGCCCTTGAAGCTGAAGTCGCGGGTGGCGCGGCGCGGAATCGACGGCACCGGTGGCTTCATCCGCATCGCCTCCTTGAAGGCCATTTCGGCAAGCGGCATGGCCTCCAGCTTGTCGAAGCTGATCGGCTCGTCGCGCTTGAGCCCGAGTGCATTTACCTCGTCACGCAGTTTTTCTTGCCAGCCCGGATTGGCGGCTATGGCGCCGACGAAAGAGGTGAGCGACGAGGTCAGCGTGTCATGCGCGGCCATGATGAGGAAGCTCATATGGTCGACGATGTCCTGGGTCGAGAGCAGCGCGCCGTCGTCGTGGGTGGCGCGGCACAGTTGCGAGAACAGATCGTCGCCGCCCTTCTCGCGGCGGATCGGGATCTGGCGCGAGAAGTATTCGACGATACGGGCGCGCCCCTTGACGCCGCGTGCCATCTGCGTGCCGGGCCATGGCTTGCGCACCGGAGACACCGAGGCGGCGATCATGTCGATGAAGGCGGTGGTCACTTCATCGACCTCGGGGCCGATATCGGTGCCGAGGAAGGAAGTGGCGGCGAGATCGAGCGTCAGCTGCTTCATCGCCGGATAGAACAGCATGGCGCCCGGCGGCTGCTGACGCCAGCGGGCGACGCGCGCGGCGATGCCGTCATCGAGTTGCGCGAGGTAGGACTTCATCGGTCCTGACTTGAACGCCACTGACAGCGCACGGCGATGCAACCGGTGTTCCTCGAAGTCCAGCAGCATCAACCCGCGCGGAAACAGCCGGCCGAGGATCGACTCCCAGCCGTGGGTGGAGGAGAACAGTTTGGTCTGGTCGAACAGCACCAGTTCGTTGGCCTCGGGGCCGAGCAGGCTGAGGCTGGTCTCTCCCAGCACGCGGCTGCGATAGACCGGGCCGTAGGCGGCCGCCATCCGTTCCACCTCGCCCCTGGGGTCCGCCAACACCGAAAACGTGCGGCCGATGACCGGCCAGCCTTCGTCGCCGGGGATATGGGCCAGTGCCTGCCGTTTCGGCGGGTATAGCGGCGCTGCCATCGCGGGCGCGGCCAAGCCTTGCATCGACATCGCGTGTCCTCCTCGATTCGGGAGAAGCTGAGGCCCCGCAATGCAATTTGCAAGGCAAGCCCATAAGATAGAACCGCCGTAGCTTAACACATAGAAAACCGCGACGTGCCGCCGCAGCGCGTTCCCTTGCGCGGGGCGGCCTGCCATTCCCATCTCAAGCGGGAGCCGCGCCGACCGCGCGGCGACTGGAGGGACTGATGAGCTATTTGCGCACCGCGATCCTGCTGGCGGGGCTGACCGGCCTGTTCATGGGCGTGGGCTATCTGATCGGCGGCGCCGGTGGTGCGATGATCGCGCTGGTGATCGCGACCGGCACCAATCTGTTCGCCTACTGGAATTCGGATCGCGCGGTGCTGTCGATGTACGGCGCCCATGAGGTCGATGCGCGCACGGCGCCGGATCTGCATCGCATGGTGGGGGAGCTGGCAGCGCGCGCCGAATTGCCGATGCCGCGCGTCTTCATCATGGACAATCCGCAGCCGAACGCTTTCGCCACTGGCCGCAACCCGCAGAACGCCGCCGTGGCGGTAACCACCGGCCTGATGCAGTCGCTGAGCCGCGAGGAACTTGCCGGCGTGGTGGCGCATGAACTGGCGCACATCAAGCATCACGACACGCTGTTGATGACCATCACCGCGACGATCGCCGGCGCGATCTCGATGCTGGCGCAGTTCGGCATGTTCTTCGGCGGCAATCGAAATAACAATGGCACCGGCATCATCGGCTCGCTGGCAATGATGATTCTTGCACCGCTCGGCGCCATGCTGGTGCAGATGGCGATTAGCCGCACCCGCGAATACGCTGCCGATGAAATGGGCGCGCGCATTTGCGGTCAGCCGATGTGGCTCGCCTCTGCGCTGTCGAAGATCGAGAATTTCGCGCATCAGATACCGAACGAGGAGGCGGAGCGTGCGCCCGCTACCGCGCACATGTTCATCATCAATCCGCTGTCAGGGCAGGGCATGGACAATCTGTTCGCGACTCACCCTTCGACGGCGAATCGCATCGCGGCTTTGCAGCGGCTGTCATCGCAGTTCGGCGGCGGTTACGCGCCGCCGTCGCCGCCACGGTCGGCATCGTCCGCCGCGCCGGGTGGTCCATGGGGCGGTGGGGGTGCGCGCCGCGGCCCATGGGGCTGACGCCAATTAAGGAAGTCGTCGAGCGGCTCAAAAGGTTCAATGCAAGGCGGCGCTTCCTGGTGCGGCCAATCGCCGTGGTCGCGTCATCTTGTCTGTCATCGTGAAATCGGTTTCGTGGAATTTTCGGCCCAGGGAGATTCCACGGAATGTTTAAATCGATTGCGATGCTTGCGGGTGCAATGATGATGCTCGGCGCGGCCGCGGCTCATGCCGATGCCACTATACCCACCAAGGATATCGCCGGCGCTAAGGATAATGCGCTGCTCAAGCGTTACGACGGTTCGTTTATCGTCAGCTACGAACGTCTGGCCTTCACCGACTTTAAGCTGCCGTTGTCGACACTCGAGAAGAGCGGCGACGATCAGCGCGATCGCATGAACAATCAGGTCTACAGGCCGAAGCAGGAGCTTGAGGTCGAGGGCGCGCGTACGCGCATCGCCTATCTGTTGCCGGCCGAGCGCTCGCCGCTGGAAGTGCTACGCAACTATCAGGACGTCGTGAAGGTCGCCGGGGGCGAAGTTCTATTCACCTGCAAGAGTGAGGAGTGTGGCGGCGCACCAGACCGTTCCAGCGATGGCGGCGGCGGCGACATGAGCCTGATGATGTACTTCTTCCATGCTGGGCAATTGAAGGACAAGGATTTCTCCAATGGCAAGTGCGCGTTGACCTCCGGCCTCGACGACCAACGTTTCTTCTCGGCAAAGATTCCGCAAGCCGGCGGCGATGCCTACGTCACTGTGCAGACCTTCCAGGTCAAGGATACGCTATACTGCAAGGCATTCAACGAGCGCACCGTGGCACTAGTGCATGTCATCGAGCCGAAGCCGCGCGAGCAGAAGATGGTTGTCGTGAAAGCCGACGAGATGGCGCGTAATATCGCAACCACCGGCCGCGTCGCGCTGTACGGTATCTTCTTCGACACCAATAAGGCCGATCTCAAGCCGGAATCCAATCCGACGCTGACGGAGATCGCGGGGCTGTTGAAGGCCGATCCGAAACTCGCGGTACTGATCGTCGGTCACACCGACAATCAGGGAGCTTACGACTACAATCTCGATCTGTCGCGCCGCCGTGCCGAGGCGGTGGTGAAAGCATTGACCGCGAGCTTCCAGGCCGATCCGAAGCGGTTGCGTGCCGCCGGTGTCGGCATGCTTGCGCCAGCGGCTTCGAACGATGCGGAAGACGGCCGCACCAAGAATCGCCGCGTCGAGGTGGTCAAGCTGAACTGATGCGCCGAAGTATCAGGGCGTGATCTGCAACAGGTTCACGTCCTGATGCCATGACGCTGTTTTGTTCCCGAAATTTTCATCACGCATGGGGCCGTCCCGATTGAGGTTCCGCCGGAACGAATGATCTCGCCGTCGCTTGAATGCTCCGGTTATGCAGAGGAGACATTCATGAATCGTCGTTTGATCGGAACTGCCGCACTTCTTGCCGTTGTTGTGATGCCCTTGATGGCGCAGGCGCAGGGCGTGCCGGGCGGCATTGAACAGGGTGCGCGCGAAGGCGAGCGCGCGGCGGGGCCCCTGGGCGCCGTGGTCGGCGGCACCATCGGCGGTGTCGTTGGCGGAGTTGCGGGTATTCTAGGTGTCGATCAGCGACCGCGATTCCATCGTTATGTGGTGGAACAGCATCGGCCGTCCTATCGCTACCGCGAGGATGTACGGGTCGGCGCGGTGCTGCCGGAGCATGGCGTGACCTACTACGAGGTGCCGCAGGAATATGGTGCGCGCGGCTATCGCTACACCGTGGTGAACGATCGCACCGTGTTGGTCGATCCACGCACGCGACGCATCGTGGAGGTTGTCGAGTAGCTGATCATCGCCGGGAAAGCTGCATGGCTTCTTTCCCGGCCGCCTCACACAATTGGCACGTTTTCGCCACAGCGCGTCGGCAGGATTGCGGCGATGAAACTTTCCGCCGCAATCAGCGTTACGAATGAATGACGAGTCCTGATATCTGGTACGTGGCATTCGGCCCCGACAAGGCCTTGAAGTCTGACGATCGGGCGACCGGCGCGGTTCGCTCGACGCGAACTTTCAAGACCGAAGCGGATGCCAAGGCTTTTGCCCTCGAAGTGGTCGCCAGAGGGTGGTCGGCGACGGCAGGAACGCTCAACCCGCATCAACCCAAACAAGTCATCGGCGCATCGCAGATCGAGAATTGGGCCGTGCCCCGCTTACGCTAGGATTGAGCGTCGTTCTTTAGCGACGAGCTTACATCGCACCGTTGAGGAACGGATTGGTCTGGCGTTCATGGCCGAAGGTGGAGCCCGGGCCGTGGCCGCAGATGAACTGCACGTCGTCACCCAGCGGCAACAGTTTATCGGTGATCGACTGGATCAACCTTGCATGGCTGCCGCCGGGCAGGTCGGTGCGGCCCACCGAGCCGTTGAACAGCACGTCGCCAACATGGGCGAAGCGCATCTCGCGGTTGAAGAACACGACGCTGCCCGGCGAATGGCCGGGACAATGCAGAATTTCGAATGTCATCTCGCCGAGCGCGACCTTGTCGCCTTCGTTCAGCCAGCGGTCGGGGGTGAAATTCCGCACGCCGGTCATGCCGAAGCCGGCGCCGCTCTCGACGACATGATCGAGCAGGAATTTGTCGTCGATATGCGGACCGACAATCGGGACGTTGAGCATGTCGCGCAATTCGGCCGCGCCGCCGACATGGTCGATATGACCGTGGGTCAGCCAGATTTGCTCGACCGTCACCCCGACTTTCTTGATCGCCTCGACAATGGCGGGAACGTCTCCACCGGGATCGAACACTACCGCGCGCCGGGAGTTCTCACACCACAGCAGCAGGCAATTCTGCTGGAACGGAGTGACCGGGATGATGGCGGCGCCAGCTTTCGGCTTGTCGCCGGGGGTATCTTGAGAAGCGTTTGTCATGCCCTGCACAATGCCGATTTTTGCGCTGCCGCCAAGGGGGCGCTAAGGGAACGCAGCAAAATCGGGACAAGTGTGAGGTTTGTGTCGATCCGCTACCGCGGCCCGGTTTGCTTGAAGGCCTTCAGGCCACCTCGCGGCGCGCATCATAGGGCGGGCGCCGGGATGTTTTCAGGCTGTCGAACGGTTTCGGTTTGCCGATACCATAGCCTTGGGCACAATCGACGCCGATGTCTCGCAGGGCCTCGAGAATTTCGTCGTTCTCGACGAATTCGGCGATGGTGAGGATGCCCATCAGCTTGCCGATCCGGGCGATCATCTCGACCATGGCCCGGTCGATCCGATCGGTCAGCATGTCCTTGACGAAGCCGCCATCGATCTTCAGGTAATCCACCGGCAGGTGCTTGAGGTAGGCGAAGGACGACATGCCGCTGCCGAAATCATCCAGCGCGAAGCGGCAGCCCATCTGTTTTAACATGCCGATAAATTTGCGGGCGCTGGCCAGATTGGCGATGGCGCTGGTTTCCGTGATCTCGAAACAGATCATCGCGGGATGTATCGCGTGAATCTTGAATTGCTCCCGCACGTAGTCCGCGAAGTCTTCGTCTCCGAACGAGGCGCCTGAGAGATTGATCGAGCAAATCCCGATCGGTTCTGCTTCCGGGTCCGCGGTCCTTTGATTGATGGCCTCGAACGTCGCACGAATCACCCACCGATCGATCAGCGGCATCAGGCCATAGCGCTCCGCGGGTGGAATGAACTTGTCCGGCGTGACGATGCGGCCCTCCTCGTCTTGCAGACGCAGCAGCATCTCGACATGCAGACCCGGTTCGACCTCATCTGACAAGCCGAGAATCTGCTGCGCATAAAGGCGGAAACGATTCTGTTCGAGCGCGGTGTGGATGCGCAATACCCAGTTCATTTCCCCGAAGCGTTCTTGCAATTCGGTGTCGCTGGTATGGTGGATCTGGATGCGGTTACGGCCTTTCTCCTTGGCCATGTAACAGGCGATGTCGGCCGCGCGCAGGGTTTCTTCCAGGCTGGTTCCGGCCGTGGTGATCGGCACCATGCCGATACTCACCGTGATGTTGAAGACCCGACCGTTCCATTCGAACTGGGCGTCCTGCACCGATTGCCGCAAGCGCTCGGCAACCGTCGTGACGGAATCGATATTGCAGTCCTCGATCAGTACAGCGAACTCGTCGCCGCCGAGCCGTGCCAGAATGTCGTCGCGGCGCAAAGGCGCCTGCAGGATAGCGGTGGCCTGACGCAGAAGTTCATCGCCGGCGGCATGACCGCAGGTATCGTTGACGATCTTGAACTGATCGATATCCAGCAACATCAGGATATGTTGCGTGCCCGATTGTTCGAGCCGGTCGAGCGACGCCTCGAGTCGATGTTCGAATGCGCGGCGGTTGGCGAGACCCGTCAGGGCGTCGTGCGTGGCTTGCCACGACAAGCGGCCGATCAGAGCCTGTTCGTCGGTCATGTCGTGAAACACAAGCACCGCGCCGGCCACTTTGCCGTCGATCTTCAGGGACGAGGCGGCCAGCGATACCGGGATGCTGATTCCATCGCGGCGAGCCAGCAGTTGGACTTGCGTGCTCGGCTTGAGCCCGAAATCCGGCGATGCCTGATCGATGAGGGTGTCGTTGTTCTGTCCGCTGGCCTGATCGACGATGCGAAACAGCGTAGTCAGCGGCAGTCCCTCCGCCTCGGAGGCCTGCTGCCCGATCAGCAATTCGGCCGCTGTATTCATATAGTCGAGTTTGCCTGCGGCATCGGTGGATATCACGGCGTCGCCGATCGATGCGAGCGTGGTCTGTGCGCGCTCCTTCTCCGCCTTCAGTGCGGTTTCGAATTGCTGGCGCTGCATCACCAGTTTTCGCGTGTGCCACAGCATCAGGGCGATCAGCAGTGCTGCCGCGAAGATATTGACGACGGTGAGAATGTCCTTGATGGCGCGCGAGCCCTCGCCGAGGCTGTCGGAGAAGGCGACCGCAAGCGGTGAGATCTGTCGGTTGATGGCGTCGATCTCGGTCTTGTAGATCTCGACGGCCTTCGGCGTCAGCGTTCCGTTTCCGATATCGGTATGGATCACCGCGGCCAGATCGATAATGGTCTGTATCGCTGGATCGGTCGCTTTCCAGTGATCGATGGCGCGTTCCAGATAGCTGATATGGCGAAAATTCCGGTAGAGCCAGATCAGGCCGGAAATATCATCGGGATGATTGCCGCCACGGAGGAAACCGTCACGCGCCGCAGTCAGGTCCGGAGGACTCTTATCGAGCGCGAAGCGCCCGTCGCGGTCGCCGATCGGGACAGCGATCGCGTCCTGGTAATGGTGATATGCCAGCGCATCGCCGGTTTCAGCGTAGCGATTGAGGTAGTAGATGGCTTCCTTCTGGCCCTTGGACCAAAGCGCTTCGCCGGCGACGTAGGCGCGGACCGTGGAGAGGGTATAGAGGCTGATGACAGCGAGCGAGAGTTGCGCGAGAACCAAAGCGGCGAACGGCCAAACAAGCCGCCACAGTCCTGAATTTGCCGTCGCAGGACCAGCTTTCATCAAGCACCGAAAAGAATCAGTTGAGACATCATCGCCCCGCTCAAGATCGAGCAATAACTTGAAAGAACCAGAATCTTGCAGGGCGGATCGAAACTGGGTTGCCGCACCTCTCAAACAGGCAGCTTTGCCGATGGCCACTTAATGCGAATTAAATTTCGTGATGGCGGAGCCACGGCTGGTGATTCTGAATGAATCTCCGGTAAACGATATGATGAAATCGATAGATATCTTGAGCGAGCGATTAAGAGATGGCAGCCAGAGGGACCGGGATGCCATCTCGCCGGAAGCGGATTCCGGGCTGAATCGAGCCCGAGGAGTAGTTCTATCGCGCGATCTGCTTTTTCAGCGTTTCTTCCACCACGAGGTCGAATGACGACTGCTTCTTCGGCGGCGCCTTCGCCCGGTGCTCGGCGACAAAGGCATCGCGCTTGGCCACCAGCCCGGCCAGTTTGGCGTTGAGCGCGGCGCGGACCTTCAGCTTTTCCTCAAGCATGGCGGAACGCTGCGCCGGCGGCAGCTTGCGCAACGTCTCAGGCAGCTCTTCGTCTTTGACGGTGTCGAGTTTGCGGCGGCCACCTCCGAGAGCTGCCGGGCTTTCTGCTCGGTGCGCTTTTGCATCGCGCGCGGGCCATAGGGAATCACGGTGCCGTTGATTTCGTTTTGCAGGATGATGATCTCGTCGTCGAACGGCGTCTCGATGACGACGACCTCGCCACCGTCTTGCGGAATCGGAATGAAGCGACCGTTGCCGTTCTGCGCAATGTCGCGCCATACCCGTTCGGTGTCGTGGGCGTTGCCGGCCAATACCGCATTGACGACGATGTCCTTCTGTTTCGCGACGGCAAGCGTGATCGGGTATTTGGTGTCCTGGGCGTAGTCCATGTGTGGCGGCGCGTCTCCCACCAAGAAGACGATGCGCCGTGCCTCGTTGCCCGGCGTCCATTGCAGCTTGTTGATGGCGACGTCGAGCGCTTCGTTGACGCTTTCCGGCCAGTCGCCGCCGCCGCGCGCCTTCACCGCCAGCAGGTTGGCATAGAGGTCCTGAATGTCGGTGGTGAGGTCGTAGGTCGTGGTGACATAGTCGTCGCCGATATCGCGATAGGTGACGAGGCCCATGCGAATATCGGCGTCGGCATTGCCGTCGGCGATCGCGGTGGCGATCGACCAGATCTTGCGTTTGGCGCCTTCGATCAGGCCGCCCATCGATCCTGTGGTGTCGAGTACGAAGGCGACTTCGATGGTGGGCTTGGCGGCTGCCTGTGCCAACGCAGCGCTGAAGGGCAGCACAGCGCAGACCAGCGCGAGGGTGCCAAGAGTTGAGCGAAGAGTAGTGGTGAATGTCATTTTGCCTCCAGGACC
>JAFKKL010000168.1 GCA_017305595.1 Hyphomicrobiales bacterium | reverse complement strand
CCCGGCGACATCGCCATGCGGGAGAAAAGCAAGGGCATCTGGCAGCAGATGACCTGGCAACAGGTACTCGACAGCATGCTGCAATTCGCGGCCGGGTTGGAGAGCCTGGGATTCAAGGCCGGCGACGTGCTGCTCGTGGTCGGCGACAATCGCCCGCGGCTCTACACCGGCATGATCTCGGCCGGTGCGCTCGGCGGCTACGCCATGCCAGCGTTTCCCGACGCCACGCTGGATGAAGTGCGCCATTTCGTGCACGAGGCCGACGCCCGCTTCGTTCTCGCCGAGGATCAAGAACAGGTCGACAAGATGCTCGACCTGCGCGAACAGGGCGCCAGCATCGCGCACATCGTCTACGACGACCCGCGCGGTCTCGCGACCTATCCATTTCCGGGATTGGTCTCGTGGGATGCGCTCTGTGCCAAGGGCGAAGAACGCCTAAGGGCAGAATCCGGATTGCGCGAAGCCCTGATCCAGCGCGCCACACCGGACGGCCCAGCGGTGTTCGTTCATTCGTCTGGCTCGACCGGCAAGCCCAAGGGCATCGTGCTGTCGCACCGTAACCTGCTGTCGGGCGTGCGCAACGCCTATCATGGCGGCGCGTTCGATTTCGGCGAAACCATCCTGGCCTATCTGCCGATGGCGTGGGTCGGCGATTTCGCCGTCACCGTCGCGGCGGGTGTCGCGTTGCGCTTCACCATCAACATTCCGGAGAAGCAGGAAACGGTGCTGCAAAACCTGCGCGAGGTGGCACCGACGTTCTATCTCGCCGCGCCGCGAAGCTGGGACAATATGCTCACCACCATTCAGGTGCGCATGGAGGATTCCACCCCGCTGAAAAAGGCGATCTACAAGTTCTTCATGGCTTCGGCACTGGCGGCGGAGCGCCGCAAGCTCGAAGGCGGACAACCGACGTTGAAGGAAATGCTGCTCGGCCCACTCGGCGAGTGGCTGGTCTACGGCCCGATTAAGGATCAGTTCGGCTTGTCGCGGCTGCGCGGCGCCTTCACCGGTGGCGAAGCGATGGGCGAAGACACCTTCGTGTTCTATCGCGCGCTCGGCATCAAGCTGCGACAGCTTTACGGACAGACCGAAAGCAGCGCTTACAACGCACTGCAAAGCCCGGACGAAGTCCGGCTGCACACCGTTGGCCGCCCCTTCCCCGGCGTCGACGTGCAGATCAGCGATGCCGGCGAAATCCTGATCCGCTCCGGCAGCGTGTTCAGCGGTTACTTCAAGCAGGAAGCCGCCACGCGCGAGGCACTGCGCGACGGCTGGTTGCACACCGGCGATGCCGGCTATCTTGAACCCAACGGCCACCTCGTGGTGCTGGGCCGATTGTCGGACGTGGTCCATACCGCCAAGGGCGAACGCTACATTCCGAACTACATTGAGAACCGTCTCAAGTTCAGCCCCTACATCAAGGAAGCCGCCGTGCTCGGCGCCGGGCGCGATGCGCTGGCGACGCTGATCTGCATCGACAAGGAGGCGGTCGGATTCTGGGCCGAGCTGCGTGGCATCTCCTACATGTCCTATGCCGACCTGTCGCAGAAGCCGGAAGTCGCGGCCCTCATTCTCGAAGCGGTGAAACACGTCAATCGCACCCTGCCGGAAGCGCTTCATCTCAAGCGCTTCGTTAACCTGCACAAGGAATTCGACGCTGACGACGGCGAAATCACCCGTACGCGCAAGATCCGTCGCAACGTTGTTGAAGATCGCTACGCGCCGATCATCCACGCCATCTACGACAACCAGAAAAGCGTCTTGATGAAAGCCCAGATCACTTACGAGACCGGAGAGGTCGGCGTGATCGAGCGTACGCTCTCGGTGCAGGAGGTCTGAACCATGGATATCCTGCTGCTCCTTGAATCGTCCCTCAACGGCGCGCTGGTTGGCCTGATGTATTCGCTGGTCGCGATGGGCATCGTGCTGATCTACAAATCCTCGTCTGTGCCCAACCTGGCGCAAGGCGCGATGGTGATGCTGGCCGGCTACGTCATTCTGGCCTTCTCTAACCAGCTCGGCTTGCCGTTGTGGGTGGCGATCCCGCTCGGCATCGTCACCATGTTCATCATCGGCGTCGGCATCGAACGCGTGGCGCTGCGACGATTGGCGGGTCGCCCGATCATCATGATCCTGATGATGACGCTCGGTATCGAAATCTTCCTTCGCGCCGGCTCGATGACGATCTGGGGCGGCACCTCGCGGCCGCTGCCGCTCGGCATCAGTGACGCGCCGCTGTTTCTCGGGCCGCTGCTGATCAACCGCGCTTACGCAGTCGGCGCCGGCGTCGCGGTCGCGATGTTCGTACTGCTGGTGCTGTTCTTCCGCACCCGGATCGGCGTGGTGCTGCGCGCGATCTCGGACGACTATACCGCGGCGTGGTCGGTCGGCATTTCGGTCGAGCGCGGCGTCGCGCTGTCATGGGCGATCTCGGCAGTGGTGGCGACCATTGCCGCGGTGTTGTGGGGATCGGTGCAGGGCGTCGATCAATCGCTGGCGCTGCTGCTGCTCAAGGGCGTCACCGTCGCGGTGCTGGGTGGACTGGATAGCATCGGCGGCGCGTTGCTCGCCGGTATCCTGCTCGGCATCGTCGAGGGACTGGCCTCCATCGTGCTCGATCCCCTGCTCGGCGGAGCCAGCCGCGAACTGGTCGACGCCGCGATGTTGATCCTCACCATCATGCTGCGGCCGCACGGCCTGTTCGGCCGCCACGACATCGAGCGGGTGTAAGATCATGCTGTTCCGTCAAGCCGGCATTCTTCACACCAACTACGCGCAAGACCGGGCGCTGTTCCCGATCCCCGCCGACCGCTGGATGATCGGCGGGCTATTGTTGCTGGCGGCCGCCGCGCCGTTCTACATGAGTACGCTCTACCTCAGCAGCTATATGCTGCCGTGGCTGGTGTGGACCGCCGCCGCGCTCGGTCTAAACCTCATTCTCGGCTGGGCCGGACAGTTTCACCTCGGCTATGCGGCGGTGATGGGCATCGGCGCTTACGCCGCGGTTCACGCCCAGCGCAACGGCGTGCCGTGGGAAATCGCCATCGTGCTGGCCGGACTGACGGCGGCGGTGATCGGCAGCGTCTTTGCCTTCGCTGCGCTACGTGTCAAAGGGCTCTATCTCGCGCTTTCGACGCTCGCGCTGCAATTCGTGATGGACTGGACTATCTCGCACGTCCCGGCCATTTCGGGCGGCACCCAAGCTACGTTGCAGGCGCCCGACATCCGCATTCTCGGGCAGGCAGTGACGTCAGATGCGGGGCTCTACTATGTCGCGCTGGTGTGGTGCGTGCTGGTCACCACCTTCATGCTGAATTTACGGCGTACCGCGCTCGGCCGCGCGCTGGTTGCGGTGCGCGAGAAGGACTACGCCGCCGCCGTGATCGGCGTGAACAGCTTCTATTTCAAGCTGGTGGCGTTCGCGACCTCCTCCTTCATCGCCGGCGTCGGCGGCGCAATCCTGATCGGCACGTTCTATCACGCCGTCACGCCGGAACAGTTCTCCGTCGACGTCTCGATCCAGGCGCTGGCGATGGTGATCGTCGGCGGCCTTGGCAGCATCATCGGCAGTTACTTCGGCGCCGGCTTCATCCTGCTGATGCCTGGCGTGATGAATGCCTTCATCTCGTGGCTGACGACCCAGTTCGGCTTCTCGCTCGGCATCGAAACGCTGGCTCATTTGCCCCATGCGCTGTACGGCGCATTGATCATCGGCTTCCTGCTGATCGAGCCGCTGGGGCTCGGCAAGATCTACGGCAACATTCGCGATTATCTGCTCGTCTGGCCCTTCGGCTACGTCAAGAAATAGCGCACCATGACAGCCATGACCGAAAATCCGATCGAAGAGGTTCTGACGCTCAACAACGTCGAAGTGGTCTACGACTACGTCTCATTGGCAATCAAGGGCGTGTCGCTCACTGTTCCGAAGGGTGGCATGGTGGCGCTGCTCGGCGCCAACGGTGCCGGCAAGAGCACCACCTTGAAATCGATCAGCGGGCTTCTTGCTGCGGAACGCGGCGAGGTGCGTCGCGGCGAGGTCAAATTCCAGAACGAGAACATCAGCGGCCTGATGCCGCAGGATCGTGTCAAGCTCGGCATCGCGCATGTGCTGGAAGGCCGTCGCGTCTTCGAGCACCTGACGCCAGACGAAAACCTGATCGCCGCCTCTGCCGTGCGCAGCCGCCACGACGCCGCCCGCAACAAGGATCGCGTCTACAGCTATTTCCCTCGACTGTTCGAGCGCCGTAGCAGCGCCGCCGGCTATCTTTCCGGCGGCGAGCAGCAGATGCTGGCAATTGGCCGCGCACTGATGACGCAACCGAAATTGCTGATGCTGGACGAGCCGAGCCTCGGGCTCGCGCCGTTCCTGGTCGCCGAGATCTTCCAGATTCTCAGCCGCATCAACCGCGAGGAAGGGCTTTCGGTGCTGCTGGTGGAGCAGAATGCCATCGCCGCGCTGGAGATCGTCTCGCATGGTTACCTGATCGAAAGCGGTCGCATCGTCATGCACGACACCGCCGAGGCCCTGAAGAGGAATCCCGATATTCAGGAATTCTATCTCGGGGGCGCAGAAAACAAGAATTTCCGCGACATCAAGCACTACCGCCGCCGCAAACGCTGGTTGACGTAACGGCGGCGCCTGCCAAACTCACCTCCAAGCCGAAACCAAGAAAATAACCATTCCACCGTCCGAACAGGGAGGACACCAACATGAAGCTAAGATCGATCATCGGCGGTCTCGCGCTGATGCTGACCAGCAGCATGGCCGCGCACGCCGCCGATCCGGTGAAGTTCGCGCTGTGCTACGACCTCAGTAAGGCCTACACCTTCGTCACGCCGCAGGTGGCGCAGGCGGCCAAAGACTATGCCGACATTCTCAACGCCAAGGGCGGCCTCGAAGGTCATCCGATCGAAGTGATCGTGCAAGATCACGGCAACGAGCCGCAGCGCGGCATCGAATGCTACGAACGGCTGAAGCGCGAAGGCGTCATGGTGTTCGACATGTTGTCGACGCCGGTGTCACGCGCGGTACTGCCGCGTGTCATGAAGGACGGCAACATCCTGATGCAATCACTGGCAGGCCGTGGCGACGCGGTGGACGGCGATGTGTTCAAGTGGGTATTCCCGATCGGCCCGACCTATTGGGGCCAAGCCGCCAACGACGTGGGCTACATCAAGCAGCAGTCCAAGGGCAGCCTGAAAGGCGTGAAGATCGCCTTCGTCTACGTCGACTACCCGTTCGGTCAGGAGCCGATCGGCATCATGAAGACGCTGGCGCAGAAGGAAGGCTTCGACCTGCAGCTTTTCCCCTACCCGCTGCCCGGCAACGACCAGGCCTCCGCCTGGACCCAGGTTCGCCGCTTCAATCCGGATTGGATCATCAGCTGGAGCCTTTCGAACATGCACGTCATCGCTTCGCGTGAAATGAAGCGAAACGGCATCTCGCTCGAGAAGTACATCGGGGTGAACTGGTTCAACGAAGTCGACATCAAGAATATCGGCGCCGATGCCGCCAAGGGCATGAAGCGAGGCACCAACGTCGCCGGTGGATCGACCCAGCCGCTGGTGCAAGAGATCATCAAGGAACTCTACGACAAGGGCAAAGGCAACGGCGACCGCAAGCATCTCGAGGACGTGTACTACAACACAGGCCTTGCGATCTGGTCGATCGGCTTCGAGGGCGCGCGTCTGGCCATCAAGAAGGACGGCTGGCCGCTCACCCCGCAGAAGCTCAAGGATGGCCTCGAGAGCATCAAGGGCTTCGATGCCAACGGCCTGATGGCGCCGGTGACGGTGACTGCGTCGGATCACGGCGGTGGCGGCAAGACCCGCATCGAAATGTGGGACGGCGCCAAGTGGGTGCCGCAGACCGACTGGATCGCCTCGTTCCCGGAAGAAGTCTGGAGCGTCGTGAAGGAGCAGTCGGCCGCCTACGCCAAGTCCGACGCGAACAAGTAAGCGCCAACATTGACGTCATGGCCGGGCTCGTCCCGGCCATCTGCGCCCTTCTGCTTGACCATTAAGGCGTGGATGGCCGAAGTAAATCCGGCCATGACGATGATAACAAAAGCCCCGCTTCTGATGCGTCAGACGCGGGGCTTTTGCATTCGTTGTTGCTTACCGTCGAACGCCCTATTGCTCCGGCGTTCCGCCGACCTGCTTGAACACCGTTTCACAGGTCATCAGATCAAGATGGCCACCGCCGGCGTTCTTAAAGAAGGTGATGTCGCTCGCGGCTTGGCGGCCTGCCACTGCGCCGCCGGCGAGATCGTAGAGATCGCCGAGCACGTCCGCTTCGGTCATAACACCGTCGGCGATCGGTTGAAGGATATCGCCGACGCCGTGAAATGCACTTTCGCGGCGATCTACGAACACCAGCGCGCGTCGCACGGCCTCGTCATCTGCCTCGCGGGTTTGCGGCGTATAGCCGCCGACCAGATCGAGATGAACGCCCGGCTTGAGGTTCGCGCCCTTGATCAACGGCGTATGGGAGCGCGTGCATGCCGAGATGAGATCGGCCGCGCGCGTTGCCGCGTCAAGATCGCTGACGACCTCCGCCCGGAGGCCGTCTTGTGCCAACCGGTCCGCCAGTTCGGAGGCCCGCGTTTGATTGCGATTCCAGATCAACACGCGCGCGAGCGAGGGCCGCGCGACGCGATGCGCCTGCGCCAGCCACCACGACATCTTGCCGGCGCCAACCACCAGCATCGTCTCGGGCGCCGGATTGGCGAGCAACCTGGCGCCAAGTGCGGAATCAGCTGCAGTTCGCCAATGCGTAATCGAGGTGCCGTCGATCGCCGCCAGCGGGCGCCCGTCAGTGCCATCGAACAACACGCAGACCGCCTGCACCGCTGGCAAAGCACCGGCCGCGAGATTGGAGGGAAAGCTGGTGAACATCTTGCTGAGCATGTAGCGACCGGGATCGACAGCGCTGCGGATCACGTATTGTGCGGCTTCGTTGCCCATGAATCCGTCGAGGACCTCGATTTTCGTCCGCCGATGCGCAGCCTCCATCGCCGCAATCAGCACGGGAAACGAGAGCACACCGGCAACTTCGGCATCGCTGACAAACCGCATGGCACCTCCCGGACTTTCGCTGCGCCTAGACGAGCTCAATCGTCATCGGCGGGACAACTTCCTCACAGTCGCGAGCGTCGCCCGCTTCCCACATCAACATCGACAGCGACGCTGGACCATCGAGCGCAATCAATGGCGAGTGCCATACGCCCGTGCGATAGTGAATAATGGTACCGCCGCCAGCAATAAAAGCCTGCGCCCGCGCGGCATCCGGCTGCCCCTTTGGGTCGTCGGGTGCGACCGCCAGCAGCAAGCGTTCGCAACGGATCGGGATAAACACCTGCGAGGTCAGCACGTGGCGTTCGAAGCAGGCCAGCGTGAACGGCAGGGGCGACGGCCGAAGATGATAGAGATCAAGCACCTGCCGCGTGGCAGCGGCATCATGCGCGAGATCGCTAATACCGGGAATGCGACGGCCGCGATCCTGATTGACGGCACGCCCGCCCGCCGCATCGATCGCCACCAGCGAGCCGAACGGCGCGAACGCTTCCGCCGTTAGCGGCTGCGTGTGGAGACGGAGAGGATTTCGCGCGCCGGCCATCTCAGAAATTGATGCCGAGCCATTGCTTGACCTGCTCGTGCAGATCGCCGGCGAAATCGGCGGGCTCGCCGGAGGCGGTAATTTCACCCAAGCTCAAAACGTAGATGCGATGCGACATCGCGATCACGCGCCGCACGTTGTGGTCGACCAGCAGGATTGCCATCTCCTCCGCAGCAAACAGGCGAATCCACTCGAAGACTTCCTCGACGATCTTCGGCGCGAGGCCGATGGAAGGCTCATCGATCAAACATAGACGCGGCCGCATCAGCCACGCCTTGGCAAATTCCACCATCTTCTGCTGGCCGCCGGACAAATCACCCGCCTGCGCCCGCAGCTTCACCCGCAGCGCCGGAAATTTTTCCAGCATCGCCTCGAAGCGTTGCTCGATCTCGCTCCGCGCCGGCGTGCCGGTCGCGCGCGACAGGCTCTCCAGCGGCAGCCGCAGATTTTCCGTCACCGTCATGAACGGGAACAGGCTGGATTCCTGCGGGATGTACCAGATGCCGTGCGCGCTTAGTTTGTGCGGCTCGAGCCCGGTGAGGTCGTTGCCCTCATAAACTACCTTGCCGGCTTTCGGTTTGAGGAAGCCGCAGATCGCCTTCATCACCGTGGACTTGCCGGCGCCGTTGAGTCCGATCAGGCCGGTGATGCGGCCGGCATCGACATTCAGGCTCAGGTCGCGCAGCACATCGATATCGACGCTATAGCCGGCGGTGACGTTGTCGAGGGTCAGCACCGCGCTCATGCCGCCTGCCCTCCGAGATACGCCTCGATGACGCGCGGATCATTCAGCACCTCGCGCGTCGTGGCATCGATGATGACAGCACCCGCGTTCATACATACCGCGCGTGGACAGAGTTCGACCACCACCGGCATGTCGTGGCTGACGAGTATGAAGGTCTGCCCTTGCTCGTGACGCGAGCGAATGAAGCCGCCCATGATCTCCTTCATGGTCGGATGCACCGCGGCAAACGGCTCATCGAGCAGCGCGATGCGCGGCGGCACCATGAAGCAGACGCCGAATTCCAGCAGCTTCATCTGGCCGCCCGATAATTGCCCGGCATCGAGATGACGGATCACATCGAGCCGCAGCTCACTTATCAACGCGTGGGCCCGGGCCAACGCCTCATCCGCGCCGAGCCCCAGCGCACGGCCCGCCACCAGCAGATTGTCGATGACGTTCATGCGGCGAAAAACGCGGGTGAGCTGGAACATGCGCATCACGCCGCGATGCGCGAGCCGCTCCGGCGTCAGGCCCTGACAGGGCACGTTGTCGAGCAGGATTTCGCCGCCGTCCGGATCCGCCAGACCGCTGAGAATATTGAGCAGCGTGGTCTTTCCCGAGCCGTTGGGGCCGATCAGGCCGACCAGTTCACCCGCCGCAACATCGAACGACACGTTGTTCACGGCGACGAGGCCGCCGAACCGCTTGCTGACGCCTCGCACGGACAGAAGTGTCATGCCCGCCCCCAGCGTTGCACGGCCGCCCTGGCCAATCCCCACAGACCTTCACGGAAGAAGCGCGCGAAGATGACGACGAGTGCGGCGAACACCACGAGTTGATAACCGCCGACGTCGCGCAGCCATTCCGACAGCACATAGACCAGAAACGCTGCGACCACCGGCCCTGCGAGTGTACCCATGCCGCCGATCACCGTCATGCTGACGATCAGGCCGGTCTGGCCAATGAGGCCAAGTTCAGGCGTCACCAGTTCGGCGAAGTGCGCATAGAGCGCGCCTGCGAAACCGGACGCCGCCGCCGAAATGGCGAACGCCGCCGTCTTCCAGAACACGACGTTGACGCCGGCGCGCCGCGCCGCGACCTCGTCATCGCGGATCGCTTGCAGGAACAGCCCGGCCTTAGAGCGCAGCAGCATGTAGAACAGGATCAACAGCACCACCAGCGCCCCGAGGAACAGGTAGTACCAGCCGACCCGGCTATCGAGCAGGCCCGCAACGCCCAGTCCAAGGTCGCCGCGCGTGATGTCAATCGAGTTCGAGGCGACGAGGCGCATGATCTCGGCGAAGCTCAGGGTGGTGAGCGCAAGATAAGGACCGACAAGCCGCAACACGGCGCGGCCGAGCAGCAAACCGACAAGGCCGGACACCACCACCGCAGCGACGATGCCGAGCAGCGGCGGCACGCCAAAATAGTGATTGAGCAGGCCCGTGGTGTAGGCGCCGATCATGGCGAAGGTCGCGGGCGCCAACGAGAACTGCCCGGTGTAACCCGCCAGCAGATTCCAGCCTCCGGCCAGAATCGCGAAATACATCGAGACAATCAGCACGCCGAGCCAATAGGGATTGCTGACGCCAAGCGGGATCAACGCGACGATGGCCATCGCCACCAGCGCGGCGCGGAACTCCACCGTGGTCTTGGTGTTGGAGAGCTGCGCGCCGGAACGGTCGGCCGCGGGCGAAGTTGCAGATGACGGCGCCATCACACCTCCCGCCCTTTCTCACCGAACAAACCTTGCGGACGGAATAGCAGGAACAGCATCAGCAGGATCAAACCGAACGCGTCGCGATATTGAAACGAGATATACACCGCGCCGAAACTCTCGATCACGCCGAGAAACAGGCTGGCGATGATCGCGCCCGGCACCGAGCCCATGCCGCCGAGCACAACGATGATGTAGGACTTGATCGCCGGGAAGATGCCGACGTCGGGCGAAGCATTGATGACCGGCGACAGCAGCGCGCCGGCGAAGGCCGCGAGCCCGCCCGACAGCATGAACACGATGACGCTCGCTTTCGCGGTGTCGATGCCGGCCAGCGACGCGCCGAGCCGGTTCTGCGACACCGCGCGGATCTGCTGCCCCCAGAACGACCACTTGATCAGCGCCGCGGTGATGGCGATGACCGCGATGGCGATGCCGGCCGCGAGCAGCCGATGGCCGCTGATCAGCACGGGGCCGAGCACGACGCGGCTGGTCTCCACCAGCGGCGGGCCGCGGTAGGCATAAGGCCCGATCACCTTATCGACGAAATTGATGAGGAACAGCGAGAGGCCGAAGGTGACGATCACCGCGTATTCGTCACGCATCAACCCCCATGAGGTGTAACCGGCGTAGAGCGGGCGCATCAGCGTCCGCTCCGTCAGCCAGCCGAGCAGCGCGCCGACCACGAAGGCGAGCGGCAATGCGATCCACACCGGAACGCCGAGCGCCAGCGCAATCAGCGTGTAGGCGTAGGCGCCGACCATGTAGAATTCGCCATGGGCGAAGTTCACGATCTTCAGGATGCCGAAGATCAGCGACAAGCCGATGGCCATCAATGCGTAGAACAGCCCCGTAATGAGGCCGTTCACCGCGAGATCGACGTCGATACCACTCATGGGTTTTGTCAGCTCTGGGGTTTGGCCAGCCCGCGCTTACTTCGCGGGCTTCCAGAGCTTGGCCTTGTCGAGCGGCTGGCCCGGCTGCGACACCAGCACGGAATCGCCGACCTTCTGGTTCACTTCGGTAAGCTGGAATGTCACGTAAGGCACATCCAGCCACTGGTTGAACGCGTAGCCCTTATCCTTCGAGAAGGTGATCTCGCCGCGGGTGCCGGTATACTTGGTTTCGCCCAACGCCTTGATCAACGCTTCGGAGTCGGTCGACTTGGCGCGCTTCACCGCATCCGCGATCAGGAACAGCGAGTCGGCGGCCTGGAACAGCAGGCGGTTCGGCTCGTTCTTCGTCTTCGCGGTGTAGGCTTCACCGACCTGCTTGCCGAGCGCCGGCTGCGCCATCTTCGGATGATAGAGGCCGAACACCAGCATGCCCTTGCCGGCTTCCTTCACGTTCTGCCAGAAGTCCGGATAGTCCGCGAGGCCCGAGCCGTCATAGAGCCAGGTCTTCGCCGACGGCGCGACGCCCTGCTCGTAAAGCTGGTTCATCATGATGTAGGCGGCGGGCGGCAGCATCAGGTTGATGATGGCGTCAGGCGCGTTGGCGCGCATCGGCAGGATGGCCGGCAGAAAATCCTTGGAGGCGCGATCCAGCGTCTCGTACTTGTATTGCACATCGGGCGCGATCTTCTTCAGCGCTTCCCCGATCGCCTTGGCAAGACCGATACCGTAGTCGGTGTTCTCGGCAATGGAGACGACGCGCTTGACGCCGAGTTCCTTCATCGTCGCCGCTGCGGCGGCCCCCACGCGGCTGTTGTAGTTGCCCGGATTGAAGACTTCCGGATAGCCCTTCTCGCGAATAACGTCGGACCAGCCGTTGGTGTTGATGTAAGGGATCTTGTAGCGATGCGCGACCTCAATGCCGGCCAGCGCAGCCGAACTTTGGTGCTCGCCGGTGATCGCCACCACCTTGTCGCGCGTTGCCAGTTTCTCGACAGCCGCGCGCGCCTTTTCCGGCAACCCTTGCGTGTCTTCGATCACCAGCTCGATCTTGCGACCATCGACGCCGCCGGCGTCATTGATGATCTTGGCGGCGACTTCGAGGCCATCCTTGACCTGGGTGCCCTGCACCACCGAACCGGGGGGCGACTGCGTGATGGTGACGCCGACCTTGTTCGGATCGGCAGCCTGCACTCCGGCAACCGGAAGCATG
>JAFKKL010000167.1 GCA_017305595.1 Hyphomicrobiales bacterium | reverse complement strand
GAGCAGGGCGCCGCCACCCGCGAGATTGCACGCAACATCCAGCATGCCGCGACCGGAACCAGCGAGGTTTCCAGCAACATCGTCGGCGTCAGTCAGGCGAATTTGCGTACGCTCAGGGACCACGCGTCGGCACCGGTGTCAATCGGTGCCGACCGGAACAGGGCCGCTTGTTGCAACCCCCGTCAGGCGGCGCGGATGCTCGAGAGAAAAGCGTCGATCTCGCCGCGCAACAGATCAGCTTCGCGCCGCAGTTCGCCCGACGCCGCAAGCACATGGCTTGCCTCCGCGCCGGCATCCGCGGACGCCTGACTGACGCCGACGATGTTGCTGGAAACCTCGCTGGTTCCGGTCGCGGCATGCTGGATGTTGCGTGCAATCTCGCGGGTGGCGGCGCCCTGCTCCTCGACCGCCGCGGCGATCGCGGTGGTGATCTCGTTAATCTCGCCGATGGTCAGCCCGATGTTCTGGATGGTGCCGACCGCTGTGGTCGTCACCTGCTGCATATTGGCGATCTGCGAACGAATGTCCTCGGTAGCCTTCGCGGTCTGGCTGGCGAGGTTCTTCACTTCGGATGCCACCACCGCGAAGCCTCGGCCCGCTTCGCCGGCGCGCGCCGCTTCGATGGTCGCATTTAACGCCAACAAATTGGTCTGCGACGCGATGGTCTGGATCAAGTCGATCACGGTGCTGATGCGGGCAGCGTTTTCTGCGAGACCCTGCATCGTCACATCGGTCTTGCTCGCTTCAGATACCGCCTTGCTTGCGATCTCCGTCGAACTGATCACCTGACGGCCGATCTCGAGAATCGACGAAGAGAGTTCTTCGGTGCCCGACGAAACAGTCTGGACATTGACGGAGGTTTCTTCCGCCGCCGATGCAACGGTGCTGACCAGCGCGTTGGAGCGGTCGGCGGTCGCGGACATGTTTTGCGCGGTCGCCTCCATCGTGTTCGCGGAGGACTGGACGCGTTCCAGCGCGCCGCGCACGCTGGCCTCGAAGTCCGCGATGCGCGCTTCCATGCGCGAGGCGCGTTCGGCGCGGCCCAACTGGTCGCGCTCCCGATCCGCTCCCAGGGTGCGGGCGCGGATCATGTTTTCGCGGAATACTTCCAACGAATCCGCCATCACGGCGATTTCGTCGTGGTGACGGCCACGCGCGATCTCGGTCTCGAGGTCGCCATTCGACAATAGCTTCATCGCGCGTTGCAGTTCGCTGATGCGCCACAGGATGTTGCGGCCGACATAGAGCCAGACGAACAGGATCGAGCCGATCAAGGTGAGCGCCCCAAGCACCATCATCACCTGCGTCGAGATCGCGATGGTCTGCCGCGCCTGCGAGGACGACGCTTCGGTCTCTGTCTGCACGCCCTCGACAAGCTGACGGACGCTGATGCCGAGGCCGGTATTGAGCTTGCGGAATTCGTCGAGGATAAGCTGCCCGTAGTCGATGGAGTCGAGTTCGCGCTGGCGTACCTTGAACACGCCGTCCTTGCCGTCGGCGAGCGGCAGTAGTTTTTGCGCGGCCGCCTTGATGTCGGCGGTGCTCCGACGATCGGGCAAGGCTTCGAGGCTGGACATCGCACGCTTCTTCGCGGCATCGAGCGATGCCGAAATCTGCTCGAGGGCATCGCTGGTCGGAGCGGACAGTGCCGCCATCATATCGGCGGCGACGACATTGGTGCTCGATACGGCGTTGCCCAGCAGTTCGACGGCGCGCGCGGCTTCGGTGGCGTCATCTGTCGAGAGGTTCGCGGAGGTCAGGATGGCGTTGATGTTGGCCTGAGCGGCCATCATCGCCGGATTCGCGGCGGCGACGAACGCGGCTTGATGCGTCCGCAGTTCTTCGTAGAGCCGCTGATGCCGGGTTGCGAGGTCGAGCCGCTCCTTGGCGGCGTTGCCGAGGCTTTTCACCGCGTCGTCGATGTTCTTGACGTTTTCCTGCAGCGCCGCAACGGTCGTTTTGTCGGCACCGAGCTCGATAATTTCCCCGAGCTTGGCGAGGGCGGCGTCCTGAAGCTCCTTGACCTTGCCGAGTTGCGTCGTCAGATCGGCCTCGTCGCGGGACGCCAGCACGGCCGGTCCCTGACTGGCGAGGTCGGCGCTCCGGGCGGCCAGTTGAAGGCTCGCGGCCAGCCGCGGAATGTCTCGTCCGCCGAGATCCTGCATCATGCCGCCGAGTTGCCCGAGGATCATCCCCGCGCCGACGCTGATCAGAACGGCAATGCCGGAGATTACGGCAAATGCCGTGAAAAGGCTTTCCCTGATGCCCCAATTCCTGAAACGCGGCCGTACAAAATTCAGTTGCCGCAGGCTGCTCAACGCAGTTCGCAATGCCATATCGTCCCCGCCCGGTGATTTTTATCAGGATCAATCGGGGCCGGAGTATCGGGGGCGGGGGTTAATAAATTTGGGAAAATGCGATCAATTTCGTCATTTTAATACCGCAAACGCAGAAGGCCGGCGCGAACACCGGCCTTCCGAAGGTATGTCAGGTCCCAGGCTGGAAGCCTGGGGCTGAGCCCTAGTACTTTGAATCTTAGTACTTGGCGACGACCGGGGCACCCCAGTTGAAGCGGTAGTTCAGGCCGACCTTGATGGTGTGCTCGTCGTTGCGAACGCGGCCGAGGAACGCGCCAGCGGGGCTGAACACGTTGACGTTGCCGAAGTCGTAGTACTGGTACTCGATCTTGCCCGACCAGTTCTGGGTGAACAGGTACTCGAGACCGCCGCCGACGGTGTAGCCGTCACGACCGCCGTCACCGGCGAAGCCGTTGCTGAAGCGGGTGTCAGCCCAGCCGTAACCGCCCTTCACGTAGAGCAGCGCCGGACCCCAGGTGTAGCCGAGACGGCCGGTGACCGAACCGAGGCCACGGTTGGCGAAGTCGCTGTTGGTGTCCTTGAAGCTGTAGTTGGCTTCGATACCGAACACCCAGTTCGGAGCGAATTGGGTATCATAACCAACCTGCACACCGCCGAGGAACGTGCCGTCGCTGCTGCCCGCGAAGATGTTGTTGTCGTCGCCGCGGAAGGCGCCGCCGACGTGACCACCGAGATAGAAACCGGTCCAGTTGTAGATCGGGGCCGGAACGTAGGCCGGGGCCTTCGTGTAGGGACGCGGAGCCAAGTCGGCGGCAAGTGCTGGCGCGGTCGCGCCGAGGGCGATGAGCGCCACAGTACCAAGCAGAATCTTTTTCATTTTTCTCTCCAAGAGCAAACTGGCGGAGGTGGAAGCGCCGCCGTCAAGCGATGTCATAGACGCGTTTTGTGTAAAATGCTGTTACCGATAGGTCACAGGTGCCTGGTTCCTAACCTTTTGAGGAACCACAAATTTTTGTTACTTAATGGAACCTTAATGGGTTCCAGATGCTGCCATATTTGAGGGTGGTTTGCCGCAATCTCGCCGCTCTTTGGCTTGCAGGGGTAGTGAGGCACCGCACCGCACCAATTTGCGCAGATCAGCAATTCGATTTGATCGAAACTGAGGCTGACACTGCCCGATTTGTGTTTGAGAACATCTGTTGAAATTGCCCGATTCAGGCGAGTTCGCGAGATAAATTCAATCTGTGATTGTTGGCGAAGATTTCGAATCCGTCATGGCGGGCGATAGCCACCAGCGTGATTCCGGCGGCCGTGGCCATCCGTACCGCCAGCGCGGTGGGCGCCGAGACCGAGGCGATCAGCGGCGCCCCGATCACGGCGGTCTTCTGCACCATTTCGACGGACACACGGCTGGTGAGCAGCACCATGCCGGAGGTGACGTCGGTGTCGGTCCGGGCCAACGCGCCGGCGAGTTTGTCGAGGGCGTTGTGACGACCAACATCCTCGCGCAGCGCGACGATGCCGGCGGCGGGCGTCCAGAATGCGGCGGCATGGACGGCTCGCGTGGCACTATTGAGGGCTTGCAACGGCGATAATGCCGCCATGGCAACCATGATTTGGTTGGCGGTAAACGAACTGCCCGGCGCCACGATAGCCGCGGGCCGCATGGCCTCGGCGATCGAATCAATCCCACACAACCCACATCCGGTCGGACCGGCGATATGGCGACGGCGGTCGGCAAGGCGTTCGGCCTCGGATTGGCGCAGCCACATGCGTAGTTCGACGCCGTCGTCCTGCGGGAGCACCTCAAGGCTGTCGATGTCGGCGGGGCTGGTGATGATGCCTTCTGTCAGGCTGAAACCGATCGCGAAGTCCTCAAGGTCTTGCGGGGTCGCCATCATCACGGCGTAGCTGCCACCATTATAAGTGAGGGCAACCGCGGTTTCCTCGGGGATCGCGCGATCCCCGGCTTCGACGCCGGCTTCCCGCCAAATCTGGCGACGGACGATATGCACCGGATCTTGCACGCGCGGCTCCGCTGATGTGATCTCGGACACTACTGCGGAGAGGCGCAATTGCCCAGCCATCACAATTGGCTATGGGGCAGGAACAGTGCGAGAGAAATTCGCGTGAAGCGAGGGTGGTGCTGCCAGACAGGATTGAACTGTCGACCTCTTCATTACCAATGAAGTGCTCTACCACTGAGCTACGGCAGCAAACGCCACATCAGGGCCAGCCCGCAAGGGCTGCGCCGAGGCGGCCGATCCTTGCCACAAGGCTCACCGAGGTGCAAGCGCGGACGCCCGAAATCCGCGTCATCGGGGAAAATTTACGGTCAGCGGGCCGCTGCCGCCGATTTCAGCGCCATCAATTGCGGGCCGATCCGGTTCCCCATGGCCTCAGCGACGGCCTGCAAGGCCTTCAGCGGGCGGATCATGACCTCGAATTCGACCATCTTCCCGTCAGTGTTGAATTTGATCAGGTCGATACCTTTCAATTCGAATTTGCCGACATTGGCGGCGAATTCCAGCCCGGCATCGTGGCTTCCGGAGGCGAATTCGCGCTCATAGCGGAAATTCTCGAAGATCTGCACCACGGTGGTCAGAACCAGCAAGGTCGCTGGTTTGCCGGGAATCGGCGCGTGAACGGCCGGGGAGCGAAACACCACGTCTTCCGCCAGGAGCGAGGCCAGCAGCGCCTGATCGCCGGTCGCGACGAAACGGTGCCAGTTGGCGATGGTTTGGCGCGGCAGGTCGGCCAGCGAGGACGCAGAAGGCATGGCTTGATGTCTCCGGAACAGGTTTTCGACCGCGGCTGCGGGCATTAAGATCGGGGGCAACATACGCGATCGAATCGCCGCGGCCCATCCGAGCAAATCAACTAGCCATCGCCCAGGATTACCCAAGACCGTCGCTCATGTCAGACCAACCAGATGCCAGCAAGCCTCGCTCCGGTGGCGGGGTCCAGGATCAGCGCAAGGACCGCTTGAAACTGGCGTTGCGTGAAAACCTCAAGCGCCGCAAGGCGCAGGCGCGGGGGCGTCATGACGTTACGATGGACGGTGGCGATTCCTCTCCCGCCGGCCGGGGCAACCGCCTTGGGCCCATCAAATCGCCGTAAATGACAACGCTTGTGAAAGCGGCGAGTCGCGCTCCTCGGGATGAGAGTGGCCGCTGCGCACGGGGCATCTTCATCGGTAAGTGTGGCGAGACGGTTTTTGCAATCGAATATCCGTTCGCCTAATACTTCCTATATACGAACAACGGGACTGGGCATGGATCGGATTCGCATCGTCGGCGGCAAGCAACTCAACGGCACGATTCCGATTTCGGGCGCGAAGAACGCGGCGCTGCCCTTGATGATTGCCAGTCTCCTCACCGATCAGACATTGATTCTTGAGAACGTGCCGCGTCTCGCGGACGTCGCGCAGTTGCAGCGGATTCTCGGCAACCACGGCGTTGATATCATGTCGGCGGGCAAGCGCCCCGGCGACCGCGAGTATCAAGGCCAGACGTTGCATATCTCGGCGGCCAACATCATCGACACCACGGCGCCCTATGAACTGGTGTCGAAAATGCGCGCCTCGTTCTGGGTGATCGCGCCGTTGCTGGCGCGGATGCATGAAGCGAAGGTGTCGCTGCCGGGCGGCTGTGCCATCGGTACGCGGCCGGTCGATCTGCTGATCATGGCGTTGGAGAAACTCGGCGCGGAGATCGCCATCGACGGCGGCTATGTGATCGCGAAAGCGCCGGGCGGCCTGAAAGGCGCCGAGATCGACTTCGCGAAAGTCACGGTGAGCGGTACCCATGTCGCGCTGATGGCGGCGACGCTCGCCAAGGGTACGACCGTGATTACGAACGCGGCCTGCGAGCCGGAAATTCTCGACGTCGCCGACTGCCTCAACAAAATGGGCGCGCGCATCTCCGGGGCGGGCACGCCGCGCATTGTCGTCGAGGGGGTCGCCAAGTTGAACGGCGCGCGGCACACCGTGCTGCCGGATCGCATCGAGACTGGCACCTATGCGATGGCGGTGGCAATGACCGGCGGCGACGTGCAGCTCAGTGGTGCGCGGCCCGAACTGTTGCAGGCGGCGCTCGATGTGCTGGCGCAGGCCGGCGCCAATATCACCGTCAACAACGATGGCATTCGCGTTACGCGCAATGGCGCGGGCATCAAGGCGGTGAACGTGGAAACCGCGCCGTTCCCCGGCTTCCCGACCGACCTGCAGGCGCAGTTGATGGCGTTGATGACGCGCGCGGAAGGCAATTCGCGCATCACCGAGACGATCTTCGAGAATCGCTTCATGCACGTGCAGGAGTTGGCGCGGTTCGGTGCGCAAATTCATCTCGACGGTGAAACCGCGATCGTCGAGGGCATGAAGAAACTGCGCGGCGCGCCGGTCATGGCGACCGATCTGCGTGCGTCGGTGTCGCTGGTGATCGCAGGCCTCGTCGCCGAAGGCGAGACCATGGTGAACCGGGTCTATCACCTCGATCGCGGCTTCGAGCGGCTGGAAGACAAGCTCTCAGCCTGCGGCGCGACCATCGAACGCATCAGCGGCTGATCCCATCATGACGGCGCGTCTCATCGCATTCGATCAGGACGATCTCGCGGTGATCTCGGCGCATGTGCAGGAGGCGTCGGTCACGGCGGCGGACATTCTCTGGCGTCAAGGCGATAAACGACTCGTCGTCGGAATGCGCCGGCTCGATTGGGAGCAGACGTTGAACGGCGAGGCGTCGCCGCGCCGGTTGGTTTCGGCGCTGCGGTTCGATCGGGTGCTGTCGTGCCGGTCGCGCAATATCGATCTCAACGCGCCGCATGCCGCGTTCGATCTGCTCGGTATCGAGTTCTATCCGGCGACGCCGCCGGGCGGTACGGCAGTGCTGATGTTCGCCGGTGGCGCGGCGTTGAAGCTCGAGGTCGAGTGCCTCGAATGCGAACTCGCGGACCTTGTCACCGACGACGCTTGAGCCCCTTAACTTAATCCGTGAAAACAAAGGGTTGACGCCGATTTGCCGTCGCGTCATTGAGCAGGGTGTCGTCCTTCGTGAAAAGGATGCTGGAAACCTGCCATGCCGATCCGCCTCGATAGCCGCAACTCCGATTTCGCCGCGCAATTCACGGCATTTCTCGCCAGCAAGCGGGAAGTCTCCGCTGATGTCGAGGCGGCGACACGCGCGATTGTCGATGACGTCGCGAAGCGTGGCGACGCGGCACTCCTGGAGGCGACACGCAAGTTCGACCGGCTCGATATCGACGCGGGAAAGTTGCGGATTTCCGGTGACGAAATTGCGGCTGCATTAAGTGCGTGCGATTCCGTGACACTCGACGCCCTGAAGCTCGCTCGGGACCGCATCGAGGTCTATCACCGTCGGCAGGTGCCGGCCGACGACCGGTTCACCGACGCGCTTGGGGTTGAACTCGGGTCGCGCTGGACCGCCATCGAGGCGGTCGGTCTCTATGTCCCCGGTGGCTCGGCCGCTTATCCCTCATCGGTGCTGATGAACGCGGTGCCCGCCAAGGTGGCGGGCGTTTCGCGGGTGGTGATGGTGGTGCCGTCGCCGGACGGCAAGCTCAATCCGCTGGTGCTGGCGGCGGCGCAACTCGGCGGCGTCTCGGAAATCTACCGGGTCGGCGGGGCGCAGGCGATTGCCGCGCTGGCTTACGGCACCGCGACCATCGCGCCGGTGGCGAAGATCGTCGGACCGGGCAATGCCTATGTCGCCGCCGCCAAGCGGCTGGTGTTCGGCAAGGTCGGCATCGACATGATCGCGGGACCTTCCGAGGTGTTGGTGATCGCCGACAAGACCGGCAATGCCGACTGGATCGCCGCCGATCTTTTGGCGCAGGCCGAGCATGATGCCAACGCGCAGTCGATCCTCATCACCGATGATGACGATCTCGCGCGCGATGTCGAACGCGCGGTGGAGGCGCAGTTGGTCACCTTGCCGCGCGAGGCGATCGCGCGGGCGTCGTGGACCGATTTCGGTGCGGTCATTCGCGTGCAGAACCTCGATGAAGCGGCGAAACTCGCCGACGCCATTGCTGCCGAGCACCTCGAAATCATGACCGCCGATCCGGATGCGCTGGCGGCCAAGATTCGCAACGCCGGCGCGTTGTTCCTTGGACCGCATACGCCGGAAGCGATCGGCGATTATGTCGGCGGCTCCAACCACGTGCTGCCGACCGCGCGCTCGGCGCGGTTCTCCTCCGGGCTCGGCGTGCTTGACTTCATGAAGCGAACGTCGATCCTGCGGTGTGGGCCCGATCAGTTGCGCGCGCTGGGGCCGGCGGCGATGACCCTCGGCAAGGCGGAGGGGCTGGACGCCCATTCGCGCTCGATCGGACGGCGTCTCAATTTGCCATGAGCAAGAAAGCCTCAGAGGATGACTCCCGCAACCGCATCGTCGCGGTCACCCTCGACGAGGACTCGATCGGCCGGTCCGGGCCGGACATCGAGCACGAACGCGCCATCGCCATCTACGACCTGATCGAGCAGAACCTGTTCGCCCCGAACGGCGCCGACAACGGCCCGTTCGCGCTGCATCTCGGCATCACCGGCAACCGGCTGATGTTCGATATCCGCCGCGAGGACGGCACGCCGGTGGTGGCGCATCTGTTGTCGCTGACGCCGTTTCGCCGCGTCGTCAAAGATTACTTCATGATCTGCGACAGCTACTATCACGCCATTCGCACCGCGACGCCGGACAAGATCGAGGCTATCGACATGGGCCGGCGCGGCATCCATGACGAAGGCTCGCAGGCGCTGATGGAGCGGTTGTCAGGCAAGGTCCGGGTCGATTTCGAAACCGCCCGCCGTCTGTTCACCCTGATCTGCGTGCTGCACTGGAAGGGCGAGAAATGATCGGCGGCGGTGCACGACGCTTCAACGAACGGCGGCGATAATCAATGGAGGCGCCGCCGCGCGTCCGCCATCCGCAAGCCGTGCTGTTCGCATGCACGATGAATGCTGTCCGCTCGCCGATGGCGGCGAGCCTGTTGCAGCAGATGTTTCCGAAAACGCTTTACGTCCGTTCGGCCGGCGCGCGGAAGGGCGAACTCGATCCGTTCGCGGTGGCGACCATGGCGGAGCTGGGCCAGGACATCTCGCGGCATCGGCCGATGACGTTCGAGGACCTTGAGGATTGGGAAGGCCTCAACTTCGATCTCATCGTCACGCTGTCGCCGCAGGCGCATCACAAGGCGCTGGAATTGACCCGTACCCACGCCATCGAGGTGGAGTACTGGCCGACACAGGACCCAACACTGGTGGAAGGCAGCCGCGACCAGCGGATGCAGGCCTATCGCGACGTCTGCGACGGCCTGTCGCTACGCATCCGCAAACGCTTCGCGCGTGGCGGAGGCGTGGGATTGTAAGCCTGTATAATCTTGGTCGTCCCCGCGCAGGCGGGGACGACGATGTTCGTGTTGCAAATCCGTGCACGAAAAGATTCTCTGATCGGACTCTGAAATCCGAACAGGCGAGCCGGGAACCGTCATTGCGAGGAGCGTAGCGACGGAGCAATCCTTTCTCTTGAAGAAAGACTGGATTGCTTCGCTTCGCTTGCAATGATGGTCGCCACTCGAACTCGATAACGAGCCCGGGAGTTCATGTCGCAATTCGAGCGTTGTTTGGGTGGCGCTTAGAACTCTTCTTAGAAATCTTCTTAGAAAACATCAAATCAGAACGCAAAAAACCCTTGTGCTGCAGAGGTTTTGCGACACATCGGCAACACTGCATGGCGATGTGTGGCATTTAAATGACTTCTAAGCCTCCAAGGGCTGGTAGTCGTTTTGAGAGTGATAAGGAGGGGCAAACACGCCACCGGCAATGCGGTGGACAATTAGCGGGGGTTTGATGATGTCGTGCACGCGTTGGGCCAAGATCGGCCTTCTCGGAGCAGCAAGTGTGATGGTTCTGTCGATGGCGCCGAGCGAAGTGGTCGCCCAATCGTCCGAACTGCCGACGGTGACTGTGACCGCGCCGAAACAACGTGCTGCCCGCCGTGCGCAACCGACCCGCCGCGCCCGTCCGCGCCCCGCGCCTGTGACGCCGTCGCAGCAAACGGCATCGCGTCCCGGCCCGAGCGTGCCCGCTGAGCGCGGCACCGGTCCGGTGGTCGGCTATTCCGCCAAGCAGAGCATTTCCAGCAGCAAGACCGACACCCCGATCCTCGAAACGCCGCAGTCGGTGTCGGTCGTCACTCGTGACCAGATGGTGGCGCAGGGCGCGCAGGATCTGCCGCAGGCGCTCGGCTACACGCCGGGCGTCACGGTGCCGAGCTACGGCCCCAACCAGTTCTTCGACAACTTCAAGGTGCGCGGCTTCGACGCGCCACGCTATCTCGACGGGCTGCGGTTGCCGTCCGACGTCACCACCTTCGCTGCGCCGAAGATCGAGACCTACGGACTGGAGCGGCTGGAAGTGCTGAAGGGGCCGTCGTCGGGTCTCTACGGCGCCAGCGATCCAGGCGGCATCATCAACATGATCAGCAAGCGTCCGCAGGCGACGCCGCATTACAGCGTCGAGGGCACGTTCGGCTCCTACGACCGCTATCAGGGCGCGTTCGACATCGGCGGTCCGATGGATGCTGCCGGAGAATGGCTCTATCGCCTGGTCGGTCTGTTCCGGCAGAGCAACACCGAGGTCAACTTCGTTCAGGACAACAAGATCTTCATTGCGCCGAGCCTGACCTGGCGGCCGAATGCCGACACCAGCTTCACGATCCTGTCGCACTACCAGAAGATCGACAACAAGGGTTACCAGCAGTACGTGCCGGGGCAGGTGGCGTTCTCGGGCAATCCGCTCGGCCGTATCAAGCGCAACACCTATCTCGGTGAACCGGGCGCCGACGGCTACTTGTTGGAGCAGATGGCGCTTGGCTATGCCTTCGAGCATCGTTTCGACAACAACGTCCAGTTCCGACAGAACTTCCGCTACACCGAGGCGACGCAGGACCTGCACTCGATTCGTCCGGAAGGCATGATCGGCAACAATCTCGTGTTGCGTTCCTATGACTACGTCCGCGCACACACTCAGAATCTGACCCTCGACAACCAGTTGCAGGCCGATTTCCGCACCGGGCCGGTGACGCACAAGGTGCTGGGCGGCTTCGACTACACCCACATGAAGGCGAACTCGGAATTCCGCATCACTTACGCTTTCCCGCCGATCGATGCATTCAATCCGGTCTACGGCGCAGCGATCCCGAGCTTCGCTTCGCTGGCACCTCCGTTCATCAAGCGCGACGACCATCAGAGTCAGGCCGGCTTCTATCTGCAGGACCAGATCAAGTTCGATCGCTGGACGCTGACGCTCTCGGGCCGTCAGGACATCGTCAACACCGCATTCACCAGCGCTGGCGTCTATCCGATGGCGGGTAACTATTCGCGCAGCGATTCCGCGCAGACCGGCCGCGTCGGCCTGAACTATCTGTTCGACAACGGCGTGTCGCCCTATGTGACCTACTCGACGTCGTTCACGCCGAACCTCGGCGCAGATCTGTTCGGCAACACCTTCAAGCCGACCACCGGCGACAACATCGAGTTCGGCGTCAAATATCAGCCGCTCGGCTCCAACCTGATGCTGACCGCCGCCTACTTCGACACCCGACAGAACAATGTGCTGACGGCGGACCCCGCCAACCCGTTCTTCAATACCCAGACCGATGCGATGCGCGTGCGCGGCTTCGAATTCGAGGCCAAGGGCAACATCACCCGTGAATTCGAGATCGTCGCCGGCTACAGCCACCTCGATCCGAAGGTGACCGCCAGCATCGCCGGCAATGTCGGCAAGGACATGATCAACACCGCGCGCGATCAGGCATCGCTGTGGGGCAAATACACATGGCATGACGGGCCGCTGGCGGGTCTCGG
>JAFKKL010000166.1 GCA_017305595.1 Hyphomicrobiales bacterium | reverse complement strand
TGAAGCCTCATTGCACGCCCGGCCCTTCCGGTTCGACCACCACAGTCGGTAGACCCGCATTCTGCCATGCCTCGATCCCGTCAGGATACCAGAATACACGACGATAACCTTCCGCGATCAAACGCTTCGCGGCGTTCCAGCTTGCCCAGCAATCCGCGCGGCAATATACGACCATCGGCCGGTCATGATCGCCGCCGGTCAGCGCCGACAACCTTGCGCGAAAATGCTCGGTCATTGCGGCCGAGATCACGCCGGACCCCATGCCGGGAATCCATACGCTGCGCGGAACGCCGTGATGCGGTACCGGCCGCCACGGTGACGACAAATGTTCGGGGCGACGCGGCGCGGGAAACACATCGATCACGACAACCTGCTCGCGGTCCAGCAACGCGGCGAGCGCCTGGGTATCGATCACGGCGCCACCGGTAATGGTCGCCGGCACCCGGCCGTTCATCGGCCCCTGCCAATAGCCCTCGGGCTCCGGCGGCGAGTCGGCTTGGGCGCGTGCATTCGCGACCATCAGCAACGTCGGCATCGCTGCGACAGCGCAAATCACGACCATGCGGATCGTAGCGCTTTGCCACCTCATTCCCACTCCAGCCGCCGATAGGCTTCGATCACGTTGCGGCCGTTGTAAGCGTCGAACATCGCCCAATGGGACCGCTCCGACAGCGCCAACGTGGTTGCGGCTTCCTCGATCGGCGTGCCTTTCGCAATCGCCGCGCGGGTCTCGTCGCGCAGCACCGTGAAGTAGCGTTCCAGCGGCGCAACCGCATCCTGCATCGGCACCAGTGGCGGACCATGGCCCGGCACCGCCTGGCGCACACCCGACTCACGCATCGCCGCCAGTTCCTTCAGCCATCCCTTGAGATCGCCGTCGAGCGATGGCGTGCGCCCGACAAACAACAGATCGCCGGCGAACAGAATCCCGGATTGCTTGTCGAGCACGCTGAGGTCGCTGACGGTGTGCGCCGGTTGGTGGGCGGTCAGGACCAAACCACGGCCGCCGAGATCGAGTTCGGTGGGCTTGTCTTTCGCAACCAGCATGGTTGGGACGACGACATCGCCCACTTCTCCCGCGCCGAGAATCTTCTCGAGGCCGTCGCGATAGAACACGCCGCGCGCGGCGAGTTGCTGCGGCAGTTCGGCGTGACCGACGAAGGTGGGTGCATCGTCCTTGAAAGCAGCCGCGCCGAAGATGTGATCGGGATGGACGTGCGTGAGCACGACGTAGCGGATCGGCAATTGCGTCCGCGCGCGGATTGCGAGGCGCAGGCTGCGGCCGTCGTGCAGGCTGCCGCCGGGATCGATCACCGCCGCCGCATCGCGCCCGATGATGAAGCCAAGATTGGCGATGGCATCGAAGTTGCCGGCGGCGGCGTCCTCGGTGAGTCCCTGGCGAACGTGAATGCCCGGCGCGACCTCAACCATTGCCGCCGGTTGCGGCCCCCCCGCCGCTTCCGCACGCAATCGTGTCGGCACGCAGCACAGGCAGAGCCCGCCCAACAATGCCGCCCGACGTGACAGGATTTTGTCGGCCGCGAAATTCATCGCGCGCGAGTCTAGCAGCGCCCCAGTCGCACCCGATGCGTACTTTGGTCGTAGGTTGCGCTTTCAGACAGCGGTGCGTTTCCGAGCGCTCCGACCAGCCTAGTCTTCCGGCGTGCCGCCCTTGAAATTACGATAGATGAAACGATTGACGTCGCCCGCGGCTTCCGCCTCCGCCATCTTGAAAATCCGCTCATGCATTGGGGATAGCGTGCAGGCCGGATCGGTATTCCCGGCATCGCCGGTCAGCGCAAAGGCCTGACAGCGGCAACCGCCGAAATCGACCTCCTTGAACTCGCAACTCTGGCACGGCTCCGGCATCCAGCCGGTGCCGCGATAGCGATTGAAGGCGTCGGAGTTTTGCCAGATCCACGCGATCGAATGATTGCCGCGCACGGATTCGAAATCGAGGCCGGTGATGGTCTCCGCCGCATGGCACGGCAGAATCTTGCCGGTCGGCGAAATGTTGAAGAACTGCCGGCCCCAGCCACCCATGCATTTCTTCGGCCGCAACGCATAGTAATCTGGCACGACATAGTCGATGGCGAGAATGCCCTTCAGTCGCACTTCGGCTTCTTCGACGATACGGCTGGTCTCTTCGATCTGTTGCAGCGTCGGCATCAGGGCCGCACGGTTCTTTAGTGCCCAGCCGTAATATTGCACGTTGGCAACTTCGAGCCGGTCGGCGTCGAGATCGACCGCCATCTGGATGATGTCGGCAAGCTGGTGCAGGTTCTGCCGATGCACCACCGCGTTGACGGTGAGCGGCAGATCGAGTTCGCGCGCCCAATGCGCGACCTCGATCTTCTTGGCGTGCGCATCCTTCATCCCGGCAACGCGATCCGCCACCATTGGCTCGTTGCCCTGGAAACTGATCTGGATATGGCACAGACCAGCTTCTGCCAGCGCGCGCAGCTTGTCCTTCGTCAGCAGGACCGCCGAGGTAATCAGGTTCGAATAAAGCCCGACGTCGGTAGCGTGCTGCACTAGTTCCGCGAGATCCTTGCGCGCGGTCGGCTCACCACCGGAGAAGTGAATTTGCAGCACGCCGATCTCAGCGAGTTCGCTCAACACCTTCTTCCATTCGTCGGTGCTGAGTTCAGTGCTGGCACGGTCGAGTTCGAGCGGGTTGGAACAGTACGGACATTGTAACGGACAGCGATGCGTCAATTCGGCCAGTACAGCAAGCGGAATACCGAATGTCTCGGCGACCGACCCACGCGATTCCAGCACGACGAGGCTGTCCACCGCCTCGCCTGCCATGTCCGTCACGTTGGTCGGCGTCGGAGTCACGGCGTGGGCTCCTTGGCTTCAATCAGGAATCCCTTGTCGGCGAGATCCTGCAACATTGCGACGACATCGACGCCGATGTCCTCGCGCGGCGCGGCATATTTCGCCGCCAGCTGATCTAGCATATCCGCGACACTACGCCCGTCGCATAGTTGCAAAACCTCGACCGCGATCTCGTCGGGGGCCAGCACCCGCTCCGGCGCGAGGATCACCCAGCGCTCGCGGGTCTTGTCGAATTTCAACTGCGCATGGCGCGGCAGAACCGGACGGCTCGCTTCCGTCACGCTCAATTTCCGATTGCGAGATGGGGCCATGAAAGTGCCTTTCAGCCCGCTGCGGGAACGAAAGCACCCGGAGGCACGTGCCCGTCAACATAGGCATGATACAGCGCGTCGAGCTGAACCCAAAGCACGTTGGTCTTGAAGATTAGCGCATTGCAGACCGCCTCGCGTTCCGCAGGTGTCATGGCGTGAGCCTTGACGTAATCGAGAGCGAAATTGGCGTCGCGCGGCGCCTGCGTCAGCCGGCGCTTGAAGTAACTCATGATGTCCGGATTGACGAAGTCGTAATGCGCCAGCATCCCTGAGATGCGCTCCTCATGCAGGTTCGGCGCGAACAGTTCGGTGAGCGACGAAGCAATCGCTTCCAGCGGCGTACGGTCGCGCACGAAATGCACATAGGCTTCGACCGCAAAGCGCGTTGCCGGCAGAATGCCTTCGGTGGATTCGACGTAAGCGGTATCGAGCCCAAGACCTTCGGTCAGCTTGAGCCAGCGCTCGATCCCGCCTTCGCTGCCGGTATCGCCATCGTGGTCCTCAATACGATGCCGCCATTCCTGCCGCGTCTGGCGGTCGCGGAAGCGCGAGATCACCACCGCATCCTTGATCGGGATCGTGCTCTGATAATAGTAACGGTTGAGCGCCCAGGCCTGCACCTGCCCCTTGTTCAGCTTGCCGCCGTGCAGCAGGCCGTGAAACGGATGCAGGTTGTGATAGCGCGTCGCGCCGATGTGACGCAGCGCCGCTTCAAGGTCTTCGGCGTTTTGCAGCGGCCTGTCTGCGATCAGCGAAAAAGCAGTGGTTGCGATCACAGCGCGATCTCCATTCCGTCCGAAGCGACGTCCCATCCCGCCTCCCGAGCGGCCTTGCGCTCGGGCGAGTCGGCCAATAGCACCGGATTCGAGTTATTGATGTGCAGGAACAGTTTGCGCGCGATGTTGAGCGGCGCAAGAGCCGCGATGGCGCCATTCGCGCCCGACATCGCGATGTGTCCCATCGCCTGCCCGGTCTTGCTGCCGAGCCCCGCCGCGATCAGTTCGTCGTCGCGCCACACGGTGCCGTCGAAGAACACCAGCGGCGCATCCTTGATGCGTTCAGCCAGATCCGGCGTCACCCGCGCGCAAGCGGCGAGATGATAGAAATATTGGCCGCTGCGCTTGTCGTTAACGCGCAGCCCCAGCGTATCGCCCTCAGCGTTGTCGTCGCCGGGGTGTTGCTGCCCTTCGAGATACCACGCGCGCTTGCCCGGCACGACGAACGGGAGAACTTCCAGCCCCGACGGCGAACCGTCCGGCAACAACGGCTCGAACGCATGATCGGCCGCGATCGGCTCGCGCCGCACCAGCTTGTCGTTCAGCACGTTGAAGATGCTGTTGCTGGCCAGGATCGCCAGTACCTGCCGATGCGCGTAAATCGCGAACGGCGAGCTTTCCCGTAGCGACAACAGGCCCGCCACCGCATCAACTTCGCCGTTGGTGAGGATGACGCCCGTGATCGGGCTGTGCCGGAGAGCTCCGGGCTTGGGATGCAACTGCTTCGTCGCGGTGATCTGTTGCCGGATATCCGGCGAGGCATTGATCAGGAACCAATGCGTATCGTCGACGCTGACCGCGATCGACGATTGCGTGCTCTGCAATTCGAGGCGGTCATCGCGCGATGCGCGGCACACCGCGCACCCGCAATTCCATTGCGGAACGCCGCCGCCTGCCGCGGCTCCAAGAACGACAACACGAAGCATCGCCTCGCTCCTGGACCCGGACAGGTCGTCGCGAAGCTGCTTACTTGCGGGCCGCGCAGGCGTACATGTTGATTTCCATGCCAACCGGCACTTCGACGATCTTCGGTGCTTTCCAGGCCATTTCCGTCTCCTAGGTGGCGCGATTGCCACAACATAAATCTATCCGTCGCGGGGAAGTTCGCCACCTATTCGGCAAATAGGAAATGCCTATTTCGCAACGCAACAATTCCCACGCTACGCCTTGCCGGCTTTCCGCAGGAACGGCGGAGTATCCAGCAACGGCGGCATCTTGAAGCCCTCGCCGGCCTGCCGCAGCGCATCCAGAAACGCCGCGTAGGGTTCAAGCCGCCGGTATTGCGACGGCAGCAGCGCCACGATTTGCCGGGGCGGCATCGCGACCCGATAGAGTTTTACGCCATCCAGCGGCCCGGCTCCGACGACGGCCGACAAGGCGGGCGCGAGGCAAACCCCGAGTTCCGCCCGCACCAACCGGATCGCCACTTCAAAGCTGCGGCACCGGGCGATCACGCGATGGTCCGGCAGCATCTCGCCGAACCAGTTCGCAGTCTGCTTGGCATGGGGGCTGCCGAACACGAACTGGATCACCTGATTGAGGATGGCACGATCCCCCGCCCGCAGATCGCGGTTCGGCGGCTTCGACTTCGACAGGTCGAGGCGTTCGGGCACCACGAGAACGTAAGGATCGTCGACAATGGGGATGCGCTGGAAGCCGTCACTCGCCTGGGTGATGGAACTGGCGGCGACGAGGCCGATGTTAACCCGCCGGGTATTCAGAAGCTCAAGGACGTCGGCGGGCGCCTGTTCGTGGATATCGAAGTCGACATCGGGAAAGGTCGCGTGGAATCTTTGCATCGCCGCCGGCAGGATCACGCCCAGGATCGAGTTGACGCCGGCAAGGCGGATGGTGGCGCGCGCGCCGCCGGCCTGCTCGTTCAGGCTGTCCTCGAATTCTCCCATGCTGCGCAACACAGCCTCGACCTTCGGCATCAGCCGCGTGCCCGCGTCGGTGAGCTTCAGTTGATTGGAGCGGCGGTCGAACAGCCGCGCGCCGGAAATCGATTCAAGTTTCGACAATTGCTGCGATAACGATGGCTGCGCGAGGCCGAGCTGCTTGGCGGCCTTGGTCAGCGTCTCGGCATGCGCCACGGTCCAGAAGACACGGAGCTGATGCAGTGTGATCTCCGGGCGACGCGACTTGGTCGCGGTCGAGCTCAGATCAATCGGCACCACGATCTCGTCGATCGCGGCGGTCGGGCGGCGTTCCTCGTGTCTCATCCGGTCCTGCGCTTCTCCGCCAGTGTTACCAGCAAGGCTACACCGATCGGTGTCGCACCGGGAGGGGCCGTTGGAACTAGGCGCCCCTCAGCGCAGACCGAGTCCGCGAGCGATGATGCCGCGCAGGATTTCGCGGGTGCCGCCGCGCAGCGAGAAGGAGGGCGCCGCCAGCACGGTATAGTGCAGCGTACGCGCCAGTTCGGCGGTGCGTTCCGAGCCGGGCTCGATCTCGACCAGCGAGCGGACGATGTCCGGAATCTCCTGCTCCACCAGCGCGCCGAGGTCCTTCACCACGGCGGCTTCCTGCGCCGGGTTCTGGCCATTCTGCAACAGCCAGGCCACACCACGCGACAGTTGCCGCAGCACTACGAAGTGCGACGCCAGCCGGCCGACCGCGATGGTCGCCTGCTCTGACGGATGCTCGCGCAGCACGCGCACCAGCTCCGCGAACAACACGAACGACGACAGGAAGCGTTCCGGACCGGAGCGCTCATAGGCCAGTTCGCTGGTCACCTGATGCCAGCCGTTACCCATCTCGCCGATCAAGGCCGACGATGGTACGAACACATCCTCGAACGCCACTTCGTTGAAGTGTTTCGCGCCGGTGAGATCGGCAATCGGGCGAATGGTGATGCCCGGGGTCTTGAGATCGACCAGCAACTGGCTGGTGCCGCCATGGCGATCACTCGGGCTGCCGCTGGTGCGGCAGAACAGCAGCATGTAATGCGCGCGATGGGCGAATGTAGTCCACAGCTTGGTGCCGTTGACGCGGAAGCCGCCCTCGACCGGCTCGGCGCGGGTGCGCACGGCCGCAAGATCGGAGCCGGAATCCGGTTCGCTCATGCCGATGCAGCAGAACAATTCGCCAGCCGCGACCTTCGGCAACACGGTCTGGCGCTGCTCTTCGGTGCCGAACCGCAACAGCAACGGCCCGCTCTGACGATCCGCGATCCAGTGCGCGGCCACGGGCGCGCCGACCGCCAACATCTCCTCGAGCACGACGTAACGTTCCAGGCTGGTGCGTTCGTGGCCGCCATATTGCTTTGGCCAGGTCATGCCGATCCAGCCGCGCTGGCCCATCTTGCGGGAGAAATCGGCATCGAAGCCGCTCCACGACGCCGCGCGCAGATGCGGCGGCATCGTCTTCAGTTCCTCGGCGAGGAAGGCGCGCACTTCGCCGCGCAGCGCCTCGGCTTCCGGCATCATCGGCGGATTGGGAAAGGTGAAGAACGACATCATGCCCCCCGAGCTGCACCGACCGACACGACGAATGGCCACAAGCCATCGGCTCCGGCCGCCATCGCCGCCTGTCCCACCATCTTGCTCCAGTAGCGCTCCGACCCGCATTCGTCGCGCCAGCCCCACAGCCGCCGCGTGAAGAAGTGCAGCCGGTGCTCCTCGGTGAAGCCGATGGCACCATGCACCTGATGCGCGATCGGCGCGGCGATGCTGGCGGCTTCGCCGGCGCGCACCTTGGCCGCCGCAATGGCGATGACATCGAGGCTGTCGAACCCAGCGCTGGCGACATCCGTCGCACCGCCGCAGGCCGCCGCCTGCCCGGCCAGCACCGCCAACTGCTGCTGGATCGCCTGCTGCTTGCCGATCGGCTTGCCGAACTGCACGCGCTCGTTGGCATAGCCGACGGTGATCTCCATGACGCGTGCCAGCGCACCCGCCATCTCCGACACACGTAGCGCCGCGAAGGCCGCCTTGAGCGTTTGAGGCGTCCAGTTCGCCGGCGCGGGCCGCACGTCGTCGGCGGCGATCTCCGCATCGACAGCGACATCGTCGGCCGGAAGATTGGCGAACGACATCGCGGGCGCGATGCTGGCGACGCCGCGCTTCAATCGCACCACGAACGGCTTGTTCTCGTGCTCGACCAACAACACGATGGTCCCGGCATGGCGCGCCCACGGCACATCGGCCGCACGACCCTCGATCCGCCAGTTGCCACCGTGCTTCGCCAGCGCAAACGCGCCGCTCTCCGCGACGACGACGGTTGCCGGTCCTTCGGCGACATCGAAGCCTGCTTCGCTCAACAGGCGATTGGCGAGCATGGTCTCTGCCAGCGGCACGGGCGCGGCGTGATAGCCGGCAATGCGCAGCAGCGAAATCGCCTCCGCCGACGCAATGCCGAAACCGCCGGCCGCCTCGCTCACCAAAGCCAGCGGAAAGCCCGCGTCCTGCACCTTTGCCCACACGGCATCCGGCCACTCGCCCTGCTCGACCGCGCGAATATCCTTCTCGTCGAACGACCCAAACAGACGGGTGGCGCTTTCAGATAAAAGCAACGCCGTGTCGTCAGATTGCTGCTCCGCCATACTCAATTCCCATTCGTCCTTGGCCGATGCGAGTTCGCAGCCGCATCCGCGACGCCCGATCTGTCATAAGCGTCGTCAAGCCGGGGATCAACGCCATCCATGCATGGCCGCCCGTCATCGGGCCAAGGCAAGTGGGAAGCTGTGACAGCGCGAGGCGCTAGGCGCTAGGCGTAGCGGGCGACCGACAGGTCCTTAGCAGGCACCTCTGGCGCAACGCCGGCGATTTGATCAGCGACGACACGCGCCGCGCCGCACGCCATGGTCCATCCCAACGTGCCGTGGCCTGTATTGAGATGCAGATTCTCAAAACGTGTCGGTCCGATGATCGGCGGCCCGTCCGGCGTCATCGGCCGCAACCCGCTCCAGAAAGTTGCGCGCGACAAATCACCGCCTCGCGGAAATAGATCCGTCAACGAGCGATCGAGCGGCGCACGCCGGCTCGGACGCAGCCGAACCCGATAGTCACCAACCTCGGCCGTGCCGCCGACGCGAATACGATCCCCGAGCCGCGTGATCGCGACCTTGTAGGTCTCGTCCATGATGGTGGATTCCGGCGCCGCATTCTTGTCCGTGATCGGGACCGTGAGCGAATAGCCCTTGACCGGATAGACCGGGATATCGATCCCGAGCGGCCGTAGCAGCAGCGGCGAAAAACTACCGAGCGCCATTACATAAACATCGGCGGTGAACGCACCGCGATCGGTCGAGACCTGGGCAACGCGGCCGCCGCTCACGTCCACCGACTGGATCGTCGTGCCGTAGACAAATTTCGCCCCGCGCTCAGTCGCGATCCGTTCGAGCCGTTGCGTGAACAAATGACAATCGCCGGTCTCATCGTCGGGCAACCGCAGCCCTCCGACGAAGCGTTCGCGCACCGCGGCGAGCGCGGGTTCGACGCCGATGCAGCCGTCGCGATCGAGCACCTCGTAAGGCACCCTGTATTGCTTCAGCACCTCAATGTCGCCGCCGATCGCATCGAGTTGCGCCTGCTTGCGGAAAAGCTGGAGCGTACCCTGACTGCGCTCATCGTAGCCGATACCGGTCTCGGCACGCAGCGCCCGCAAGCAATCGCGGCTGTATTCGGCAATGCCGACCATGCGCGCCTTGTTCACCGCGTAGCGCGCGGCCGTGCAGTTGCGCAGCATCTGAAACATCCAGCGCCACATCGCCGGATCGAGTTGCGGACGCACCACCAGCGGCCCGTGGCTATCCAAAATCCAGCGGATCGCTTTCAACGGCACGCCGGGCCCTGCCCACGGCGAGGCATAGCCGGGCGAAATCTCGCCTGCATTGGCAAAGCTGGTCTCGAGACCGGGGCCGGGCTGGCGATCGATCACCGTCACCTCGAAACCCAGCTTCGACAGATAATAGGACGTGGTGACGCCGATTACGCCCGCACCGAGAACAAGAACTTTCATGACGAAATCCCAGCCTTCGTTGCGATGTTCGTCACAGCGACGGTTCGCAGCAATTCTCTCGCGCGCGAGATTGCCAGCGAAATGGCGGCGGTTCCTGTCAAATGTCGCTTTACAGATCTTCGCTCACGCAGGATTATTGCGGTAAATCATCCAAAATTAGAGATTCAAACCAATAATATGACCATCTACGCCGGAATCGGAAGCCGCGATGACAATCGAGCTGGACGCGATCGACCGTAAAATTATCCGTGAACTGGTGCGTGATGCCCGGATCAGTCAGGTCGTGCTGTCAGAGCGCGCCGGACTGTCGCCGACCGCTTGCGCGCGACGGCTGCAACACCTTGAAAAAACCGGCGTCATTCGCGGCTACGCCGCCGAGATCAACGCCCCCGCGCTCGGCTATCGCATGCTGGTGATCGTCAACATCACGCTGGATCGGCAAAGCGAGAACGCTCTCGCCGCCTTCGAGAAAGCAATCGGCAAATGCCCCGACGTCATCTCCTGCTACCTGATGTCGGGCAGCGACGACTATCTGGTGCAGGTGCAGGCGCGCGACATGGAAGACTATGAGCGCATTCACAACCAGCACTTGTCGCGCCTGCCGGGCGTGGTGCGACTGCATTCGAGTTTCGCCATGCGCAGCGTGATCGCGCGCGGCGTTTCGCCAGCCGTGCTGAACGGATGATAGCGAAGGAGCCTCGCCTCTCACTCAGAGATGCAAGGCTCCCAACGATTTTAGAATTACCAGGTGTCGATGCAAGGCCGCTTGCGATGCGTCCGCTTCTCCGGCGTCGGCACCGAGCGCAACCCCGCCATGATCCAATCCCGCGTCTCGGCCGGGTCGATGACTTCGTCGATCTCCAGCACCGAGGCGATCGAGACCGCCTTGCCGTTGGCATAGAGCTGCGCGACCTTGTCCTGATAGTACTTCTCGCGCTCGACCGGATCGGCGATGGCTTCCATCTCTTTGCGGAAGCCGAGCCGCACATAGCCTTCCAGACCCATGCCGCCGAATTCGCCGGTCGGCCACGCCACCGTGAAGCTCGCCAGGTTCAGCTTGTGCTGAATCGGACCCACGCCCCACAGCAGAACGCACGCCACCAAAAAGCCATACGGCATCCACGCATAGAGCACCTCGCCCAGGCTGTGCTGGGGCGGAAGGCTCGCCGCCGCCTTTTTGTTCGCGGACTCGTCAACGACGACCGGCACGAATCCCTTATCGAGGCAGTTGCGAATCGCGCCGCTGTTCTCGTTATGCTCCGGATGCCGGAAGTGCAGGTAGATGACCAGCGCCAGCATCGACGACAGCGCCGCGATAATATCCGTAAGCTGCGGCCCGATGAAGTTCGAGATCGTAAACTGCATCCCCGCGAAGACCGCGCCGCAGACCATCGTCGGCAGCCAGATGCCCGACAGCGAGACGAAGCCGCCCGTCGCGACGATCACGTACGCCGGAATAACCAGCGAGATCGGCGCGCACACCCGCCCAACCTCCGCGCTCAGTTGGGCAAGCGGAAGCCCCGTCGTTCCCGCCAGCGTAATCACTGGAATCCCGATCGCGCCGAAAGCTACCGGCGCAGTATTTGCGAGCAGACAGATGGCCGACGCGCTGAAGGCCGAGAAGCCCAGTCCCGTCAGCATGGTTGCGGCAATGGCAACCGGAGTCCCGAATCCCGATGCCCCTTCGAGAAACGCGCCGAACGCAAACGCGATCAGGATCGCCTGCAGCCGCGGGTCCGGCGTCAGCCTGCCCACAGAGTCGCGGATGATCTCGAACTTGCCCGTCTCCACTGTCAACCGAAACAGCGCAATCGCCCAGAAGATGATCCACGAGATCGGGAAGAGCCCGAAGGCCGCGCCGTACGCCGCCGCATTCAGCGCCATCCCCGGAGGCATCTGGTAGCCGACGATGGCGACCAGCAGCGTCACCGCCAGTCCGGCGAGCCCCGAGACCCACGCCGACTTCCGCATCACGCCCAGCAGAAACAGCAGTGTAAAGATAGGTAGCGCAGCGATCGTCGCGGAGAAGGCCAACCCGTGACCGAAGAGATAGTAGTGTTGATTCCAGATCACGATAGTGGCCATTCCAGCAGTGGACTTTGAGTCTGTCTTGGGGACGGTCTTTCGGTAAACCCGGATGCTAGTCTGGTACTACCATTGGTGTCAAGCGATGCCGAGATCCGCACGGCGCATGGATTCCTCCCCTCGAAACGAACATCGTCTTAACCGAAGCGCCCCACTCCAACCGCACGTCATCTCAACCGGCCCGCATCACCTCAAACGCACGTCATCTCGACCGAAGCCGCGCAGCTTCATCGCGCGGCGCAGTGGAGAGACCCCTGTATTTTG
>JAFKKL010000165.1 GCA_017305595.1 Hyphomicrobiales bacterium | reverse complement strand
CCGTAAGCACGTCGACGATGCGGCCGAACAGCACCGGCTCGGCGAACTGCGCGCCGGCGAGCAGCAGGTTGGCGCCGGCGAGGATCCAGCCGAGCCGGGCTTCCTTGCCGAGCAGTTCGAGCACGCGGGCGTAGAGGCGGAGCAGGGACATCGATCAGGCTCGTGACTGGCAGCGGAGACGGCGGATAGGCGCGGGGTCGCCGAAACGGGTGCCCGCGACGATTCGCAGCATTTAAGCCGGACGCGCGGCGGAATGCAGCCGTTTATTTGGTGGCCTGCTCAAACTGGCGTTCGGTGGCGGGCGGCAGGAAGGAAGGGTCGAAGATGTCGCTTGCCAACGGTTTCTCGCGAAATTTGCGGTCATGCGCGAGAGCGGTGATCGACTGGTTCAGCCGTGTTGTGTCGGCGCCGCCGAAGCCGTTGCGCCGGACATCGTTGGTGAGGATGTTGTCGCGCAGTACGATCCGCAATCGCTCCAGTTCGAGTGGGCGTTCGCCGCTGTTCATCTGTGTCATCACCGCGTCAATCGCCGCCCCGGGGTTCTTGATGGTTTGCCGCAAGCCCTTCACGGTGGCACGGAGAAACGCGCGCACGGCCTCGGGGTGCTCCGCCCCGAATTTCGGATTGACGATCAGCGCGGCCCCATAAGCTGGGCAGCCGTAGTCGGCGAAGCGCAGCACGGTGAGATCGTCGGCGGGGATGCCGCGATCGCGCAGATTGACCGCGGACAGATAGGAGAATCCTGTGACGGCATCGACCTGTCCCGCCGCCAGCATCGGTTCGCGCACCGCCGCGCCGATGGGTTGCTGCTTCACGGTCGCGGGTGCGATGCCGTTGCGTTCCGCGACGGCCGGCCATAGCCGGATCGAAAGGTCGTCGGTGGCGACGCCGAGCGTTTTTCCGGTCATGTCGGACAGGGTTGCGATCCCGCGGCTCTTGCGCGCGATGATGGCGTAGGGTGCTGTATTGAACAGCACGAACACCGCTTTCACGGCTGGCGCGTTCGGCGCGTCGCGGAAGCGGATCAGGGCGTTGATATCGGCGAGGGCGATGTCGCTGGTGCCTTGCGCGACACGCGCGATGGCGTCGTTGGTGCCCTTCGCGATGTGCGTTGTCACGCTCAAGGCTTCGGATCGGAAGTATCCCTTGGTCGTCGCGACAACGAAAGGCGCGGCTGCACCGTCGATCGGGCGATCGAGCGTGAGCCGGATCGGCGTTGCCGCGGCTGGACCATCGGTGACGTTCTGCGCCGCCGCAAGCGACAGGCCAGCCACGTTCGCGGCCGACAGCGTAGCCACGAGCCATGTCAGCAGAGTGTGTGGTCGGGGCGCTATCGTCACTGAGGCACACCAAAGATAGCTGAGGCGGCATACGCTCGGCGGGCCAGCCTCTCTACGATAAAGCCGCGAATGTGCGCGGACGGAGATGAACGAGGGATGACTGAGGTATCCGGCGACGGACGTCAACTTCGACTATTGGCATCCATCGTCGCCGGCGGGAACTCGGGGCTCGTGGCTTCGTTGATGTCAGTTATTGAATGCATGGCAGCCGGACCACAGATATTGGTCGCGTGGTTTTTTAACCGGAAGGGTAGCGACATGATGACGCGCACAGGATCGCCTCTGGCGATGGGACGGACGATGGCATTTGCGACGGCGACGGCGCTGGCTTTCGCGTGGTCGCCGGCTCAGGCTTCGGACAGTGCGGCGGGAGTTGCCAGAGCTGCGACCGCGGTCACGGCGCCGAACGGCATGGCTACCGATTTCAGCGCGGCTCGGCGTCACCGTCATCACAGTCGGGGCGGCGGCGCGGCGGCTGCGGCCGCCTTTGCCGGAATCGTTGGCACCATCGGCGCGATCGCTGCGGCGCAAGCCAGCCGCGATGCCTATTACGACGGCCCCTACGCCTATAGCGGCGGTCCTTATTATGCTTCGCCGTATTACGGCCGTCCCTATTATGGCCGGCCCTACTACGATTACGGCGGGCCGTACGGTTATGGCAGGCACCGCTACGACGGCGGCGGCAACATCATTCCCTGAACTTCCTGGACGCGACATATGGCGGGCGTTAACACGCTCGCCATATGTTTCGTTTAGACTCGACGGTATGAGTGATTCGCTCGATCGGCTTTATCAGGCGGTACTTGCGGCGCGGGACTTGGACCCCGAAGTGTCGCGCACCGCTCGTTTGCTCCGGCAAGGTCCCGCCAAGATGGCGAAGAAGCTGGCCGAGGAAGCCATCGAGGTGGCGATCGACGCGGTCAATGCCAAGCCGGACGCGGTGATCCGGGAAAGCGCCGACCTGTTCTACAATCTTGCGGTGCTATGGGCCGGGGCCGGCGTTCGCCCCGAGGACGTCTGGCAAGAGATGGATCGCCGGGAACAGATGCTCGGGATCGCCGAGAAATTGCCGAAGTCGTCCGACAAGATTGCTGCATTGAGGCCGGTACGGCGACCGATTGTCGCGATGGACGGTGGGCGTCGGCGCGAACGACGTTGAGGCGTCGCCGCCGCAATTCCTGACAAATTGGGCAATACCAGAGGCGGGCGGATCCCCCTATCCCGGCGCAGTAATCTCATGGACAAATCCGATGCGGAGTGCTTGATCGCGGCATGCTGAAACGCCTCTACGACTGGTTCATCGCTGCCGCCGACAAGCCGTCCGCCCTCTGGATCATGGGCGCGGTATCGTTCGCGGAAAGCTCGTTCTTCCCGATCCCGCCGGACGTGATGCTGGTCCCGATGTCGCTGGCGCGACCTCAGCGGGCCTGGCTTTATGCGGTGGTCTGCACACTCACCTCGGTCGCCGGCGGCATTTTGGGATATGCCATCGGCGCTGGCCTCTACGACTCGGTCGGGTTGTGGCTGATGCATCTCTACGGCTTGACCGACAAGGTCGAGGCGTTTCGCGCCTCCTATGCCGAATGGGGGGCGTGGATCATCATCGGCAAGGGCCTTACGCCGATTCCCTATAAGCTGGTGACAATCACCTCCGGTTTCGCCGGCTATAACGTATGGCTTTTCATCCTGTGTTCGCTGATTGCGCGCGGTGGCCGGTTCTTCATCGTCGCGGTGCTGCTCAATCGCTACGGCGACGTGATCCGTGCCGAGATCGAGCGGCGACTGGGATTCTGGGTCGCGGTTGGAGCCGTGGTGCTGGTACTGGGCTTCGTGATTGCGTTCAAAATCGTCTAGGTCATCCGGTAGTGGAAGTCGGCGTTCAGAATCAGCGACGTTCGTGATAGCACGGGTCATCATGCAGACTTGCCCTTTCGGGGTGTCCCGATAAGGTCCAAAGCATGTCTTGCGATATTCGGCACTTCGCAATGAGAACTCGGGCACGTGTGGCGGCGGTGGTTCTGGCGTTGTCCGGGTTCACGTTTGTTTCGTGCGACGAGTCCTGGTCGCAAGCGCTGCCGACCGACCCCCAAAGCGGGAGTCTGGTCGATTCCCGAGCAGCAGATCCCGTGCCGTCTGCGGCCGCTCCATCGGCCGCGCCGCGCGCTGAAAATCCAGGCCTCATCAATGAAATTGGCAAGCTGCTGGAACGGCGCCAACCGCTGTTTCCGGCGTTGACGCTGCCGCAGCCGTCGCCACGGGCACCGGCTGAGTCATCGCCGGCCGCAGCCGATCACGCCGGGCCGAACGGCGAATCCGCGCCGACTGGCAAGCCGGACAGTATCGGCCTTCCGCGTCTCGATCTGAAGATACCCTCGATGCAGACAGGCCGGGAGAAATGCCCTGTGTCCGCGAACGGCGCATCCGATTGCAAGGCTGCCGCCGATTCACTCTGCCGTGCCCATGGCTACACGGAAGGCAAAAGCACCGATACCGACGCCACGCAGAAATGCTCGGCCGAAGCGCTGCTGTTGTCGGGGCGTAAATCCCAGCCGGGTGCCTGCCGCACCGATTATTTCGTGACGCGGGCGTGGTGCCAGTAGCCGCCTTTCAGAGCCGCACCCGCAGCGTCCTGCTTGTAGCGCCTTGTTTGTAGCGTCTTGGCACAAGACAACATTTGCGGCGTAGCGCGGATTGCTTTCCGAGAGGATTATCTGGCAACGTCCGCCGCCCGCGGCTGGCGTGACGTGTCGCGATCAACAGAAAGAGGATTTGCCGTATGTCCATGCCTGCCTTGTTCAAGGGCCGACTGTCGATTCCCGTGATCGGTTCGCCGCTGTTCATCGTTTCGGTGCCGGACCTGGTGATCGCCCAGTGCAAGGCCGGCATCGTCGGCTCCTTCCCGGCGCTGAACGCGCGGCCGCCGGCGCTGCTCGATGAATGGCTGGCGCGCATCAAGGAAGAACTGGCGGCTTACGACAAGGCGCATCCGGAGCGGCCGTCGGCGCCGTTCGCGGTGAACCAGATCGTGCACAAATCCAACAATCGGCTCGATCACGATCTTGCGGTTTGCGAGAAACACAAGGTGCCGATGATGATCACCTCGCTCGGGGCGCGCGAGGAGTTGAACCAGGCCGCGCACAACTGGGGCTGCATTACCTTCCACGACGTCATCAATCAGAAGTTTGCTCACAAGGCGGTCGAGAAGGGGGCCGACGGCTTGATCTTGGTGTCGGCCGGCGCGGGCGGCCATGCGGGTGAAATTTCACCGTTCGCCTTCGTCGCCGAGACGCGGCGCTGGTACGATGGACCGATCGCGTTGTCGGGTGCCATCGGCACCGGCCGCGCCATTCGTGCGGCGCGGATGCTCGGCGCGGACTTCGCTTATATCGGTTCGGCCTTCATCGCCACGGCGGAAGCCAATGCGGTCGAAAACTACAAGCAAATGATCGCGGGCTCGTCCGCCGAGGACATTGTCTATTCGAACCTGTTCACCGGCGTGCACGGCAATTACCTGAAGCCGTCGATCGTCGCCGCCGGAATGGACCCGGACAATCTGCCGGTCTCCGATCCAAGCAAGATGAACTTCGGCACCGATGCCAGTGGCGAGCGCGCCAAGCCGAAGGCGTGGAAGGAGATCTGGGGCAGCGGTCAAGGTATCGGCAGTATCGATAAGGTGGTGCCGGCCGCCGAACTGATCGCGCGGCTGAAGCGCGAATACGACGAAGCTGTCGATCCGCCGCTGTAAGGCAATTGCTCTGATAGGTCGTTATCGACTCCTCTCGGCCGCAGGCAATCCGGCGTTGCCCGCGGCCGTTTCAAGTGAAACTGGATACTGAACGATGGATGCCATTTTCCGCATCGACGGCCGTTGCGCCATCACCAGTCCGAATGCGGCCGGGCCTTGGTCGCCGGATATGCAGCATGGCTCGGCGCCGTCCGGGCTTGTGACTTGGGCCGCCGAGGCGATACCGACGCCGGTACCGATGCACGTTGCGCGGCTGACCATCGATCTGATGCGGCCGGTACCGCTGGCACCGCTCGCGATCGAGACCGAGGTGTTGCGGCAGGGCCGCAAGATTCAGCTTTGCGAGGTCCGGCTCAAGGCGGACGACGTGCTTGTCGTTCGTGCCACAGTATTGAAGATCAGGAGCGAGGTACAGGATTTGCCGCCCGGGATCGCCGACGCGCCGATCGATCTGCCCGGACCGGAGCAGTCCCGCGTCGAGCCGGCCGATTTTTCCAGCAGCCCCTTCGTCAGCGGCATGTCGTTGCGCGCGGCGCGCGGCGGCTTTGCCCATCCGGGCTCAAGCGCGATCTGGTACCGCGTTGATCGGCCACTGGTGGAGGGAGTGCCGATCTCGCAGGTGATGCGGGCCGTAGTCGCCTCCGATTTCAGCAACGCCACCTCGGTTGCGCTGGATTTCAGGCACTGGACCTTCCTGAACGCCGATCTGACCATCTCGCTGGCGCGACAGCCGGTCGGCGACTGGATTCTGCTCGATGGTGATTGCTGCATCGGCCCGGACGGCGCCGGGCTGGCTATGGCGCGCCTCGGCGACCAGCATGGCTATTTCGGACGTGCGGTGCAGAGCCTGGTGATCGAGAAACGTTAAGGCTGCGCCGCTCGGTCAATGGCCGACCGATTGATGGCGGCCGGTCCGGCGAAGAATCTTCATCCCTTCGGGAACTGGTTGAGACGGCGAACGTTTTGCTCGTCTTGGACGTGTGCGGATTGTTCGACGTGTTAGCTATTTCAGAACAGACGAGGCCATTCATCGCGGCCTCTGGTCACCTTATTCCCCAAACGGCGCCGGCGGAATCGCCGCGAGGATGCCGCCGGTGAGGCCCGGCCCGTCGTCCGAGCGCGCGGTGATTTTCTCGCCGGCTGGGCGCGATGCCGAGGAGGCCGCCGAACAGATTCGCGCGGTGGGCCTCTACGCGAACGTCTGCGCCGATTTCCCTGCGCTGGTGCGCGAGGTCGAAAGCGGCGCTGGCGCGGCGGTGATGTCCGGCGCGGCGATCAAGTCCGTAGATTTGCAGCCTCTGGTCGCGTGGCTCGCGGAACAGCCGTCATGGTCCGACTTCCCCATCGTACTGCTGATGGACCAGATCGGCGGTCCCGAACATGATCCGGAGGCCGCGGGACTGGTCCAACTGCTCGGCAACGTCTCGTTCATTGAGCGGCCATTCCACCCGACGACGCTGATCAGCGTGGTCGGCTCCGCCGTCCGTGGGCGGCGTCGGCAGTATCAGACCCGCGCCATTCTGCAGAACCTCATTGAAAGCAAGACCACGTTGCAAACCGCACTCGACGTCGGCCGGCTTGGCGCGTTCGAAATGAAGATTCAGGAGCGTCGGCTCGAGGCATCCGACACTTTCAAATCGTTCTTCGGACGGGATCCGGACGAGCCGCTGACGCTTGAAGAAATGGAGGCCGCGATTCATCCTGACGATCAAGCGCGCCGTCGCGAAGCATTCGATACCGCGGTGATGACCGGCCAGGACTACAACGTCGAATACCGGGCCGTCTGGCGCGACGGGTCGGTGCACTGGATCAACACACACGCCACGATCTTCCGCGGTCTTGATGGTCGTCCGGCCACATTGATCGGTGTGGCATTTGACGTCACGGCGCGCAAGATCGCCGAGATCGAACGCGAGAAACTTGTGTCGCAGCTTGCGGCCGAACGTGGCGCGCTCGCTGAATTGACCGCCACGCTCGAACAACGTGTTGGCGAACGCACCGCCGAACTGATGAAGGAAGTCGCCGCGCGCGAAAAGGCGCAGGAGCAGTTGCGGCAAGCGCAGAAAATGGAATCGATCGGGCAACTCACCGGTGGTGTCGCTCACGACTTCAACAATCTGTTGATGGCTGTGGTGGGCAATCTGGAATTGCTGCGCAAGCGCGTACCGGACGATCCGCGCTTGTACCGGCTGATCGATGGCGCGTTGCAGGGCGCCGAGCGCGGCGCATCGCTGACGCAACGGCTGCTCGCCTTCGCGCGACAGCAGGACCTTAATCCCGCGCCCATCGATCTCGGCGGTCTGGTGCGCGGCATGAGCGAACTCCTGGAGCGGTCGCTCGGCTCGCGCATCGTGCTGCGACTGTCGATCGCCGACGATCTGCCGCCGGCCGCAATCGACGCCAACCAGCTTGAACTCGCCATTCTCAATCTTGCGATTAACGCGCGCGATGCGATGATCGATGGGGGAACCATCGATATCAAGGTGACGAAATCACGGGTGACGAAAGATCCGGCCTTGCCGTCCGGCAACTATCTCAAGCTCTCGGTACGCGATACCGGCGAGGGTATGTCGCCAGAGATTCTCGCCAAGGCGATCGATCCGTTCTTCTCCACCAAGCCGCTCGGCAAGGGCACCGGGCTTGGGTTGTCGATGGTCCATGGCCTCGCGGTTCAACTCGGCGGCGCACTGCAATTGGCCAGCGTGGTCGGCAAGGGTACCACGGCCACACTGATCCTGCCGATCGCGACGGCTCCGGCCCAGATTGAAAGTCCGGCTCCATCCAGTCCGAAGCAACCCCGCTCGGCGGTGATCCTGTTCGTCGATGACGATCCGCTGATCGCGATGTCCACCACGGAGATGCTCGAGGATCTCGGGCATCAGGTGATAGGGGCGTCTTCAGGGCCGCATGCGCTGGATATCCTGCGCAGCGATCGGCAGATCGACCTGATGATGACCGATCACCTGATGCCCGGCATGACCGGCATCGAACTCGCCGCCGCCTCGCGTGAGGTGCGGCCACGGCTGCCGGTGTTGCTGGCGACCGGATATGCCGACCTTCCCGAGGGTGTTTCGACCGACGTGCCGAGACTGGCCAAGCCTTACCATCAGGACCAGTTGCGGGATCGGCTCGAACAACTGCTCGGCTGACGACCGGACCGTTGCTGGTTAACCGATCGTTAACAGTTCCATTCCAACAATTGTCCAGCCTGTTCCGCTTCGGTGTGGATGGCGTCCGGTCGTCCCGTCACTTATGGGTCTCAGATGGACTTTGCTGTTCTCGAGCAGTTGTTGTCACGAACGCCGGCAACGCGGGATCAGATCACGATGCGGGTTTTCCGCGCGTTGGAGCGGCATCCGCTGTGCCGTGGCATTCAGTTCGAGGTAGTCGAAACGCCGCGCCGGACCAATGGCGGTAACTGGACGGTCAGCCTGCATGCAATCAATCCGGCCGCGATTTCGGAAGCGTCGGAGATCGTCGCCGATATCCAGGATGCCTACGACCTCGCTGCATAAGGACGACTATCTCGGAGAGTTCCGTGCGTGATCTTGGAGCATCGCGCTTCGGTATCAATCGGCCGGTTCTGTGCTAGGTTTGTTGTTGATCACTATCGGAAAGCAGGGGCTTCGGTGCAACCGCGGCGACGGAGTTGGGCTTGACCAGAACGGCGGGCTATCTCGCGCTGGCGTGTGTCGTCATTGCCGGCGCGGCGGTGGCAGGGTTCGTCGTCGCGCGCGACAATATGCTGGTGTTGCCGATCGAGAGCACCGAAGCGCCGGTCGCCAATCGCGACGCCAAAACCGACCGGCTCCAGACTGCGGCGGTCGCGCCGCAACTTGAAGATCGGTTGCGAGAGGCCGATACCTTGGAAAGCCGGTTCGCCGATTTGCAAACGGATTTCCTTCCTTCCGTCGCTCCGATCGAAAATCCGCCATTGCCGGTGTCGCGGCCGAAAGCTGCCGACCTGCCGCCGGTGCAGACGTCTTACACATTGCTGAGCGACATTCAGATCGTCGCCATCAAGGAACGCCTGCGCATGAGCGAGGCGCAGGCGAAATATTGGCCGCCGGTCGAGGCGGCGCTGCGTGATCTCGCAAGACGGAAACATGCCGCGCGTCAGGCCGGTTCGGATAAGGGGGCAGTGTCGCTGAGCACTGCGGAAGCGCAGGAGTTGCAGACGGCAGCCGCGCCGTTGCTGCGGCAGTTGCGCGAGGATCAGAAGCGTGAGGTGCGCACGTTGGCACGCATCATCGGACTTGACGTTGTCGCGTCGCGGATTTGATCCGCGCGTTCTAGAGCGTCGACAAAGTCAGCACGAGCAACGCGGCCAGCAAGGCGGGCGGCATCACCACGATCCCCAGTCGCAGAAACTGCCACGCAGCGATCGACAGCCCTTCGCGCCGTAATGCGATCAGCCACAAGATGGTAGCGAGCGAGCCGGTGACTGACAAATTCGGCCCGAGATCGACACCGATCAGGAGGCCGCCGGTGACATGAAGCGGCAGGTCCACGCTCTGCCCGACCGTGGCGGCAAGCAAACCAGTCGGCAGGTTGTTCATCAGGTTTGACAGCAGGGCGACAGCGATGCCCGATACAAACGTCGTTTGACGCGGCGCTGTCGCGGCGGCGTCACGAAGATATTCAGCGAGTGCGTGAAGGGCGCCGGTCTGCTCCACGGCCTCCACCAGAATGAAAAGTCCGGCAACTAGCGGTAATACGCCCCAGGCGACGTCGCGCAGCAACGGTAACGGCGAGCGGCGGCCGATGATCAACACCACGACGGTTATGCCAACGCCGCACAGGAATGTCGGCAGGCCAAGTGGTCGATCGAATGCGGATGCCGCCAGCAGCACGATTCCCGTCACCGCGATGGCCGCGCCGACGCAATGGCCGGTCAGCGATAGCGGTTGCAGGGCCACGTCATCATGCACGCGCTGTTCGAGCGCGTGGCGCTGGGTCCATCGCAAGGCGACGAATGTGATCAGGATGGCCGCGAGCGACGGCAGCGTGAAGAGGGCGAGCCACTGCAGCAGGGGCGGCATCTGCGTGCCGAAGATCACCAGGTTGGCCGGATTGGAAATCGGCAGCACGAAACTCGCGGCGTTGGCGACGAAGGCGCAGATCAACAGATATGGCAGCGGTGCGACTCGCGCGGCGGTGGCGGCGGCGTGAACGGCGGGCGTCAACACCACGGCGGTGGCGTCGTTCGAAAGAAAGATCGTGGTCAGCGTGCCGACCGCGTAGACGATCGTGAACAGCCGCCGCGCCGAACCGCGCGCTGCGCGGACGGCATGCGCCGCGAGCCAATCGAACAACCCCTCGCGACGCGCGGCCTCGGCCAGCAGCATCATGCCGACAAGAAACAGATAGACGTCGGTACCTTTGCCGGCGGCGGCGAGTGCGTTTCGCCACGGCAACAAACCCGAGACAACCAACGCGGTCGCGCCGAGCACAGCCCAGATATATTCCGGGATCGACCACGGACGGACGATGACGCCGAGCGTGGCGATGGCGGCGATACTCAGGGTGAAAAGGGTGGTGTGATCCACGGGTGCCTATGGCGTTCGCGAGCGAAGCAGGATGCGGCTTGTGTAAGGAAGTGCGTCCAGCTCAGAGGTTCTTGCTGCTATCAGTGCGATGGCCGCGCAACGCCTTTGTGCGAAGATCAGTGCAGCCGTGGCGCTTTCAGCAGTTTGGTGCGATCGGTCGAGGCGAGCACGACGTCGAAAGTTATGCCTTCATGCGAAACTGTCAGAGGCACGTCGACGCCGGCAAGACCGAGAGCCCAGACCCTGCGATAGAATTCGGCGAGGCTCGTGACGGCATCGCCGTTGACCGCGAGGATAACATCGCCGGACTGGATGCCGCTGCGGCCCGCCGGCCCTTTGTCTGCGACGCCCATCACCACGACCTTGTCGTCGAAATCGCTGGCGAAGAGGCCGAGCCATGGTCGCGCTGGCTTGTTGACGCGGCCATACGACCGCAGATCGTCCAGGATCGGCTTCAACAGATCGATCGGCACGATCATGTTGAAATGTTGGTTCTTCTGCTCGCGCTCGAGCTGCAACGAGCCGATGCCGATCAATTCGCCGCTTGCCGAGATCAACGCCGTGCCGCCCCAGTTCGGGTGCGACGGCGTCGTGAAAATGGCATCGTCCAGCAGATATTCCCAATAGCCGGCGAAAGGTTGCCGGGTCTCGATGCGTCCCGCGACCGAGCGGGTACGCCCGCCTGCGCCGCCGATGATGACCGGGTCGCCGATCTGCGCGGCATCGGATGAGCCGAGCGGAAGCGGCTCGAGATCAATCGGACCAAGCGCCTGCACCAGTCCGAAGCCGGTTTCGGAATCGAAGCCGAGCGCGTGACCTTGCACCACGCGACCATCGCCGAGATGCAGCCAGACCGATTCCGCCTCGGTGATCAGATAGCCGATGGTCAACACCAGACCGTCATCGATCAGCACGCCGTTGCCGGCGCGTTCGGTGCCGAGCGTCGCGGCCGTGAAAGCGTCGGCAGGAATGATCGCATGAAGGCCGACGACCGATCCGAGGACGCGATCGAGATCGAAGTGATAGTCCTGCGAACGTGGCTGCGCCGAGGGCGGAACTTTCCATTCGGTCAGTGAAGGCATGGCGCGGCTCCTTGTCGCACGCACGGCGTCTGGATGCCTAAACATAGGGGACTGACCGCCTGCGGCAAGCCGGTATTGCATTGGGCGGATGCTGGGAGTTCAATTCCGCTGTTCGCGCCTCGGACCATGTTGCTTCAGCGCAAACTGCCGTGCGCGAAATTCGGTAGGCTTTTTGACCGCAAGCGACGGCGCAATGCGCCGTCCGATAACTGCGTCGATGGGGCGAAATTCTTCGACGACACGACGCCGGCAGGAAGGTGAGGGAATGGCTTCTCCGTCTGATCGATCGAGCTTGAAGAACTGGTTGCCTGGTGTCGCCGGTGTGGTGATTCTGTTCGCACTGGCCGGTTACGCTGGCGTGTCGCAGGGGCAGCGCGAGCAGCAGCCGACAGAAACGGCGGCTGCGACAACATCCGCCAAGCCCGAACAACCGGCTACGAAAGCTGTCGCCGAAGCGAAGCCCGCTCCTGCGGAAACCAAGCCGACCATTGAAAAGGCCGCGCCGGTCAACACGGCGCCGCCGGCGGCGAAGACGGCTGCCCCGGCGCCGGCTCCAGCCGCGCCCGCACCCGCCGC
>JAFKKL010000164.1 GCA_017305595.1 Hyphomicrobiales bacterium | reverse complement strand
CGCTTCTCCGACCTGATGCGCGAGAAGAAGCGGGCGTAGTTCAAGCGTTGTCCTGAGAGCCTGCCCGGGACTTCGTTTCGTGAGCAGATTTCCAACACGATAAAGAGTCGTCCCCGCGCAGGCGGGGACCCATACGCCGCAGCGGTTCGGCTCTATTATCAAGGCGAGTTTCTTTGCGATAACTAACGCCAGGGATTCAGGGTCCCCGCCTGCGCGGGGACGACGCTGAGGAAAACGCTCATGCATGACAAAGCCAATCCGCCGATCTCCTTCGGCCTGACGCCGCCGGAGGTGTTGGCGTCAATGAGCGGGCTCGATTTCCTGCAAAAGATGTTCGCCGGTGAATTGCCGCATGCCACCATGATGCAGCAGGTCGGCCTCGTCGGCGGCAGCGCCGAGCAGGGCCACGTGATTTTCCGCGCGGTGCCCGGCCCCGAGCACTACAACCCGATCGGGACCGTGCATGGCGGTTTCGCCGCGACGCTTCTGGATTCCGCGATGGGCTGCGCGGTGCAGTCGATGCTGCCGGCCGGCACCGTCTATACTTCTCTCGAATTTAAGATCTCTCTGATCCGCGCGATCACGCGCGACACCGGCGAAGTACGTGCCGAGGGCCGCGCGCTCAATGTCGGCCGGCGGGTCGGCACCGCCGAGGGCCAGTTGCTCGACGGCAAGGGCCGCCTGCTGGCGCACGGCACCACCACCTGCCTGGTGATTCAATCCTGACATTTGCATCCCGTTTCGGCAGTCTCGGTTGCAAATGTCAGGATTAAAGAATCACCAGAAATCAGACGTTGCGAGTGGAGCTTTGGATTTGACATTCGCCCAGGAATTCGCTGCGGCGGGGTGGCGAATGTCAAATCCGCTCCACTCGTGTTCGAGGCTCCACAAGCCGGTTGATGGAACGGCCCGTCGCGATCGCAGTTAAAGCCTGCGTCGCAATGAGCCGGGAGATCGCGTATGGCCGGCATGCACGGTCTGGTCGAACCGCAGACATTCGTTTTCGACGATGACGGGCTGGTGCCGAACAATCGCCTGCCCGTCTTGCGCTATCGGCTAGCGGTCGATGTCACGGGCAGCGAGCCGGAACGCATCTTCGAGAACCTGTTCGCCGCCAACGGCTGGGGCGACCTGTGGCGCAACGGCATCTTCGATTATCTGCATTATCACGCGACCGTTCATGAGGCGCTCGGCATCGCCCGCGGCCACGCCAAGGTGCGGCTGGGCGGCGATCATGGCGCAACGCTTGAACTCGTAGCCGGCGACGCCGTGATCCTGCCGGCCGGCACCGGCCATCAATGCCTCTCCGCCAGCGACGATTTCAGCGTGGTCGGCGCCTATCCGCCGGGCGAGAAGATGCAGATCATCAAGCCGACGCCGGACAACCACCGCAAGGCGCTGAAGACGATTCCGAACGTGCCGCGTCCCGTCACCGATCCGGTGCAGGGCGTGCAAGGCGCACTGATGCGGTTGTGGAAGTAAACGGTTGATCAGTGACACTGACCCGTCATTGCCGGACTTGATCCGGCAATCCATCATTTCTTAAAAAAATGGATGCGCGGGCCTACGCCGCGCCGAAGGGGCTTCGGCCCCGCAGGCGGGTCAAGCTCGCGCATGACAATGGTGGTGCCGGGAAACTACGCTTCGTTGCCGCCCTCCCGACGGCTGGCTTCGAACAGGAACCAGGTCCGCCGTTCCGTGGCATCGATGAAGTTTTCGAGAAGGCTGGCAGTCGCCACATCCTCGTATTTGTCGGCGATGTCGTGCGCCTTGCGCATCGACGCAACCACCTTCTTGTTGTCGTTCATCAGTTCGCGCAGCATCTCTCGCGGCGGGACGTAATTCTCGTCGTTGTCCTTGAGCGTTTGCAGCTTGGCGATCTGGCCGATCGAGCGCAGCGTGGTGCCGCCGATCTTGCGCACCCGCTCGGCGATCTCGTCGGTGGAAGCGAAAATCTGCTCGGACTGCTCATCGAGCAGCAGGTGATAATCGCGAAAATGACGGCCCGACACGTGCCAATGGAAATTCTTGGTTTTCAGATAGAGTGCGAACGTATCGGCGAGGATGGTATTCATCGCGGCTGAAATCTTGTCGACGCCGTCCTGCGGCAGATCGGTCGGCGTATCGAGATCAGCGGCGACTTTTCCGGATGCGGTCTTGGCTTTTGTCACGACGCGGGTCCTTCTCATGCTAATGGCACAACGAAAATCGCCGCCGAAGCGTTTTCGGGTCGCTACATTCGACCGCCACTCTGATAGAATCGGAATGTCGACGGCGGCATTCTCGCCTGAACGAAAATCTAATCTGCCCAAGCGAAAGTCTTGCTGGCCTAAACAAACTCTTGGACCCCGTCCCAACGCCGTCGTAAGAACTTGGTTCCTCTCTCGGAACGCTGATCAAAGCTGGCCGCCCTCATGGAAGACTGGATCGACTATTACGATTCGACCCACACGATTTACGCCAGCAAGCGGCATCGCGATGTGCACTTCGAAACCATCGCGGCCGACATCATCGGCTATATTCCATCGCGCGATGCCGTGGTGCTGGACTACGCCTGCGGCGAAGCGCTGTCGGCGCCCAAGGTTGCCGAGGCCTGCGGCAAGCTGATCCTGGCGGAGCCCGCGCCCGGCGTCCGCGGACGGCTGATCGCCCGCTTCGCGCCCAACACCCGCATCCGTGTCCGCTCGCTGGATGAATTGCGCGGCATGGAGGAAGCCTCCGTCGACCTCGCGATCATGAATTCGGCGGCCCAATACATGACGCCCGAGCAACTCGACTGGGCCCTCGATACCCTGCACTGGGTGCTCAAGCCGACCGGCCGCCTCGTGGTCGGCGATATCCTGCATCCCAAGGTCGGGATGGCCCGCGATGTCGCGGCGCTGCTGAAATTCGGCGCGAAGCACGGCTTCCTCAAGGATGCCCTGGTCGGACTGGCCCGCACCGCCCTATCGGATTACCGCGAATTGCGAACCAAGATCGGCCTGCAACGCTACACGGCAGACGAGATGATCGCGAAACTGGAGGCCGCCGGCTTTGCCGCCGAACGCGCGCCGAAGAACATCGGCCACAACGCGGCGCGGATGACGTTCGTCGCGCGGCGGCTGGACTAGAGCGAATTCCCGGTTGTCCACAGGCCCCACCGGCTATTACCGCGCGTATTAGGGTTAATCCGAGGTTCGCGTCGCGCACGGCGGCGTGATCGGCCAAGATGCTGTTGGCCCGGTGGCGGAAGTGTCTACGCGGGGGTGGTGCAACGCTCCTTATCCTGGTTCGAGTCCAGGCTGGGCCTCCAATCAATCGCCGGTTGACGGCGCCGTTAAAGTCCTTCCCCGCCAAGGCAATCTGGTCTAAACACACCTCGCGCGCAGGAACCGTCCTGGGCGCATCAGCACCCATGGAATGCGGTTTTGCGTCCTGTCGCGCTCTGGATTGCTGAGTGATCGCATGGTCTTGCCCGGATGGGTCGCCCCCGCGATCGCGGACCTCGAGGGACGCGCGCCGCGCGTCCTTTTTTATGCCTGGTTTCCAGCCCGTGAGCCGCAATGCCTAAACGCACAGATATCTCGACCATCCTCATCATCGGCGCCGGCCCGATCGTCATCGGCCAGGCCTGCGAGTTCGACTACTCCGGCACCCAGGCGGTGAAGGCGTTGAAGGAGGAAGGCTACCGGGTGGTGCTGGTCAATTCCAATCCGGCCACCATCATGACCGATCCGGAATTGGCGGACGCGACCTACATCGAGCCGATTACCCCGGAGATCGTCGGCAAGATCATCGAAAAGGAACGCCACGTCATTCCCGGCGGCTTCGCGCTGCTGCCAACCATGGGCGGCCAGACTGCGCTGAACTGCGCGCTGTCGCTGCGCCGGCAGGGCACGCTGGACGACTTCGACGTCGAGATGATCGGCGCCACCGCCGACGCCATCGACAAGGCGGAAGACCGCCAGCTTTTCCGCGAGGCGATGACCAAGATCGGGCTGGAGACGCCGAAGTCGCGGCTCGCCAACGCTTCCGCGCTGAAGAAGCAGTACCGCGACAAGTATCTCGAGGAAAAAGCCAAGCTCACCGGCGAAGCGCTGGCGGAGCACGAGCGGCAATGGGTGCTCGGCGAGAACGAACGCCGCAAACGCTATCAGGAAGCGGCACTCGGCGAAGCCTTGATGGCGCTGTCCGAGATCGGCCTGCCCGCGATCATCCGGCCGTCGTTCACGATGGGCGGCACCGGCGGCGGCATCGCCTACAACAAGGAAGAATATCTCGACATCATCGAGCGCGGCCTCGATGCCTCGCCGACCAACGAAGTGCTGATCGAGGAGTCGGTGCTCGGCTGGAAAGAGTACGAGATGGAAGTCGTCCGCGACAAGAAGGACAACTGCATCATCGTCTGCTCGATCGAGAATCTCGATCCGATGGGCGTGCACACCGGCGACTCCATCACCGTCGCGCCGGCGCTGACCTTAACCGACAAGGAATACCAGATCATGCGCGACGCCTCGCTGGCGGTGCTGCGCGAGATCGGCGTCGAAACCGGCGGCTCCAACGTGCAGTTCGGCGTCAATCCCGCCGACGGCCGTATGGTGGTGATCGAGATGAACCCGCGCGTGTCGCGCTCCTCGGCGCTGGCGTCGAAGGCCACCGGCTTCCCGATCGCCAAGGTCGCGGCCAAGCTCGCGGTCGGCTACACGCTGGATGAGATCGCCAACGACATCACCGGCGGCGCGACGCCGGCGTCCTTTGAGCCGACCATCGATTACGTCGTCACCAAGGTGCCGCGCTTCGCCTTCGAGAAATTCCCCGGCGCCTCCACCACGTTGACGACGTCAATGAAATCGGTCGGCGAAGTGATGGCGATCGGCCGAACCTTCCAGGAGTCGCTGCAAAAGGCGCTGCGCGGTCTGGAGACCGGTCTCACCGGCCTCGACGAGATCGAGATCGACGGCCTCGGCAAGGGCGACGACAAGAACGCGATCCGCGCAGCACTCGGCACACCCACGCCCAATCGAATCCTGCAGGTGGCGCAGGCGATGCGGCTCGGCTGGAGCAACGAGGACATCTTCGCGTCCTGCAAGATCGATCCGTGGTTCCTCGCCGAGCTGCGCGGCATCGTCGAGATGGAAGGCAAGATCAGGGACAACGGCTTGCCGCCGCACGCCTTCGGCATGCGCACGCTGAAAGCGATGGGCTTCTCCGATGCGCGCCTCGCGGTGCTCGCCAACACCACCGAGGCCGAAATCCGCGCGCTGCGGCAATCGCTCGACGTGCGCCCGGTCTATAAGCGCATCGATACCTGCGCGGCGGAGTTCGCCTCCCCCACCGCCTACATGTATTCGAGCTACGAACCGCCGTTCGCGGGCGCACCCGCCGACGAAAGCGCGCCATCCGATCGCAAGAAGGTCATCATTCTCGGCGGCGGACCGAACCGCATCGGCCAGGGCATTGAGTTCGACTATTGCTGCTGTCACGCCTGCTTCGCGCTGTCGGACGCCGGCTATGAAACCATCATGGTCAACTGCAACCCGGAAACGGTGTCGACCGACTACGACACTGCCGACCGACTCTATTTCGAGCCGCTGACGCAGGAAGACGTGCTCGAGATCATCGACCGGGAGCGTACCAACGGCACGCTGCACGGCGTCATCGTGCAGTTCGGCGGCCAGACGCCGCTGAAGCTGGCGCGTGCGCTGGAAGCCGCCGACGTGCCGATCCTCGGCACCTCGCCCGACGCCATCGACCTCGCGGAAGACCGCGACCGTTTCAAGCGCGTGCTCGACCGGCTGCGGCTGACGCAGCCGAAGAACGGCATCGCCTATTCGGTGGAGCAGGCGCGGCTCGTCGCCGCCGATCTCGATTATCCGCTGGTGGTGCGCCCGTCCTACGTACTCGGCGGCCGCGCGATGCAGATCATCCGCGACGATACGCAGCTCGGCGACTATCTGCTGGAAACGCTGCCCGAACTGGTGCCCGCCGACGTCAAGGCGCGCTATCCGAACGACAAGACCGGGCAGATCAACACCGTGCTCGGCAAGAATCCGCTGCTGTTCGACCGCTATCTGTCGGACGCGATCGAGATCGACGTCGATTGCCTGTGCGACGGCAAGGACACTTTCGTCGTCGGCATCATGGAGCACATCGAGGAAGCCGGCATTCACTCCGGCGACTCGGCGTGTTCGCTGCCGCCGCGTTCGCTCGATGCCGCGACCATCGCCGAGCTCGAACGCCAGACCCGCGAACTCGCACTCGGCCTCGACGTCGTCGGTCTGATGAACGTGCAATACGCCATCAAGGACGGCACCATCTACGTGCTGGAAGTCAATCCGCGCGCCTCGCGCACGGTACCGTTCGTTGCCAAGGTGATCGGCACGCCAGTGGCGAAGATCGCCGCGCGGATCATGGCCGGCGAGAAACTCGCGGACTTCAAGCTGAAGCCGCAGCAACTCAAGCATGTCGGCGTCAAGGAATCGGTCTTCCCGTTCGCGCGTTTCCCCGGCGTCGATACCGTGCTCGGCCCGGAGATGCGTTCAACCGGCGAAGTGATGGGCCTCGACCGCAACTTCGAAGTCGCCTTTGCCAAGAGCCAGCTTGGCGGCGGCACCCGCGTGCCGCGCAAGGGTACGGTGTTCGTCTCGGTCCGCGAGGACGACAAGACACGCATTCTTGAAGCAGTACGGCTGTTGTCGTCGCTCGGCTTCCGGGTGATCGCGACGTCCGGGACGCAGCGGTACCTGTCCGATAACGGCGTACCGACCGAGAAGATCAACAAGGTACTGGAAGGCCGCCCGCACATCGTCGACGCAATTACCAATGGCGAGGTGCAACTGGTGTTCAACACCACCGAAGGCCCGCAGGCGCTGGCCGATAGCCGCTCGCTGCGGCGCGCTGCCCTCTTGCATAAAGTGCCGTACTACACCACTCTGTCTGGAGCTGTGGCGGCCGCACAGGGCATTCGTGCCTATCTGGGCGGGGACCTTGAGGTCCGCACGTTGCAGAGCTACTTTCCCGGAAGCTGATCTTCGGCCGCGGTCGGCGACTGCGGATCGGAACAACACAACGGAACCCACCGTGCGCGGATGTGTTCCGTTTCAAGGTGCGCCTATTAATGGCCGCGACTTGAGTGACGAAACTTAGGTAACGCGGCTTGGCTAATCAATCCGTTTTGCAACTGATTTCCTGAACCGCCGCGGTGGTCGATACGGAAATCCAAGGACGAGGGTAAATGGTGGACAAGGTTCCGATGACCCCCGGTGGTCATGCCGCGCTTGAGGTCGAGTTGAAGCAACGCCAATCAGTGGATCGGCCGCGCATCATCGAACTGATCGCGGAGGCGCGCTCGCATGGCGACCTGTCGGAAAACGCCGAGTACCACGCCGCCAAGGAAGAACAGTCGCACAACGAGGGCCGCATCGCCGAGCTTGAGGACAAGCTGGCGCGCGCCGAAGTCATCGACGTCACCAAACTGTCCGGCGACACTATCAAGTTCGGCGCCACCGTAACGCTGATCGACGAGGACACCGAGAAGAAGGCCGTATGGCAGATCGTCGGCGAGACTGAGGCCGATGCCAAGAACGGCCGCATCTCGATCACCTCGCCCCTGGCGCGTGCACTGATCGGCAAGACCAAGGGCTCCTCGGTCGAAGTGATGGCGCCGGGGGGTGCCAAGGCCTATGAGGTCGCCAAGGTGGAATGGCGCTGAGCGCCCCTCGCCAAAGCTGACGTCAAGAAAAGCCGCGCGTGTCGCGGCTTTTTTGCGCCTTGACGGAACATTGACCTCAAATCAATGCTTACGAATCGGAATATTCAGGGGGACCGGCTGTTAGCTCTCGTTGAATGGGATCGCGAACAAGGGAGACGCGACATCCGATGCACAACGGCCTTGTGATTTGATCGCGGGTTATGCCTGCGTACAACGACGGCGGCACTTCACTTTTGTTTTTTCGTTTCAACGCTATGCGCGGACCAACTCCGCAAACCAGGGGGTAAAAACATGGACCAGACGCTTTCCAGGTGGCAACCGACAGTATTGAGCCTTCTCCGCTTGATCATCGGACTACTGCTGCTGCAATACGGCATCGCGAAGATCTTCAAGTTTCCGGTGCTTCCTTACTTCGCCAACATCCCGCCGCTGATCATGGTGGCGGCCACCATCGAACTGATCGGTGGCGCGCTGCTTCTGGTGGGGTTGTTCACACGCCCAGTGGCATTCATCCTTTCGGGCCAGATGGCATTTGCCTATTTCCTCGGCCACATGTTCAAGGCCGAAAATCCGGTCTTCCTGCCGCTGTTGAATGGAGGCACGCTGGCGATCGCCCTGTGCTTCACGTGTCTCTATCTCGCGACCGCGGGCGGCGGCCCGATCAGCCTCGACGCGATGCTGCGGAAGAAGTAGCAGCGGCAAGCAGCCCAAAAATGTCGTCCCCGCGCAGGCGGGGACCCAGACGCCGCAGCGCTTCGGCTCAAATCAATGAAGTCGAAATCAGTCTACAACAATCAGCGCTAGGGGTTATGGGTCCCCACCTGCGCGGGGACGACGCTGAAATTCGTTGTGTCCTTACGCGCTACAATTCGAGACAGTCTCGAAATATCAGCCCTTGATGAAGAAGATCACCGTGAGCACCGCGCCAACCAGCACAACGGTGGCGCGGATTACTTTGACGGGGACGTTGCGCGCGACGCTGACGCCCCAATAGCCGCCGATCACCGACGCCACGATCGTCACCAGCGCCTGCGGCCAATGCACAAGACCGCCGGCAATCAGCAATCCCGCCGAGACGATCTGGATCAGGAATGCCACGACATTCTTGACCGCATTGTCTTCGTGATAATTCCCGCTGCCGATGATGGCGAGCGCGGCCAGCATCATGATGCCCATGCCGGCGCCGAAGAAGCCGCCATAGATCGTCGCCATCGCCATCACCATGAAAGCGACAACGCGGGTCGCCAACCCGCCGTTACCCTTGTGCACCAGCGGCTTGGTCAATTCGCGAATGCGATCGCTGAAGGCGAACATCAGGGTCGCGGACAGCAGCAGCCATGGCACCAGCGGGCGGAAACCCTTGTCGCCAAGCCAGATCAGCAGCAGCGCGCCGATCGCGCCGCCAGCGAGGCCGATCAGCGTGAACGGCAGCATGCGCCGGAAGTGCGTGCGAATCTCGGACCGGTAGGCCACCACGCTGGCGAGGTTCGCCGGCGTCAGCGCCACCGCGCTGGTGGCATTGGCGTCGAGTGTCGGCAGGCCGCAAGCGACGAGCGCCGCGAACGTCGCAAACGTGCCGCCGCCGGCCACGGCATTGACGGTGCCGGCAGCGAAGCCCGCCACCGCAAGCATCAAGATTTGGAAGAGTGTCACACCAGCCCCTTTAACCGGTCATCGCAATGCGCGCCGATCAACAATTTCGAATGCGCCCCAAGAAGCGAAACCGCATTCCGGAAATGCGCATAAACCCCTTCATCAGGAAACGCCATACGCGGAACGCAGCCATGCCGAAACACCGGCCCACAGGCTGTGCCGTCAATCGTGCGGCACTTTCAGTTCGAGCGGGACCGATGCAGCGTATTTGGCGTTCTGCAACACCAGCGAGGTGCGCACGTTGCGGACATGCGGCGCCGCCGTCAGTTGCGTCACGAAAGCCTGGAACGTCGCCATGTCCGGCGCGACGCATTTCAGGATGAAATCCACCTCGCCCGACAGCATCCAGCACTCGCGCACCAGCGGCGCGCGACGGACGAAATCCTCGAAAGCGCGCAGATCAGCATCGGTCTGGCTCGACAGATGCACCGAGGCGAACACCGTGACGTCGTAGCCGAGCCGGCGCGGGTCCAGCAGCGCGCGATAGCCCTGGATATAGCCTTCTTCCTCCAGCGTGCGGACCCGTCGCAAACAGGGCGGCGGCGAAATGCCGACACGCTTGGCAAGTTCGACGTTGGTGATGCGGCCGTCGGCCTGAAGTTCGCTGAGTATCTTCAGGTCAATCTCATCAAGGCTCTTGGACACGCGGTGCAAATCCCCAATAGCCGAATCCGCGGGCGCGATTCGGCGGCGAACGCCATGGCAACACCCTTAACCCACCCGCCCGGCGCGACGCAATTTTATTACGCGAGATATGCAGAGGCAGGAGATGGGAGGGGAAAATCGCCAGCGATGTGTTGCAATTCTTGCATAGCTGCCCAGATAGCCTAAACTCGCTGTAATCTTCCGGCTCCTTCAAGCCACCTGCCGCCGTCAGCGATTTCGCTCTCTGACGGCCTTTCCTTGAGAGAAGGGGAAAACCCCCATGAAACCCGAGATGTCGACGCCCATACACGCCAAGGTTGTGATCATCGGTTCGGGACCGGCCGGCTACACCGCCGGCATCTATGCTGCGCGTGCGATGCTTGAGCCGGTGCTGATCCAGGGCATCCAGCCCGGCGGCCAGCTCACCATCACCACCGATGTCGAGAACTATCCCGGCTTCGGCGACGTGATCCAGGGTCCGTGGCTGATGGAGCAGATGGAGCGGCAGGCGGCCCATGTCGGCACCAAAATCGTCACCGATCTGGTCACCAAGCTCGATCTCGGGCAGCGCCCCTTCCGGCTCACTTGCGACAGCGGCGATGTCTATCTCGCGGACACCGTCATCCTTGCCACCGGCGCGCAGGCGCGCTGGCTCGGCATGCCGTCCGAGGAAGCATTCAAGGGCTTTGGCGTGTCGGCCTGCGCTACCTGCGACGGCTTCTTCTATCGCGGCAAGAACGTCGTGGTGGTCGGCGGCGGCAACACCGCGGTTGAGGAAGCACTGTTCCTGACCAACTTCGCCGCCAAGGTCACCGTCGTGCATCGCCGCGACCATTTCCGCGCCGAGCGCATCCTGCAAGACCGCCTGTTCAACCATCCGAAGATCGAGGTGGTGTGGGACAGCGTGCTGGATGAAATCTGCGGCGACAAGGAGCCCACCAAGGTCACCAACGTCAAATTGAAGAACGTCAAGACCGGCGCGGCGACCGAAATCCCCGCCGACGGCGTCTTCATCGCCATCGGCCATGCGCCGGCGACGGAACTGGTGGCGGGCCAGCTCAAACTCAAACCCTCCGGCTATGTCGAGGTCGCACCGCATTCTACCGCAACCTCGGTGCCCGGCGTATTTGCCGCCGGCGACGTCGCCGACGAAACCTATCGCCAGGCCGTCACGGCCGCCGGCATGGGGTGCATGGCCGCCCTCGAAGCCGAACGTTTCCTTGCCCACAGCGCCATCGAGCGGGCCGCAGCGGAGTAACCATGCCTCGTAATCGCGACAGCTTATCCGACATGGACTGGGACAAGCTGAAGGTCTTTCACGCCGCGGCAGAAGCCGGGAGTTTCACCCACGCCGGCGAGCAACTGGGGCTATCGCAGTCCGCAGTCTCCCGTCAGGTCAGCGCGCTCGAACAGGAATTGTCGGTCTCGCTGTTTCACCGCCACGCCCGCGGCCTGATTCTTACCGAGCAGGGCGACCTGCTGTTTCGCACCGCGCATGACGTCTTCATGCAGCTGCAGGCGGCGCGCGCCAAGCTCACCGACAGCCGCGAGCGCCCCAGCGGCGATCTCAAGATCACCACGACGCCCGGCGTCGGCATTCACTGGCTGATCCCGCGGCTCGGCGAATTCACCGCGCTGTTTCCGGAAATCCGGATCTCGCTGATCGTCACCGACGAAGAACTCGACCTGTCGATGCGCGAGGCCGATGTTGCGATCCGCACCCGCAAGCCGACGCAGCCCGACCTGATCCAGCGCAAGCTGTTCGCGATGGGCTTCCACGCCTACTGCTCGCCGGAATACATCAAGCACTTCGGCACGCCGCGCACGCTGGAGGATCTCGATGGCCACCGCATCATCCTGCTGAGCGATACGCAGGTGCCGCAGCACCTCCAGAACCGCAACTGGCTGGTCGAAGCCGGGCGCAACGGCTCCGGCCCGCGCGAGGCCTTCTTCAAGGTCAACAACATCCTCGGGCTGGTCCGCGCCTGTCAGCAGGGGCTCGGCATCGCCGCGCTGCCCGATTACCTGGTCGAAGATACCAACCGGCTGGTGCAACTGTTCAGCGAATCCGATTCCATCCAACTCGATACATATTTTGTGTATCCCGAGGAACTGAAGTCGGTGGCGCGCGTGCAGGCGTTCCGGGATTTCGTTGTTAGCAAGGCGCAGCGCTGGCCGTCCTGAAATACCGGCCGTTCTCGAAGAGCAGGCCTTTCCGAATAGCAGCCTTGCACACCTTCAATCGTCGCATGACTGACATGCGACTTGTCTGGTTGCCGCGATGCGCCGTCGAGGATCATACTCCTTACACACTGAGCGATCGCATCGCGCATCTG
>JAFKKL010000163.1 GCA_017305595.1 Hyphomicrobiales bacterium | reverse complement strand
CCAGATCGCGCCGGCGATCAGCACGACGATCACACCGATCAGCGACATGATGAGTTCGCCGAGGTCGGTCGAGCCGACTGACTTGCCGACGAATCCAAAGAGAGCCGAGGATGCATTCAGCGTCAGCGTCAACTCCCCCTTGAACACATGATGCAGATAGGGCTCGACGGCGATATCGGTGGCAATGACATGCCCCGCGATCCACCCCAGCAAGGCTGCGCCAGCCCATACCAGAACAGGTAGCCGATCCAGCACCGCCATGATCAGGGCGGCGCCGGCAATGATCAGCGGAATGCTGACGATCAAACCAAAGATCAGCAATGAAATGCTGCCGTCGGCAGCCGCGGCAATGGCGATGACATTGTCGAGGCTCATCACCACGTCGGCCACCACGATCAATCGCACCGCCTGCCACAGGTTGTTGGCAGCATCGACATCCTCATCCTCGTGATCGGGCACCAGCAACTTGGCGGCAATCACGAGCAGCGCCAGTCCGCCGACCAGTTTCAGATAAGGGATGGTCATCAGGACGACGATGACGGTGGCAAATATGACGCGCAGCGTCACCGCCGCTCCCGCGCCGAGGATCATGCCCCACTTGCGCTGCTGCTCCGGCAGGTTGCGACAGGCGAGCGCAATCACCAGCGCGTTGTCGCCGGACAGCAGGATATCGATCCAGATGATCTTGAGGACGGAGAGCCAGTATTCGGGCCGGACGAGGTTATGCTCGAACTCGGCGAACATCGTACTGATGGTCGCCGGATCGAAAATTCCCCCGTCCATGGCACCGTGCTCCTGTCGTCAACCGGTCAAGACGCTCCGTCCAGCGACAAGCGAACGCCGGTTGACGTGTTTCAGCCGACGATCTCGTTGCCGGAGAAGAACTGCGCGATCTCGATCACCGCGGTTTCCGGCGCGTCGGAACCGTGCACCGAGTTCTCACCGATTGACTTGGCGTGGGCCTTGCGGATGGTCCCCTCGGCCGCCTTCGACGGATCGGTGGCGCCCATCACGTCGCGATACTTGGCAATCGCGCCCTCGCCTTCGAGCACCTGCACCACGACCGGCGCCGAGATCATGAAATCGACCAGTTCGCCGAAAAACGGACGTTCCTTGTGCACGGCATAGAACGTCTGGGCCTGTTCGCGCGTCATGCGAATGCGCTTCTGCGCGACGATCCGCAGACCGGCCTTCTCGATCAGCGCGTTGACAGCGCCGGTCAGATTGCGGGCGGTAGCGTCGGGCTTGATAATCGAAAAGGTGCGTTCAATCGCCATGTCTTCGTCCTTGCAACAACCATGGAGGGAGGTTGCGGGGCTTATATCGGCGCCGCCGCGCCCCGGCAAGGCGACATTTCTCGCCAAAAGCCGCTTTAGTCGATCACCTGCTGAAGAGGTTCAAGGTCGACTACGGCTGCGTGCGCTGGATCACATTCCACGATCGGCGGGCTGAACAAGATCGAAAAGCGATGCGACCCAACCAGCAGACACGACGCTTTCGAGATCGTCTCGAACCATCCACAGCGGATCGCGTCACACAGAGACTGGAGATGACCATGAAGAAATTTGCACTCGCTTTCGCCGCCGTTGCTTCTCTCGGGCTCGCCGCGCTCGTGCCCGGCACCGCATCTGCTGGCGGTTTCCATCACCACGGCCACCACCACGGCTTCCACGGACATTTCCATCACGGCTTCCACGGCGGCCCGCGGGTTTACATCGGCGGCCCCGTCTATGCCGGCGGTTATGGATGCACCGTCCGTCGTCTGGTTCCGACGCCTCATGGCTTGCGCTGGCGCTGGGTGAACCGCTGCTACTGAGCACCTCAGCGTAGCTGTGAAATTGCCCCGCGCGCCAGACGGCGGCGGGGTTTTTTCACGACATCCGGTTCCAGGGGCTTTGCCCTTTAGTCAATCTTTACTAAAAAACATCAACGCGCAGATTGAGTGAAACCATCTCAACCCTCTTGGCTTTATTCCTACTCTATTGGACAAAATCGAGCGAATGGAACCAGAAATGGCGGAGCAATCGACCAACGGCCCAGACCGCCTTGATTATGCGACAAGCACCTCGATCTGCCGCGCAATCGGGGAAAAGTTGGTCGGTATAGGTCCTTCCGACGACGCCCTCCCTCCTCAGTTCCAGTCCCTTCTCGCGGCGATGCAAAGGCAGGAAGATCAGGAACGCTCCAGTTCCGAATAGCCACAACCCAGGTGGCTCACCTGCGGTGAGCGAATAGATCGCATCGGGAGCTTCCCTCCACGGTCAACGCTTGCGTTCAGACGCGTCTTTGGTGAAAAGCCCGGATGCTTTCGCTTCACGATATTTCGGTTCGAATCGCCGGACGTCTCCTAATCGACCACAGCACCGTGCAGATCGTGCCGGGCGCGCGCGTCGGTTTCGTCGGACGCAACGGCGTCGGCAAGTCCACCCTGTTCCACGCCATCCGCGGCGAGTTGCCGCTGGAAGGCGGCAGCATCAGTGTGCCGCCGCGCTGGACGATTGGCAGTCTCGCACAGGAAGCTCCCGACGGTCCGGAGAGCCTGATCAACGTCGTGCTCAAGGCCGACCGCGAGCGTGACGCCTTGCTACGCGAGGCCGAAACCGCCCACGACCCGCATCGGATCGCCGATATCCAGACCCGCCTCGCCGATATCGATGCCCATTCGGCGCCTGCCCGCGCGGCCGCGATCCTCAGTGGTCTTGGTTTCTCGACGGCGGATCAGGCCCGCTCCTGTCAGGAATTCTCCGGCGGATGGCGGATGCGCGTGGCGCTGGCGGCAACATTGTTCGCAGCACCAGACCTGCTGCTGCTGGATGAGCCCACCAACTATCTCGACCTCGAAGGTACGCTGTGGCTCGAGGATCACCTCGCCAATTATCCGCGCACGGTCATCGTGATCAGCCACGACCGCGACCTGCTCGACACGTCGGTCGATCAGATCCTTCACCTCGATCACGGCAAACTGTCGCTCTACAAGGGCACCTACTCCTCGTTCGAGGAACAGCGCGCCGCGCGCGAATTGCTCGATGCCAAGCACGCCAAGCGGCAACAGGAGCAGCGTAAGCGGTTGCAGGACTTCGTCGACCGCTTCAAGGCCAAGGCCTCGAAGGCACGACAGGCGCAATCGCGTGTCAAGATGCTGGAAAAGATGAAGCCGGTCACCGCGCTGGTGACGCAGGACGTCCGCGAGATCACCTTTCCCACACCGGAGAAGACGCTGTCGCCGCCGATTATCGCTCTTGACGGCGTGACTGTCGGATACGACCCCGCCAAACCGGTGCTCAACCGCGTTACGCTGCGGATCGACAATGACGACCGCATCGCGCTGCTCGGCGCCAACGGGAACGGGAAATCGACGCTAGTGAAACTGTTCGCCGGCAAACTCGCGCCGTTCTCTGGCAAGATCGTCCGCGCCGACAAGCTCTCGGTCGGTTACTTCGCACAACACCAGACCGACGAACTCGACCTCGCCGGTTCGCCCTACGATCATGTCCGCAGATTGATGCCGGATGCACCGGAATCGAAAGTCCGCGCCCGGGTCGGCGCCATCGGCTTTTCCGGCAAGGCCGGCGATACGACGGTCAGGAATTTGTCCGGAGGCGAAAAGGCGCGACTGCTGCTCGGCCTCGCAACCTTCGCCGCACCCAACATGATTATCCTCGACGAACCGACCAACCACCTCGACATCGACAGTCGCGCCGCGCTCGCTGAAGCCATCAACGAGTTTCCCGGTGCGATCATCATGGTCTCGCATGATCGTTACCTGATCGAAGCCTGCGCCGATCAGCTATGGGTGGTCGCCGACCGAACCGTCACGCCCTATGACGACGATCTGGACAACTATCGTCGTTCGGTGCTGTCGTCGCGCGGCGCGCAAACGGCCTCGTCGCACGACCGCGCTGTCGACTCCCGTACGCGTGATAAAACTTCACGTCCCAAGCCGGAAAGGCGCACGTCACCGAAGCAGCGGGTGTCGGAAGCCGAGGTGGAAATCGCGCGCATCAGCGAAATCATCGCGAAAATCGATGCAGCACTGGCGATGCCGGACCTGTATCAGCGTGATCCCAAGCAAGCCGCGCAGCTTGGAAAAGCTCGAACCGGCGCGGCCGCAGCGCTTCAACGCGCGGAAGACGAATGGCTTGCAGCCAGCGCGGTGCTCGACGCGGAAGTCGGCTAGATCAGCGGTCGAAATTTCTTTGATGCGTCTGCGCGAGGTCCGCTAGCCGGCGTGGCGCTTCTTGGCTTTCGCGCGCGTGGGCCTCGCCGGCGCCGCTGGCTCGGGCAATCGCTCGATCGAACTCAATCGCCCCGAGTTGAAGGTGTAAATTCCGGCGCGGGTTCCCTTGGTGTAGGTCAGCACAGCAATCCGTTCGCCGCCCGGTCCGGTGGATAGGTTGACGTTGTCGGGAGCGCCGGCCCCACGCGCCACATCGCATTCAGTATGGCCCAGGGCAACGTGGCCGACTTGTACGGCTGGCGAGGCGCCCGGCCCCTCGGCCATGGCGCTGGCCTCACTCGGCGGCGCCATACCGGGACATTGACCATCGGCACTGATCAAATCTTCAGGCGTGATCGGCTTCTCCGGACTAAGCGGCGGCGTCTCGATGGAGACGCTCCTGCTAAAGCTTCGCCCCGCGCGGGAGAACCACTGGGCATCCTTCGACATCAGATCGCTGGAAAAAACGTCGGACATGCTGGCTCCCGAACAACCCGCCAGCAATGGCGCGAGCAGCACCGTGGCAAGCAAAACACATCGTTTTGGAGAGCTATTTCGCACGTTCAATCCGGTTCTAACTCTATCGGAATCTACCTGAGATCGTGTCCATCATTGATTTACGGCACGACCATGACCAGCGCGGCTTCCAAACCATTCTGGATGACCGAAACCGCGTCTATCGTTAAATATTTAACAATATTATTCCCGCCGTTGCCACCGTCCCCGTTCGTCAGCCTGCCAATAGGTCACCGCGAAGCCACGCGCCTTACCATCCTTCCAGGCATTCCGCGCGTCGGCGACGGCCTCATCGTCGTCGCCATTAAACATCAACACGACACGCTCGTAGCTGTCGGCGTCGGCCGGCAACGCTGCGCAATCGACCAGAAAACGGATATGCGCCTGGTTCGGATTGGTTTCAGCCGCGGCCACGACGACGGGCTGGTCATGGGCATCGGCCGTGCGCCACGTCGTATGTGGAAGGAATGAATCCTCCCGATACGTCCACAGGTGAGCGTCGAGCGCGTCAGCTCGTTCTTCCGACGCGGTCTGCACCACGGCACGCCAACCGCGCTGCAGAGACTTCTCAAGCAATGGCGGCAACACGCTTTCAACACTCATATTTTGCAAATGATAGAACAGGATCTCCGTCATCGCCTGGCTTCATAATGTTCGGCCACCAGCCGCTCCAGCAGGCGGACGCCGTAACCCGATCCCCAACTCTGATTGATATCGGTTTTTGGTGCGCCCATGGCGGTGCCGGCGATATCGAGATGCGCCCACGGCGTTCCGTCAACGAACCGCTGAAGAAACTGCGCGGCAGTGATCGAGCCGCCGTGGCGACCGCCGGTATTCTTCATGTCGGCGAACTGCGAGTCGATCAGCTTGTCGTATTCCGGCCCAAGCGGCATCCGCCACACCCGCTCCCCGGTCGCCTGCCCCACTTCGGCCAGCCGTTCTGCGAGTTGATCGTTGTTGGAAAACAGGCCGGCATATTCGGTGCCGAGCGCGACCATGATGGCGCCGGTCAATGTCGCCAGATCGACCATGAATTTCGGCTTGAATTTCTTGGCCACATACCAGAGCACGTCGGCTAGCACCAGACGGCCTTCGGCATCGGTGTTGATGATCTCGATGGTCTGGCCGGACATCGATGTCACGATATCACCGGGCCGCTGGGCGTTGCCGTCCGGCATGTTCTCGACGATGCCGATGGCGCCCACGACGTTGACCTTGGCCTTGCGGGCCGCGAGCGCGTGCATCAGGCCGACGACACAGGCGGCGCCCCCCATATCACCCTTCATCTCCTCCATATTGCCGGCCGGCTTGATCGAAATGCCGCCGGTGTCAAAGCAGACGCCCTTACCAACAAACGCGACCGGCGCGTCGCCGCGCTTGCCGCCATTCCAACGCATGATCACGGTACGGCTCGGCTGAGTTGAACCCTGCCCGACACCGAGCAACGCGCCCATTTTCAGTTTGGCCATCGCCTTGACGTCGAGCACCTCGACATTGACGCCAAGTTTGCGGAGCAAACTGGCGCGCCGAGCGAATTCGATCGGGAAAAGGACATTCGGTGGTTCATTGACGAGTTCGCGGGCCATCAACACGCCATCGCCGATGTGGCCTTGCGGTCCGAACGCCTTGCGCGCGGCGGCGACGTCATTCACCGCGATAGCAATCTCGGTTCGCGTCGCGCCGCTGTCGTCGTCCTTTTTCTTGGTCTTGTAGCGATCGAACTTATAGGAACGCAGTTGCATTCCCAGCGCGAGCGATGCGGCGTGAGCCGGCGTCATCGCAGCTGCCGGCAGTTCGGCAACAACGGTTGCCGCACGATTGCCCGTACCGATCTTGCCGGCGGCGACCCCACCGAGTTTGAGAAAATCCCGTTCCGCAAGATCATTGACCTTGCCAAGGCCGATCACGATCACCCGATCAGCGCGTACCCCTTCCGGCGCGAGGATATCGAGGACTACTCCCAGCTTGCCCTTGAACCGATTGGTGGCCGCCGCGCGTTTGACGGTATCGGCTGCGCTGCCCAGCGCCTTCCGGGTTGCAGCCCCGAGCTTCAACGCGTCGTCACAGAAAACGACCAGCGGACCGCGCGCGGCTGCCGAAAACGAAACAAAGCCGAGCTTGACGGCGTCGGGCATGAACAATCCTCCATTCAATCATCTGCGCGAGCATCGCATGACAGCGACGGCGCATCGTCGATGATAGTTTTTTGGTTGCGACAACCGATCCGTCAAGCGCAATTCGCATCGAGCACCCGGTTCGCTGGAAGGTTGCACGCCCCACGTTTGTTTCAGAGGCGAATCGCAGGTCATCGATATGTTGTTAACGATACCCGGCACACGCCACAGCCCAGCCATTTTGTTGCCCGATCAGGGCGGTGTTATCCGGCCGAATTCTTGGTAGTGTCCAGAGTTCTGTGACTGCCCACGGGGAGATTCCTTGCGAATCTGGGTTATGTCGCAGTTTAACGTTATTGGATGGGGACAGCGTTACCCGATGGGGTCGATCGATAAGTACATCGTACGGACGACGCTTGCCTCGTTCGCGGTGGTCCTGATCAGCCTGACCGGGGTGATCTGGATCACTCAGGCGTTGCGCGGCATCGACCTGATGACGAGTCAGGGTCAGACCATCATGACCTTCCTCGGCATCACCAGCTTGGTGATTCCGGCGCTGGTGCTGATCATCGCGCCGATCGCCTTGATGATCGCCGTGTCTCACACCCTCAACAAGCTTGCGACCGATTCTGAAATCATCGTGATGAACGCCGCCGGATTGTCGCCGATCCGCCTGTTCCGGCCATTTCTGATCGCAACAGCGATGGTCGCGCTCCTCGTCGCCTTTATCGCAGCCTACCTCGCACCGGATGGAATGCGGCGGATCAAGCAATGGGACGCCGAGATCACCGCCGACGTCCTTGCCAATATCCTGCAGCCGGGCCGCTTCTCGCAGCTCGAGGCAAACCTGACCATTCGCATCCGCGAGCGGCTCCCCGGCGGCGTGCTGGCAGGCGTCTTTGTCGACGACCGCCGCGATCCCAAGGAACGCATCAGCATCATGGCCGAGCGGGGCACGGTGCTGAAAAATGAGCGCGGCTCGTTCCTGGTCCTGCAGGACGGACATCTCGAACGGTTCGAGACTGACAAACGCGACCCGGTCCTGGTCTCGTTCGACCGATACGCCTTCGACATGTCGAAATTTTCCAATCGCGGCGGCGATATCACCTACGGCATCCGCGAGCGCTATCTCTGGGAACTGATCTCGCCCGACCCGAACGATTCCATGTACAAGCAACTGCCTGGGCAGTTCTTCGCCGACTTGCACGATCGCCTCATGTCGCCGATCTATCCGTTCGCGTTCGCGGCCTTGACCTTCGCGTTCCTCGGCACGCCGCGAACCACGCGGCAAAGCCGCAACTTCTCGATAACGGCATCGATTCTGGCAGTTTTCGGAATCCGGATGGTCGGTTTTGCCTGTTCCGTGATGGCGGTGAAATCGCCGATGGCCGCACTGTTTCAATATCTCATGCTGGTTGCGGCCATCGGCTGCAGCATCTGGATCATTCTCAGGGGTGTCGTCATCGAACCGCCCGCCGCCGTGATGGAGGCCATCAACCGATCCAACGCGCGCCTGCTCCGCCTGTTCGGACGCCCGGTGACGTCATGAGCATGTTGATCAACACGCTGGGACGATACTTCGCCGGCCGCTTCCTGGTGTCGGCAGTCGGCGTGTTCGCCAGCATCTTCGTGCTGCTGGTGTTGGTCGATTACATCGAGATGGTGCGGCGCACCTCCAGCCTCGTCAATGCCTCAGCCATCATGGTTGCGGAGACGTCACTGTTCCGCGTTCCCCAACTTCTGGAAAAGCTGACGCCCTTCTGCGTCTTGATTGGCGCCATGACCTGCTATCTGGCCCTGTCGCGACGTCTCGAATTGGTGGTGGCGCGTGCGGCGGGTGTCTCCGCATGGCAGTTCATCTCCCCTGCCTTGGCAAGTGCGCTGGCCCTGGGGATCATCGCCACCACTCTCTACAATCCGATGTCCGCCGATCTGCGTGAGCGGTCGAAGCAATTGGAAGCGCAGTTGTTCGGCAGCGCGCCGGGGGGTGGCTTACAGGAAGCCACCGGGTTCTGGATCAATCAGGTCAACAGCGACGGCCAGGCCATCATCAATGCGGCCCGAAGTGAGCAACAGGGATTGCGACTGACCGGGCTAACCGTCTTCCGCTTCGACAACGCCCACCAGTTCATCGAGCGAATCGAAGCCCGCGAGGCCACCCTCGAAAAGGGACAGTGGGCACTCAAAGCGGTACGTCGATACTTCCTTGATTCTCCCCCGATAATCCAGGATTCACTCAACCTTGCCACCAGCTTGACCCCGGCACAGGTTCGGAACAGTTTTTCGACCCCCGAAACTGTGTCATTTTGGCAACTCCCGTCGTACATCAGGTCGTCCGAAAGCTCTGGATTGGCCAGCGCGGGTTATCGATTGCAGTACCATAAACTTGTGGCACAGCCGTTTTTGCTGATAGCTATGGTGTTATTGGCTGCGTCCGTCAGCTTGCGGTTTTTTCGCTTCGGCGGGGTGCAGAAGATGGTTTTGAGTGGCGTGGGTTCTGGCTTTCTGCTCTATGTGCTGTCCAAGGTAACTGAAGATTTGAGCAAGGCCGAATTGATGCATCCTATCGCTGCCGCATGGCTGCCCGTCTGCGTGGGTGGCCTGACCGGCTTTCTGGCCTTGTTGTATCAGGAGGACGGGTAGTGGCCGACGTCGCCACCCGCCAGGGACATTTGACTGCCGCAATGCGACGCGCCCTGCCGCGCCGCAACTGCGTGAGCATGTCCACATGGATCGCCGTTTTGGGCCTGATTTCCGGCGGTGCAATGCTGCTGGCAACCGGGACGCCGGCGGCCGCGCAGGGTTTTACCTACAACACACCTCACACCCGCCCCGTCCCTCCGCCGCCGCCCGCGAGCAGCAACGGACAGATGCTCGTGCAGGCTGCCGAGGTGGATTACAACTACAATGACTCTCAGGTTTCTGCGGTCGGCAATGTGCAGATTTTCTACAACGGCACATCGCTGCAAGCCGACAAGGTCACGTACGATCAGAAGACGAAACGGCTGCACGCGGAAGGCAATATCCGGCTGACCGACGTTGACGGCAAAATCACCTATGCCAACGTTCTCGATCTGAGCGACGATTATCGCGACGGGTTCGTCGACTCCCTTCGCGTCGACACCGCCGACCAGACACGGATGGCCGCAACCCGCGCCGACCGCACCAAGGGCAATTACACAGTCTTCCAGAACGGCGTTTACACCGCCTGCGCCGCCTGCAAGGACAACCCGAAGAAGCCGCCGCTGTGGCAGGTCAAGGGTGCCCGCATCATTCACGACCAGACCGACAAGACGCTTTATTTCGAAGACGCCAAACTTGAGTTCTTCGGCGTTCCAATCGCGTATCTGCCGTATTTCTCGACCCCCGACCCGACCGTCAAGCGCAAGACCGGCTTCCTGATGCCGGGCTTCTCGAACACGACTGAAACCGGCTACGGCGTCAGCATTCCGTTCTATTGGGCGATCGCGCCGGACATGGACGCGACATTCGCGCCGCGCTTCACCACGCGCCAGGGCGTGCTGATGCAGGCCGAGTTCCAGCAACGGCTGATCGATGGCGCCTATCGCATTCGCGCTTACGGCATCAGCCAGGAAGATCCGAAAGCCTTTGCCGGTCTCCCGGGCGACCGAACCTTACGTGGCGGTATTGAAACCAAGGGTCAGTTCGCGATCAATGACCGCTGGTCCTGGGGCTGGGATGGCGTCGCCCTGTCGGACTATGCCTTCCTCACGGATTATCGACTGTCGCAGTATCGCGATCCGATGGCGGCGTTCCTCAGCCTGCCGACCGAAGCGATCTCGCAGCTTTATCTGACCGGCGTCGGCAATCGCAGCTATTTCGATGCCCGCGCGATCTACTATCTCAGCCTCTCCGGCAATCAGTCGCAGGTGCCGATCGTCGCGCCTGTGATTGACTATTCCAACGTCTTCAATCGCCCGATTCTCGGCGGCGAGGTCAGTTACAAAACTAACTTCACCAGCTTGACGCGCGACGTCGCGGCGTTTGATCCAATTACGGCAACCGCGATCGGGAGTGGTGCTTGCCTGCCTACCACAGCCGATCCACTCGTGAAAAATCCAGCAAACTGTTTGTTGCGCGGTATTCCCGGCACCTACTCCCGCCTGACGGCTGAAGCCCAATGGCGTCGTTCATACACTGACCCGATCGGCCAGATCTGGACGCCGTTCGCTTCGATCCGCGCCGACGCGATTAACGCTTCGATCGTCAATCAGCCGGGCGTCTCCAATTTCCTGCCGACCGGCAACATCAACGATGTGCGTTGGATGCCGACTGTCGGCTTCGAATATCGCTACCCGTTCATCAATGTGCAGCCGTGGGGCACCACGATCATCGAGCCGATTGCTCAGGTCATTGCGCGTCCGAACGAGCAGTACGCCGGTCGGCTGCCGAACGAAGACGCGCAAAGCATGATCTTCGACACCAGCAACCTGTTCAGCGTCGACAAGTTCTCCGGCTATGACCGTGTCGAGGGCGGTGGCCGCGCCAATGTCGGTATTCAGGCTACGACCCAGTTCGACCATGGCGGCACCGTCAAGGCGATGTTCGGACAATCATACCACTTGTTCGGCATGAATTCGTTCGCGGTCGCTGATGCCACCAACACAGCCGTGGATTCCGGTCTGCAGAAGCCGGTGTCGGACTATGTCGCCAGCATCGCTTACGCACCCAACAGCACCTATTCGTTTAGTTCGCGTGCCCGCTTCGACGAAGCGACGGGCGCCGTGCAACGGCTCGAAGTCGAAGGGCGCGCCAGCTTTAACCGGTGGTCGGTTAGCGTAATGTATGGCGATTATGCAGCGCAGCCTGACCTCGGCTACCTGACACGGCGGTCGGGCATTCTGGGCAGCGGCTCGATCAAGCTCGCATCCAATTGGGTGGCGACCGGCGCGGCTCGCTTCAATCTGGAAAGCAATGCCGTCGACACCTACGCCATCGGCTTCGGCTATGTCGACGATTGCTTCATTCTGGGTGTCAACTACATCACCAACTACTCGTATTCGTCATATACGAGCGGCACAGCGCCACAGCTTAGCCATGCTGTCATGCTGCAACTCGGATTGCGAACCTTGGGCCAGACATCAGCTGGCGCAGGTGGAAACGGCGTCTACTAGCTGGATGATGCCCTTCCAGTTCGCCCATTCTCAACCCAGTGGATAAACATTCTAGCCCGAAAGCTCGTCACCCCAGGATATGATGACTTTTCCGCTTCGTCTGGCATTCTCGGCTCTGATCTCCATCGCCGCTCTTTCGGCAACCGTCGGCGTAACTCCAGCACGAGCCCAGTCCGTCGCAGCGATGGTCAATGGCGAGCCGATCACCAATTTCGACATCGACCAGCGCATGCGCCTGATGGCGCTGTCAAACCAAAAAGGTACGACGCATCCTACGCATCGATGGGTCAGCGGATGCGCATGTCGCCTGAACAACTCACGCAGACACTGGCGAGCAGAGGCATTCGGCCGGGAACGTTACGCAACCGGATCAAGGCTGACATGGTGTGGAGCAGCCTCATCCGCGGCCGCTTCAAGGATAGCCTAATGGTCAGCGACAGGGCTGTGCGCACGGCATCCGGCGATTCCGCTGACGGGAAAAACGACGGCAACAACTTCGAATATCAGATGCGTCCCATCGTGCTGGTGGTGCCGCGCGGCTCGCCGGCCGCAACTGTCGAGATGCGCCGCAAGGAAGCTGAGGCACTGCGTAGCCGCGTGCAAAGCTGTGACGACGCCAATACCTTATTTCGCTCCATGCGCAATGCCACGATCCGCGACACGGTGGTCAAGACTTCGGCCGACCTGCCGCAACCGCTTCGCGAATTGCTGGACAAGACGCCGATCGGCCACCTGACCGCTCCTGAGGTCACACGACAAGGCATCGAGATGGTTGCGCTTTGCGAGCGCAAGCCGACCAGCGGCGACACGCCCGAGCAACGCAAGATCCGCGAAAAGCTTTACGTGCAGAAATACGAAGCGAGATCGAAGTCCTACCTCGAGGACATCCGCAAAGCTGCCATGATCGAGTATCGATAAAGCGCCGTGCTGGAAATAGACGCGATTTGCGCTTTGCCGGATTCAGATCAGATCGCATATCGCTTGAGATCGCCTTGATGGCGCAGTTCCTTTAATCGGGTAATGCAGTCGCTACCCGTTTAGGCGAGAAGAACTGTTTTTCGACTGGGCATGGGCCGCTGATCAATGCAGAAACCTCTCGCACTGACTATCGGTGAGCCGGCGGGGATTGGCCCCGACATCACGATTGCCGCCTGGCAACGCCGTGCCGAAGACCGGATTCCGCCATTTTATCTGCTCGGCAATGCTGAATTCATCCGCCGGCGCGCGCAATCGCTCGGCGCCGATATCGCGGTTGCCGAGGTTGAGCCGCAGGATGCCGTCGATATCTTCGCCCGAGCTTTGCCTGTCGTGAATATCGGCGAAGCCCTCACCTCCCATCCCGGACGACCCGACGCAAGCAGTGCTCCTGCCGCGATCATGGCCATTCGCCGCGCTGTCGCCGACGTCACCACTGGTCGCGCGGCCGCAGTCGTTACCAATCCGATCGCCAAGAGCGTGCTATACGACGCCGGCTTCGCACATCCCGGCCACACCGAATTCCTTGCGGAACTTGCTGCACAAGACGATCAAGCACGTCTACCGGTGATGCTGCTATGGTCTCCCACGCTCGCTGTGGTGCCGGTCACGATTCATGTCCCGTTGCGTGAAGCCATTACGCAATTGACCAGCGAACTTATCATCACGACCTCACGCATCCTCGTTGCCGATCTGACCAAGCGATTTGGGATCGCGCGGCCTCGCCTCGCCATCGCCGGTCTCAACCCGCATGCCGGCGAAGGCGGTTCGCTCGGCCACGAGGATCAATCCATTGTTGCGCCTGCGGTAGCCACCCTCCGCGCGGAAGGCATCGATGCGCGCGGCCCGCTGCCGGCTGATACCATGTTCCATGCTGCCGCGCGCCAGACCTACGACTGCGCGGTCTGCATGTATCACGATCAGGCACTGATCCCAATCAAGACGCTGGCGTTCGACGACGGCGTCAACGTCACGCTCGGCCTGCCCTTCATTCGAACCTCGCCGGACCATGGTACGGCCTTCGACATCGCCGGGAGCGGACGCGCCAATCCGTCCAGCCTGATCGCTGCGCTTCAGCTCGCTGCACGCATGGCGGCATCGCAAGGATGAGTGCGATCGACGATTTGCCGCCGCTACGTGACGTCATCAAACGTCATCAACTGTCGGCGCGCAAATCGCTCGGCCAGAACTTTCTGCTCGACCTGAACCTGACGGCGCGGATCGCGCGCGCGGCCGGGCCACTTGAGCAGTCAACCGTCATTGAGATCGGTCCCGGCCCCGGTGGCCTCACCCGCGCCCTGCTCGCGACCGGCGCCAGGCGCGTCATTGCCATCGAACGCGACGAGCGCGCATTGGGACCGCTGGAGGAAATCGCGGCGCATTATCCGGGGCGACTGGAGATCGTGTGCGCCGATGCCATGACCTTCGATCCGCGCCCGCTGCTGGGCGACGAGCGCGCGAAAATCGTCGCCAACCTGCCCTACAACATCGCCACAGCACTGTTGGTCGGCTGGCTGTCCGTCGAGCCTTGGCCGCCGTGGTACGACACGACGGTGCTGATGTTTCAGCGCGAAGTCGCCGAACGTATCGTCGCGCACGATAACGAGGAGGCTTATGGGCGGCTGGCGGTGCTTGCCAACTGGCGCGCGGAGACAAAGATCCTATTCGATATTTCACGCGCCGCATTTGTCCCGCCGCCGAAAGTCACGTCTTCG
>JAFKKL010000162.1 GCA_017305595.1 Hyphomicrobiales bacterium | reverse complement strand
CGGTAGCGTCACACCTGATCTGGCACCGATCATCGGTGCAAGCTCCACCCCAGGCGTCTTCTTCGACATGTTCCCCCATATGGGAATGACGGGCGGGCCCCTCATGGGTCTGACACTCGCACAACTCGTGCGAGGGGCGCCTACGACGGTCGACATCACCTCGTTCGCTCCCGGCTGATAGACTGACGTGCGAACCCACATGCTTTCGGTGCGCTTGCTTTCGCTCAAGGCCACCACCTCCCGCTCGATTTCATAGTCTTCGCCGACGAAGAGCGGCTCCCTGATCAGCTTGATCTCCTGATCGGCAAACAGGCCGACGGATGAGCCGCGAACCGGGAACGGATCAACCTTCGCGTTGTGATTGAGCAACACGCTGATCATCTCCATCGGAATGATCGGCTTTCCCCACGGGGTCGATGATCCGCCCTGCGGCGTGTACCACGACGAGGCTTGGGTAATCTTCTGAAGTTTCTGGTTAAGGGAGAACGGATAGAGCGCGCCCATGTTCTGGGCAAAATCCATCCGGACTTTCTGGCGTTTCGACTTCATGCCGACGCGGATATCGCGCAGGATAACGAGCTCTCCGACCGGTTTAAGGCCGGCCACCCTGCGCTCCAGCGCCGTTTCCGATGGATCGCGGGCCAGCGATATCGAGCCGCGTAGCACTTCCGTGCCGTCTTTCTTCTCCATCCAGATTTCAGCATGGGTCGCGCCGGCGATCGGCGAATTCAGGAACGCACGCACCTCCTCGCCCTCGAAGACGGCATTGCGATAGTGTGCGGAGATGCAGCCGCTTTCGAGAAACTCCTGTCCCCAGATCGACACCCCAAGCGGAACGAACTGGCTGAAATGGGTCGGGCCTTCGATCGTGCCGCCACGAAATCCAAGCTTCTGTGCGGTGGCATCATCGTGAATCGAGGCATGACCGTCGTAGGATTGTTCGGCCAGCATCTGCATCGGAGCGCACCAGGGACCTGACAGAACAGAGCCATCGGTCGAAATGGAGGTCGAAAATCCGAATTCGTTCATGCTTTCATCCCTTCGTCAGGTCGATGACGGACACGTTGCTTCTCCCCATTCGAAACGTGAGGCAGGACCAACAAGTCGTCGCCACGGAGATAGCACGCCCGCGAAACGTCGCCACCATATTCGTCGCAGCGACATATCGCGCTGTACGGAATTGGCACGCATCTATGATCCCGCGCGACGGCTCGTACTCCCGCATTCAACCAGGAGTTAGGAGGGAACGCGCGCCAGCAGCCGTTGTGCCAGCTTGAGGTGAGGCATATCGAGCATACGTCCATTCAGGCCCACGGCTCCCGCGGTGGGATTGGCCGCGAACGCCGCGACAACTGCTTTTGCCTCCGCGATGGCAGCTTCGCTTGGTGTGAACACATCATTGATGATGTCCACCTGTCCCGGATGGATCGCCATCTTGCCGGTGAAGCCGTCGCGTCGCGCTTCCTCGCATTCGCGGCGCAGCCCGTCGCGGTCCTGAAACGCCGGATAAACGGAATCGATCGGCTGCGCGCCGGCGGCAACCGCACCGAACAGGCACAAAGAGCGCGCAAGCTGAAACGGCTCGATGTAACGGCCGTCCGCATCGTGCTTTGACTCGGCACCGATATCGGCGGCCAGATCCTCGGCGCCCCAGGTGAGACCGCTGAGCCGCGCGCTCGCCCCGGCATAGGTCCCGAGCTGGAAAATCGCTTTCGCTGTTTCGGTGGCGACGACCAGAATCCTGGTGTGGCCGACGGGAATTCCATGTGCTTGCTCTCTGCGCGCCAGTTGCGCGTCGAGATAACTCACATCGGCCCCACCTTCGGCTTTTGGCAGCATGACGGCGTCTGGCCGCGCCGGCATAACGGCGTCAAGATCGGCCTCGGTCAGCCCACTGTCGCGCGCGTTGACCCGGACGATCAGATAGGGACGCTTGGGCTTCGCAACTTGATCGGTCAGAAAGCTATGGACGATCGTTCGAGCCTGCGGCTTGCGGTCAGCGACAACGGAATCTTCGAGGTCGAGGATCAACGCATCGGCTGCCGTTCCAAGCCCCTTGGAGAGCTTCTTCTCAGAATCCGCGGGAACGAACAGAAACGAACGCATGAGGCCGACCATCCATCGAACTTGAACATTGCCGCTATAACACGCCCATGGCGTCGTCACGAAGTTGTTTTGGATGCTGATGACTGAGCTTCGCTCCCGACGACGCGGGAAACGAAGCCCTGATCCTAACGCGCGTTGCGCTCAGCGCCCGAAGCGAGTAGCGGAGAAACTGTCGAACGACAATTCGTTGACGCGCCACCAGAACAGTTCTTCCTGCCGATACGCGCTCCAGGACTCGTAAACCTTCTTGAATACCGGATTCTGCGCGCTCAACTCGGCGTGGAGTTTCTCCGTTGCATCATACAATGCATTCAGAACCTCCCGCGAGTAAATGCGCACCTGCGCACCGGCAGCAACCAGCCGCTTCAGCGCGGCCGGATTGCCATTGTCGTATTTGGCCAGCATCCAGCCATTGACGGTGGCGCAAGCAGCCTCAATGGCAGCCTTGTAATTTGCGGGAAGGTCATCCCAGTGCTTCTGGCCGACATAGAGCGAGACCTGCGCGGAGCCCTCGGCCCAGCCGGGCGCATAGTAATACTTGGCCACCTTTTGCAAACCCAGACGCTCATCGTCATAGGGACCGACCCACTCGGCGGCGTCGATGGTGCCGCGCTCAAGCGCGGGGTAGACGTCGGCGGCGCCAAGCTGCTGCGGGACCACGCCGAGCTTGGCCAACACCTGCCCTGCCAATCCACCGGTGCGGAACTTGAGACCCTGAAAATCCTCGACCGTCTTGATCTCCTTGCGAAACCATCCAGCCATCTGCGCACTGGTGTTGCCGGCCGGAAAAACGCGAATACCGTATGGCGCAAACACTTCCTGCATCAGCGCCGCACCGCCGCCGTGCGTCATCCACGCATTGTGCTGTCGCGCATTGAGTCCGAACGGAAGGCAGGTGTCGAACGCCAGCGCCGGATTTTTGCCGATGTAGTAGTAACTCGCCGAATGCCCCATCTCGACGGTGCCACTCTGCACGGCGTCGAGCACCTGCAGCGCCGGGACCACTTCGCCGGCGGCAAATACCTGAATATCGAACTTGCCATCGGTCAGATCGCTAACGATTTTCGCCAACAGCCGGCAGCCACCATCAAGTGCATCGAGGCTTTTCGGATAGCTGGTGACCATTCGCCATTTCAATGCCGGTTGCGACTGTGCAACGGCGGGAGACACAACTGCTGCCGTAGCACCCGCGAGCGTCACGCCGATCACACCACGCCGGGAAATCGACTTCGATGACAAATCCATGGTAATCCCTCCCTGTTATTTCTGTTTAATTGTATGAGTTTCCGTCAACGCGAGAGTGCAAGGACTTATTTCGCCTTATCGGCGGGCCGCTTGCGCATGAAGGCCACGCGGGTGCAATTGGCGACTTCCTGATTGTTCTGATTGAAGGCGCGATGGCGGAACGTCACCAGCCCCGCGTCGGGTCGCGATCCGCTGGCGCGGACGGCCTCCACCGTGGTCACGACACGGATAGAATCGCCGTGAAAGACCGGCGCAGGGAAATTCACGTCGGTCATTCCGAGGTTGGCGATGGTGGTGCCCAGCGTCGTGTCGTGTACCGATATCCCGATCATCAACCCGAGCGTGAACAGCGAATTCACCAGTGGTTTGCCAAATTCGGTCTTCGCAGCGAAATGAAAATCGATGTGCAGCGGCTGGGGATTGAGCGTCATGTTGGAGAACAGCATGTTGTCCATCTCCGTCACCGTCCGGGTGATCGGATGCTCGAACGTCTGCCCGACTGAAAACTCCTCAAACCATAGACCCGGCAATCTGACCTCCCCTGTTAGGAATTTGCGGCATTCGCCGGTTCGATCGATACGATCAACTGGCCGGCGCGAACGGTCTTGCCCTTGTCCGCTGCGACCCGCGTGACCTGCCCGGCGCAAACCGCCTTCAGATCGGTGAACAGTTTCATCGATTCGAGGACGGCAACGGTTTGTCCGGCTTCGACAGCGTCGCCTTCCGCCACCATGACATCCGCCAGCAGCCCCGGCATCATCGCGGTGACGTTGTTCGGATCAGCATTGTTCGCTGCGGAGGCGCTTTCCAGCGCGACATCCGCCGTGAGGCGAACCTCAAAGCTCGCTTCGACCGACCGGATGCCGATCGCGACGCGATGCCCATCAACGGCGAACGGCATGCGATAGGTCGTCTCGCCGATCTGCGCGACGAGGATTCCTTGTGCCGCCGTAGCAACAACGGCAAGAACACCGCCGCTATCGGAGATAGTGAACTGATCGCCGTCTCCCGCAACTGTCATGGCCCAGGCATCGGCGTCGTTCTTGACCGTGAGATGACTGACGCTGGTGCGCCCGCCGGGACCAAGAACGCGGAATCCGGATTTACCAGACCACGGCGATTGCTGGTCCGATGAACCGCCCGCGATTCTGACGACAAGCGCGGCCATACGGCGGGCCAAAATCATGTCTTCCGGATTATACGTCCAGCCATTCGGCCAATTTTCGGCGATCAGCCGGGTGGTCGCACGCCCTCGCGCAAAGTCATCGGTACGCAGCGCATCGCTCAGAAACGCGCGGTTGGTCGCCGGTCCCAGCACGGTCAGTTGGTCTAGCGCGGTCGCAAGTTGCGCAACTGCTTTGTCGCGGTCGCTTCCGACGGCTATGACCTTCGCCAACAGGCTGTCGTAGTGCAGCCCGATCGTGGTCCCCGTCGCAACGCCGCTGTCGATGCGCACGTTAGCGGGCGGCGACCACAGTTCGATCTTTCCGGTATCGGGACGGAAGCCCTGATCGGCGCGTTCCGCAGTGAGACGCGCCTGAATCGCGTGACCATGACAGGCGATGCCGTTCTGCTTGAACGGCAGCGGTTCGCCGGCTGCGACCCGCAACTGCCATTCCACGATATCGAGGCCGGTGATTTCCTCCGTCACTGTATGCTCGACCTGCAGGCGGGTGTTCATTTCCAGGAAGAAGATATCCTCGGTTTTGGCGTCGACCATGAACTCCATCGTCCCGACCGAATCGTATCCGATGGCGGACGCGAGTTGCAGCGCGTGACGGTGAAGCGCATGGCGAGTCTGTTCGGACAGGTTCGGCGCGGGAGCTTCCTCGAGCAGCTTCTGATTGTTGCGCTGAACCGAGCAATCCCGTTCGAAGAGATGCACGAGATTGCTGTGCTTGTCGCTGAGGATCTGGACCTCGACATGGCGCGGCCGCTCGATCAGTTTCTCGATCAGCAGGCGACCGTCCCCGAACGCCGCTTCCGCTTCGCGACGCGCCGCGATCAGCGAGTCGCGAAGCGCAGTCACGTCATGTACAGGTCGCATCCCTTTGCCGCCGCCTCCAGCCGAGGCCTTAATCATCACCGGCAAGCCGATGCGTTCCGCCTCCGCGGCAAGGCGCACGTCGCTCTGGTCTTCGCCGTCATAGCCCGGCGCAACCGGCACCCCTGCCGCGACAGCTAGACGTTTGGCTTCGATCTTGGACCCCATCGCGGCGATGGCCTCTAAACGGGGACCAACCCAGACCAGACCATGCTGCTGGCAGAGCTGCGGCAAGTCCGTGCGTTCGGACAAGAAGCCATAGCCGGGGTGAATGGCGTCGGCGCCGGCCGCCAGCGCGGCGGCAACGATGCGATCAGCACGGAGATAGCTGTCGCGCGCGGACGCAGGCCCGATGGGCACGGCGACATCGGCGAGCCGGACATGCATGGCGTCGCGATCTGCGTCGGAGTAGACCGCGACGGTGCGCAGGCCAATGCGCTTTGCCGTACGAATGATGCGGACGGCGATTTCGCCGCGATTGGCGATGAGAAGCGAACGAAACATGCCTTGCCTTACATGCGGTAAACGGGTCGCGCGGATTGGTCGCGCGGTTCATCGGCGGAAAGCGAAAGACAAAGCCCGAGCACGTCGCGCGTCTGCGCCGGCTCGATAATTCCGTCGTCCCAAAGCCGCGCGGTCGCGTAGTACGGGTCGCTCTGTTCCTCGAACTGCGAGCGCGTGCGACGATCGAGTTCTGCTATGGCCGTTTCATCGCCGCCGCCTTTCAGGCTCTGGCGGCGCAGTTCGGTAACAACGGTGGCGGCCACGTCGGGGCTCATGGTGGCGATGCGTGAATTCGGCCAGGTAAACAGGAAGCGCGGCCGAAATCCACGCCCGCACATGCCGTAATTTCCTGCGCCATACGAGCCGCCGATCAACACTGTGTATTTCGGCACACGCGCGTTAGAAACCGCATAGACCAGCTTCGCGGAATGTTTGGCGATGCCGGCGCGCTCGGCCTCAGTACCTACCATGAAGCCGGTGATGTTCTGAAGGAACAGCAGCGGAATGTGCCGTTGGTCGCACAACTCGATAAAGTGCGCGCCCTTGACCGAAGATTCCGAGAACAGCACGCCGTTGTTGGCGAGAATGCCGATCGGAAAGCCGTGAATGCGCGCAAAGCCGGTCACCAGCGATGCGCCATAGGCCGGCTTGAATTCGTGCAACTCGCCGCCGTCAACGATCCGCGAGATCACCGCGCGAACGTCGTAGGGCTTCTTCAGATCGACCGGCACCAGCGCCGCCAACTCCTCCGGATCGCCGGCCGGCGGCTTCGGCGCGAAAGGCGGCTGCGCCACGCGACGCAACGTGCCGAATCCCAGCACGATTTCACGAAGCCTGCCGATGGCAGCAGTTTCGTTATCGACAACGTGATCCGTGACGCCAGACACCGTCGCGTGCATGTCCGCGCCGCCCAGCGTTTCACCGTCGACGATCTCATTGATAGCCGCCTTCACGATCGGCGGGCCACCGAGATGGATGCGGCCGGTGCCACGCACCATCACAGATTCATCGGACAGCGCCGGGATGTACGCACCACCCGCGGTGCAGCCACCGAACACCGCCGAGATCTGCGGAATGCCCGCCGCCGACATCCGGCATTGATTGTAGAACGTGCCGCCGAAGTGATCGCGATCCGGAAACACACGATCCTGCTCGGGCAGGAACGCGCCACCGCAATCGACCAGATAGATGCAAGGAAGCCGATGCTCCTCGGCGATCTCCTGCGCGCGCAGATGCTTGCGAACGGTCTCGGCGAAAAACGAACCACCCTTCACGGTGGCGTCGTTGGCGATCACCATGCAAGGCGTGTCATGGACGATGCCGATCCCTGTGACGATTCCCGCCGACGGCAATTCACCGCCATACAATCCGTCAGCCGCGAGCGGCGACAACTCGAGAAACGGGCTACCGGCATCGAGCAGCAGATCGACGCGGTCGCGTACCGGAATCTTGCCGCGTGCCCGATGGCGCTTGACCAGTGCCTCGCCGCCGCCTTGCAAGACAGCCCCGTGCCGACTCCGTAACGTTTCGACCAGCGCCTCAAATCGTGATGCAGTCATCGTGCCCCTTCCAGCCGGTGGATCGTCGGACCGGCTTGCGGTAAGTCTCGCGATGCCTTATACCTAACAACTGTTAGATAGGGAAGCGGGAATCCGGATATTGCTGTCAACGGTCCCGCGTCGGAAGCCGATCCGTTTGGATCAATGAGGAAGATCGCAAATGAACGGACTGGCGCAAACACAATCGCCGTTTTTCACCCCCGAACACGAGATGCTGCGCGATCAGGTCCGTCGCTTCGTCGAGGAGGAGATCAAGCCGCACGGCGACGGGTGGGAGCAACAGGGCTTCATTCCGCGTGAGGTGCTGCGGCGTATGGGCTCGCTGGGCTTCTTCGGCATTCGCTATCCGGAAGTCTACGGCGGGTCGAACATGGACACGCTTGGCAGCGTAGTGTTCGCGGAAGAACTCGGCCGTTCCACCTTCTCCGGTCTCGCGATCACGGCGCTGGTTCACACCGACATGGCGTCGGTTCATGTGTTCAACGCCGGCAGCGAAGCGCAAAAGGCGCGATGGATGCCGAAGATCGTGTCAGGCGAAGCCATCTGCGCGGTCGGCGTCACCGAGCCGGACGCCGGCTCCGACGTCAAGGGCATCCGCACCACCGCGCGCAAGACCGATGCCGGCTATGTGTTGAACGGCGCCAAGATGTTCATCACCAACGGCGTGCATGCCGATCTCTACTGTGTCGCTGCGAAGACCGGCGAACTGTCCGGCGGCAGCAAGGCAATCACCATGTTCCTCATCGAGAAAGGCACGCCGGGCTTCCGCGTCAGCCGCGCGCTCGACAAGCACGGCTGGCGCTCGTCCGATACTGCCGAACTGGTGTTCGAGGATTGCCTGGTGCCGCACGATGCCGTGCTCGGCGAAGAGGGCAAGGGCTTCTATGCCATCATGCGCAACTTCCAGAACGAACGCACGGTGATCGGCGCGATGGCAATGGGCGAAGCGCAGGCTGCGCTTGATCTGACCATCGCTTACCTGAAGACACGACGGGCCTTCGGCGCGCCGCTGTGGGACAAGCAAGGCATCCGACAGCGGACATCCATGCGTGCTGCCGAAGTCGAAGCCGGGCGCCAGCTTGTCTACGCCGCCGCCTGGGGCGATGCGCAAGGACGTGATGTCACCCGCGAAGTCTCGATGGTGAAGGCCTATTGCGGTGAGCTCGTCAACGCCGTGATGTACGATTGCCTTCAGTTCCACGGTGGCATGGGCTTCATGCGCGAAAGTGTGATCGAGCGAATGACGCGTGCCGCACGCGACCAATCGATCGGCGGCGGCGCCACCGAAGTCATGCTTGAAGAAGTCGCGAAGCGGCTTTGAGGGTCGCATGAATAATCCAGCCGACGCGCCGATTTCACTCGATGACAAATACAGCCGCGATACCGGCCGCATCTACCTGACCGGCGTACAAGCGCTGGTGCGTCTGGCTCTGATGCAACGCCGTCTCGATCGCGCCGCGGGATTGAATACGGCGGGGTTTATCTCCGGCTATCGCGGCTCACCGCTGGGCACCTATGACCGCGAGCTATGGACCGCCAAACGTCACCTCGCGCAGGACGACGTTGTTTTTCAGCCGGGACTGAACGAAGACCTCGCCGCCACCAGCGTATGGGGAACGCAGCAGATCGGCCTGTCGCCCGGCGCGACGAAGGATGGCGTGTTTGCGATCTGGTACGCCAAGAGCCCCGGCGTCGATCGCTCCGGCGACGCGCTCAAGCACGCCAATGCGGCGGGCACCGCACCGTTCGGTGGCGTGCTGGCGATCGCCGGCGACGATCATGCGTGCAAATCGGCGAGCCTGCCGTCGCAGTCCGACTATGCGTTTCTCGATGCGTCGATCCCGGTGCTGCACCCGGCCAATGTCGCGGAAGTGATGCGCTTCGGCCTGATTGGTTGGGCGATGTCGCGCGCAACCGGTCTTTGGGTCGGCATGAAGGCGCTCGCGGACATGATGGATTCGGCTGCGACCGTCGAACTGGCCGATGTCGTGCCGCAAATCGTGCAACCTACGGGGCTGCCGACCGATGTCTCGATCCGCTGGCCGGATACGCCGCTCGAACAGGAGCGCCGGTTGTTCGATCTGCGGCTTCCGGCAGCGATTGCTTTCGGCCGCGCCAATGGGCTCAACCGCGCCATCATCGATCCCGGCCCGCAACGGCGTCGGCTGATGATTGTCACCGTCGGCAAATCGCGGCTCGACGTGATGCAAGCGCTCTCGATGCTCGGACTCGATATGGACCGACTCAAAGCATTGGGTATCGGTTTCTGCGCCATCGGAATGCCGTGGCCGCTTGATCCCGATTTCGTGCGCGAGTATTGCAGCGATGCTGAAGAGATTTTGATCGTCGAGGAAAAGCGTCCGCTGGTGGAAGACCAGGTTGCGCGCGTTCTCCTCACTGGCGATTCCGTTCGCAAACCGCGACTGGTCGGCAAGATCGACGAACACGGGCAACCGCTGCTGTCGCCGCGCGCGGCATTTTCCGTCGATCATCTGGTTCGCATCATCTCCAGGCGTCTCGCGGGGCTGGCGCTGGGCGATCAACTGCCGCCACGCTTCCTTTCTGACGACGCAGGGGGACAGGCCATCGAGCCGGCGCTGGCGAAGCGCCTACCCTACTTCTGCTCGGGCTGTCCGCACAATCGCTCGACGTTGGTGCCGGAGGGAAGCCGCGCGCTGGCCGGCATCGGCTGTCATTACATGGCGCAGTGGATGGATCGCGATACCACGACATTCACGCAGATGGGCGCGGAAGGATCGAGTTGGATCGGGCAGGCGCCGTTCACCAGCACCAAGCACGTGTTCGTCAATCTAGGCGACGGCACCTATGCTCATTCCGGCCTGCTGGCGATCCGCGCCGCGATCGCGGCAGGTGTCACCATCACCTATAAGCTGCTCTACAACGACGCCGTGGCGATGACCGGCGGCCAGACCGCCGAAGGCGGCTTCACCGTCGCGCAGATCGCGCGGCAGCTCGCGGCCGAGGGCGTGCGCGATATCCGCATCGTCGCCGAGGAACCGGAGCGTCATCGCGGCGAAACGCTGCCGCCCGGCGTCATCATCGATCCGCGCGATCGTCTCGAAGCGGTGCAGCGTGCGCTACGCGAAACGTCGGGCGTCTCCGTACTGATTTACGATCAGGTCTGCGCCGCCGAGAAGCGCCGCCGCCGCAAGCGCGGCCAGATGCCGGATGCCGGCAAGCGCATTGTCATCAATGAAGCCGTCTGCGAAGGCTGCGGCGATTGCGGCAGGAAGTCGAATTGCGTCTCCGTGGTACCGCTCGAAACCGAGTTCGGCCGCAAGCGGCAGATCGATCAGACCACCTGTAATCAGGATGCAACCTGCGTTGATGGCTTTTGCCCGAGCTTTGTAACCATCGAGGGCGGCGTCGCGAAGAAATCGAAATCCGACGCGATCGCGCCACCTGCCGTACCGGCGCCGCTGCTGGATTTATCCCGCCGCGCAAATTTGGTCGCGGGTGGCATCGGCGGCACCGGCATCGTCACCGTCGGTGCTATCCTGGGCATGGCGGCACATCTCGACGGCCGCGGCGTTTCGGTGATGGATCAGATCGGCCTCGCGCAGAAAGGTGGCGAGGTCACCACCCACGTTCGAATTGCCAAGGGCCCGAACGATATTGGCCCGGTACGGCTAGCGCCCGGCGAAGCCGATACATTGATCGGATGCGACCTCGCGGTGGCGGCGACACCCGAAGTGCTGAGTTTGCTGACACCGAATGCCATCGCGGTGATCAACGATCATGTGGTGATGACCGGCGATTTTACGACCAATCCGGATCTCGCGTTTCCCGATGCGGCGATGAAGCGCCGCATCGCCGCACGCGCAGAGACCTCCTTCGCCGATTTATCGGCGCTGGCGACCGCGTTGCTGGGCGATGCGGTCGGCGCCAACATGATGGCGCTCGGCGTGGCTTGGCAGAAAGGTCGCGTGCCACTGACGGAAGCATCCATTCTGAAGGCGATCGAATTGAACGGCGCGGCAGTGGCGATGAACAAGCGCGCCTTCGCATGGGGACGTGCGCTGGCATCCGCCCCCGATAGCGTCCTTGGTCGATTATCCGGTCCGGCACAGCAACCGGTTGCGAGATCGTTGGCCGACATCGTCGATATTCGAGCCGCCGAACTGGTCCGTTATCAGAACGAACACCTCGCGCGCCGTTTCCGCGATCTTGTCGCCGACGTGGCGAACGCAGAGGATCGGATCCGTCCCGGCTCGACCGAACTTGCGACCACGGTGGCGCGCAGCTTTCACAAGCTCCTTGCCTACAAGGATGAATACGAAGTCGCGCGCTTGCATGTCGAAACGAGCTTCCTTGCACGACTGAACGAACAGTTCGACAGCGGCACCCTCTCCTTCCATCTGGCACCGCCGCTGTTCGCGCGGCGCGATCCGGTCACCGGGCATCCGCGCAAGATGCGGTTCGGTCCTTGGGTCGTGCCGGTGTTCAAGCTGCTGGCCAAGCTGAAATTCCTGCGCGGAAGCTGGGCCGATCCGTTCGGTTACACGGCCGAGCGGCAGTCCGAACGCCGGACGATCGGGCAATACGAAACGTTGCTGCGGACACGCATCATACCGGAACTGACCGCGACAAATCATGCGCTTGCGGTGGAGATCGCGGCCCTGCCGCTCACGATCCGCGGTTTTGGACACGTCAAGGTGGCGGCCGAGGCCGATGCTCTCAAGCGACAGACCATCCTGCTGGGGCGCTGGCCGGATGCCGGCGTCACGCATCAAGCAGCTGAATAGGCCACGAGCCAACAAAGACCGAAATTATGCCCGTCGTGCACCGAACGCGATTTGCGCGAAGTCGGTGGCGATTTTGTCGATGGGGACACGTCCCGCACCCAAAAGCATCAGGCGCGCGGCATCGAGCGACACATCCTTGGGGATATAACCCGCCTCTGAAGCATCCCGCATGAGTTGCTGCCAGATGTCTTCATAGCGCCGCCGCTCGACACGACAGGTCCTGCGCAACTCCGGCGGAAGGAACGCAAACGCGCGGATCGACGCCGAGGTGTAATCGCTGTGTTCCAGTGAGGACAGCAGATGAGCCTTGATCGCAGCCTGCAGGCGGTCGCGCGGCGTCGCCTTATTCGGCAGCGCATCCAGCGCTGACGTGACGGCTTTATTCACAACGAGAACGCCCTCGTTGATCACCCGCTCGACGATCGTATCCTTCGACGGAAAATGGTGATAGATGCTGCCGGCCTTGATGCCGACCCGCTCGGCGATCGCACGCGTGGTCGTCGCCTCGTAGCCGCGATGGCGCAGCAACCATGCCGTGGCATTGAGGATTTGTCGGGCTCCGCCGTTCTGATCCGAGGCTTCGGATTTGGCGGCGGACGCCTTCGCGGTCCGTGCAACTGCCTGGCTAATGGTCACTTCTCCTTGCGATCAAACGCTGCCCCATTTCGCCTTCTCATGCTGCGTCTTCCGCATCAAGAGGCGCGCGCGGCCTTCCTGGAGCGGCTTACCAGCTTCGTCGACCAGCGTAATAGATAATCCCAGCAGGCCATGCGCCGGGTTACTGACATTGCGCGTTTCGACGACCTCGATCAAGGCGCGAATTGTGCTACCCGGCCGCATCGGCGCCTTGAAATCCCAGGTCACGCCCAGCAGCGCAACCACCGTTCCGTCGATCAGGTCGAGGCGTGACGCGAGGCCGAACGCGATGCCGATCCCCATCGGACCATGGGCGATCCGACCGCCGAATCCGGTCGCCGCCGCGAACACCTCATCGGTGTGAACCGGATTGTAGTCCCCGGTCAGGCCGGCGAACGTCCCGATGTCAGCCTCGGTAATCGTTCGGGACGGCGTCTCGAAACGCTGACCGATACTGAATTCATCAAACAGACGTCCCATCAATTCCTTCCTTTATCCGGCGTCGCGACAACCAGGGCGCGGGTCACGGCGTCGTTCCATTAGTCTCGTCGCGGAGATCCTTGCGGCGAATTTTTCCGGTGATCGTCATCGGCAGCGAGTCACGGATTTCGATCTGTCGCGGATATTCATGAGCCGACAGGCGCGCTTTGACGAATTTCTGCATGTCCTCACGAAGGGCATCGTCCACAGTCGTCCCGGCACGCGGAACCACGAACGCCTTCACTACCTCGCCACGAACGCTGTCCGGGACGCCGACAACCGCGACGAGCGCAACCGCGGGATGCTGCATCAGGCAATCTTCGATCTCGGTCGGCCCGATCCTGTAGCCCCCGGATATGATGACGTCATCGTTGCGGCCGTGAAACCAGAAATATCCTTCCTCGTCACGATGACCGGCATCGCCCGTCAACAGCCAGCCATTGCGGAATTTCTCGCTGGTGGCATCAGGCTTATTCCAGTAGCGCAAGAAAAACACCGGATCTGGCGCCTTGACGGCAATGGTGCCTGTCTCGCCCGGCTTCACAGGATTGCCCTCCTCGTCCACCACCTCCAGCACATGACCGGGCATCGCCCGCCCCATCGACCCCTCCTTTAGCGGCATGATGGAAGCGCAATTGCCGATGGTCAGGTTGGCCTCGGTCTGGCCGTAGAATTCGTTCATGGTGAGGCCAAAGACCTCTCGACCCCACCCCAGCATTTCCTCGCCGAGCCGTTCGCCGCCACTCGCGATCGAACGCATCGCATACGAGAAGCGCTCCTGCGGCCGTGCCACCTGACGCATCATTTTGAGTGCGGTCGGCGGCATGAATGCGTTGCGGATGCCATGACGACCGACCAACGAGAAAGCTTCCTCGGGGTCGAATTTCTTCAGGCGTTTGGCAAGCACCGGAATGCCGTAGAACAGCGACGGCAGCAGGACATCCATCAAGCCGCCAGCCCAGGCCCAGTCCGCCGGCGTCCACATGCGATCTCCGGGCTGCGGAAAGAAGTCATGCGGAAACTCGACGCCCGGCATATGACCGAGCAAGGTACGATGCGCATACAGCACGCCCTTCGGATTTCCCGTCGTGCCCGACGTGTACACGATGATGGCAGGATCTTCCGCGGCAGTATCGACCGTGGTGTGACTGGATGACGCCGCGTCGATCAGCGTCGACCATCCGAGTGTCGAACCATCGACGCGATCTTCGATCGCGATCAACAGCGGCTTGGCCGTCAATTGATCGCGTAACTGGATCAATTTTTCGATGCCTTCGGTGTTCGACACCACGGCCTTGGCGCCGCTGTCACTGAGACGATAGGCAAGAGCATCCGGTCCGAACAACGTAAACAGCGGCAGGGCAACCGCACCGATCCGATAAGCGGCGAGATGCGTGATCAACGCTTCCGGGCATTGCGGCAACAGGATTCCGATGCGATCGCCGCGCGCGATGCCTTGCGCCGACAGCGCATTGGCCAATCGCCGCGAACGCTCCTGAAGCGCCTCAAAAGTGAAATCGGTAACAGCACCATCCGCTGTCTCGTAAATCAACGCGGTGCGTGCCGCGCCGACATGCCGATCGCAGATCGCATCGGCGATATTGAACCGCTCCGGGATAACCCACGAAAAGGCTTCGCATACTTCCTGATAGGATCGTCCGGCGAGCGGCATGCAAACCAGTCCTTGTACATCTCCCTAACGATTGGTAGGTATACCCGATCACGACCACCGCAGCAAGCCAATGAAAGAAAACCGCTCTTTGTCGAAAATGGAGATGCCGGTGAAAACAGTGGGGCCTATCGTTCCACGATAGGCCCCACTGTTTATCAGGCGATGGCGATAGGCCGGATCGGTGAACCGGTCGCGCCGGTCAAGCGCAATGGCAGCGCCACGAACAGCGCACGGGGCGCGCGCTTTTTGGCGATCTCTTCGAGGTTGAGATTTTCGATGATGTGGATGCCGGCATCCACCAGCAGAATGGCGTGGACCGAAACGCCGGGTGTCGGCAGGCATTCGAAGCCGGGCGTATCCGATCCCATCAGGGTCGCGCCGCGTTCGATCAGCCAGCGCGTCGCCTTCTCGCCGGGACCCGGCATTCCGCCGCGACGGCCGATGAACATCTCCGCGTCCGTCCAATATTTCGACCAGCCGGTGCGGATCAGCACCGCATCGCCCAGCTTGATCGTCGCACCGCTCAACGCCAGCGCAGCTTCAACATCGGTAACCGTGATTTCCTGCGCAGGCGCGAGACAATCGACGCCCTTGGCGGCAGCGACGTCCAGCACCACCGCGCTTTGAATGATCGGCGGGATATCCGCCACCGAATGTTCGCGGTAGCCATCGCGCGTCTCGACATCGGCCACCCGCACATCGCCATGCAGGCAGCCGTTGCGGGAGAAATGGCCGAGCGCGTCGATATGCGTGCCGGAATGGCCGGACGTAACAATCACCTCATTGGCGAAGCTGGAGCCGTCCTCCCGCTTCACCGGATGCGGGTCGCCGTGGCGGCGGTGCAGCGCTAGGGAAAACGGGATGTGCTGATGATAGACCGGCATCGACGGCGCCATCGCGTGCGACAGCTCATAAAGCTGTGCACCGGCGGCAACCGCGTCGAAAATGCTGGCATCAAAGCGCGGAAGCTTGCTTTCCATCTTTATCTCCCCTGCGCCGATCGACCTAGACGCCGATCTTCGGCGCGCGATGCCTGTCGAGACCGATCGCGATGTTCTTCTGCTCCATATAGATCTCGAAGGCATAGTCGCCGCCGTCGCGGCCGATGCCGCTGGCCTTGACGCCACCGAACGGCGTCGGCAGGTGCCGCACGTTCTCCGAATTAACCCACACCATGCCGGCTTCGACGCTTTGCGATACACGGTGCGCGCGGCCGACATTGCCAGTCCAGATGTAAGCGGCGAGACCATAACGCACATCGTTGGCGATACGCAGTGCATCAGCCTCGTCCTCGAACGGAATTGCGGTCAACACCGGACCGAAGATTTCCTCCTGCGCGATC
>JAFKKL010000375.1 GCA_017305595.1 Hyphomicrobiales bacterium | reverse complement strand
GAGCAGTTCACCCAAGTACATCGCATTTCTCATATCTGCGACCAAACTGAAGAAAGCCTCAGCAAGTTCCGGGCCGAGCACCCTATGGGCAGCCGTTGTATCAGCCGCAATCGTACGCATCTTGGGCGAATCGTAGGTGAGTTCCAAGATCGCTTGCTCGCAAGCCAGATTATTGCTCGACAAAGCAACCGCGAATCGCGAACTCGACGAGACTAGGCTGAGTATACTCATCTATTGCAACCTATGCGATGGGCTTCGCGAAGCCACACTCAGTAAGGTCGAAGCGGCGTTTGTGCCCAAATCGGTGCAGTTGATTGTGAACGATGGGGCAGGGTGAGAAGGGGCAGATGATCCGCCCAACCGACTTCATTTCAGCATCAAGGGTGCGTACGAATGACGCCCGCAATGCGCATCAGGCTCGCTTATGGATCCGGATGAACGAAAGGCGCTATTGAAAAGTCCAGAATGCTCCCTGAACGACCGTTATGTTGGCGAAGCTCGCCATCATTCGCACCACACCTAGATCTCAAGGTCTGTTGCATAGACCGATCTGATCCAGTCGGGCAGATGCGACACCGCGAAGACCAGGCGCCCTTTCGCAAATGTCAGGCAATGGCTTGGCGGCTGGTTGAGGCTGGAATTGTCAAAGACCATGCCCCGATCCGCCTTGAGGACAGCGGCGCGGATGAACGGCGCACCGCGCGCATAGCGGGCACGAATCTTGTCCTCGGGGACGATATGTCCGCCTTGCTCGACACGTGTGCCGACGCGCGCGACAGAGAGATCTGGAGTGTCGACGCCGACATGCATCACGATGACGGTGAAGCCTTTGATGCGCGCGTCGGCGATGAGTTCAAGCTTGGAGGGATGCGAGAAAACCGTCTCGGTCACGAAATCCCGGGACTGAGCGAGAAAGTCGGCGCGGCGCGAGGAGGCGATGCTGGCTGCTACGTAAGACGCAGCCGGTGACGGATCGCGCAGTTCGTCGCGCTGGATGATGTCGGCGTTGATGAAGGGGCCCGCGAAACTCGGCGCGATGCGGGTCTCGTAGAGTGTGGACTTGCCGGCACCGTTCGGCCCGGCAAGCACGATCATCGTCGGCTTCATGCGTTACGGGTGGTCTTCTCACGCACGAGGTTACCGGCTGCATCGAGGCCGACACCCAGCCCAAGCTGCCGCCGCCGGGCAAAGAAGGCGTCCTCGTCAGATCCGGGGTGCCCCATCTTCTCGACAAAGCTGTCGAGCCAGACATCCTTCTCCTCGTCGGTGAGATTCGTTGTCTCAATGTCACCGGCGAGAGCGGCGGTGATCCGGGCATGATCGAAATTGCCGGATTTTTCGATAGCGCGGCCGATGCGCACCCAATGGGCGATCTGGCCGGCGATCGAGCGGCTCTGCAACTCGGATTCGCGACGCACGATCTTCATGATGTCGTCGCCGAGCTTGATGGACTGGGCCATGGGTCACCTCCGGAAGACAAGGTAGCATTTTGCCACCTTGTCTTCAAGCGTGTCCTTTAATCGAAAACCCGCCGTTTCCGGCGGGTTTTCGATATCGTATAAGGGTGCGGCTGTTCTTTGGGGTGATTTGAGGCGCACTTTGGCCGAATCTGGCCATCCTATGTGAACATCCACAGTCATGATGGTGATGGTGAGAAACCCAAAGTCTTATTCTGGCACACTTTTAAGCCGTTGTGTCGTCGCTACTTTTCCGGCCTCGATTTTTCGAAACTCAAAGTTATGTTCTCCAGAAACCCAAAGTTTTGTTCTTGGCTCCTGGAACCTTGCACCCGGCGTCCCGGAATACG
>JAFKKL010000161.1 GCA_017305595.1 Hyphomicrobiales bacterium | reverse complement strand
GCTTTTTTTCATGGTGGTTATTAATTATTTCGCGATCTGCAATTTGACCAGCGAGTTTCCGATCGCGTTAAAAGCCGCGGCCATGCCGTCTGTCGTTGTTGTCGGATAGAATCTGCCGCCATCGGCACAGTATTTCAGAACGGCGGATTCTCCGGCCCCATCGGTGTCGACCTGAATGGTGAAGACTTGAGTAGTGTCTTTCTTGGTCGAGTCTTTTTTCTCCGGATTGATATTGTCGCATAGCAGCTTCTGCCGCGTGTCGATTTGCGATGCGTTCGAATACCACCGATCTTGCGTGTTGTCGCCGTCAGAGAGCAGGATGATCACGTCACTATATTGATAGTTAGGATCCTTGGCGGTTACAGGAAAGAGGGTGTTCCCTTGCAGCATCATCCAGGCGATCTGCATTCCGATTGCCTGATTGGTGTTGCCCACAGCCGTCAAACTGTTGATCTTGCCCTTGATGGTATTGGTGTCGGTCGAAAAATCGTCTTCCGTTGAATTGAAGACCGAGGTCATGGGAAGTAGCGACACGGGGCATGAACTGTAACTTTTGGTCAGGTACAGTGTATCCGACGTGGTTGTCGTCGGTGCGTCGTTGGTCGTGTCGTAATTCTGCGCGCGGTCGGTGACGCAGCCCTGCCAGCTACTGAGGTTCCTGCTGGTCCAGGTTTTCCCCTGCGCTATACACGAACTCTTCGTCGTGTAGCTCGACCTGCTGCAACTGCCGTACGTCGTGTCCCAGTCGAGCCATGCTGCCGTCTTGTTCGCTGTGCCGACATTGACCATGACGTTGAATGGGATGATCGAGAGATAAATATCGTCGGCGGTTTTGGACGCAGCTTTGAGCGTGTCCACCAGCTTTTTGGCCGCGGTCTTCATCTTGCGCAGCTTGTCATAGCTAGCCATCGATCCGGTGACGTCGAGCGCCATCGCGATGCGCATCCGGGCATTGCCCCATCTCGTTTCGGAACTCGTGCCGATATTCATGTCGGTGTAACCGGCATAACGCATGAAATCGGTCGCCACCGCCGCGCTGCCGTTCACAGTCACCGACGAGCCCTGGCCGGTGTTCTGGGTGTAGGTTGCGGTGATCACAATGTTGCTGGTACCGTTTTCCTTGTAGAGCGCATCGAAATATTTCTGTGCCGCGGCAGTGGCTTGTGCCGACGTCATGGTCGGATCGGCCTGCGCGTCCTTCGACACCATCAGCGCCACGGTGTCGAGGGCGGCCTGCATGGCGGAGCGGGCGGCGACGGCGCGGCTATAGTCGATCGCTGTTCCGATGATTCCGATCATCGGAACGAGGGCGATGGCGAAGATGGCCGCGACATTGCCCCGGTCCGCGCGGACCAGGTCTGTTGCGGCCTGCCTTGCTGAATTCAATAGTGATTTACCGAACATGGCGGTCACCGAGGTAAGGGTTTCAACGCCATTTCCACGCGACCGGCTAAACAGGTGGTAAAGCCGTCCTGAGAAATCAGGTAAATAGCCGGATAAATGCCTTGGAATGGCCGATCGGCTGGTTTCAGCGTCAACGGCTGATAAATGCGATGGCCCGGGATTCGGACGAATCGGTCAAATTGGATTAACCTTCACTGGGCTGCCTCCGTCGGAACGCCGGCGAATGGCGCGACCATCGGCGGCTTGCGGCGGTATCGGTGCTGACCCATATTGGCACGGCGAGTGGCTGCACTGGCCGATCCGGCGGGCGCGCGAGGGAAGCCGGCGGGAAGGCGCCGGGATGCGGTCCCGACTGCGGATAGCCGTGTTTTCGGATGTGCAGGATGCTGGGCGTAACAATCGAGACAATAATCTATCCGGACCATGTCGAACTTGCTTTCACACGTTGAATTTTCCACGGCGCCTGCGATCGCCGAAGCTGTTGCGCCACGCATGAGTGATGATCAGCGCAACGGCGATCAGGGACGGGCGGGCGGGCCGAGCACGTCGGTCATCACCAAGGTCAAGCCGAAGGTCAAACGGCCGAACCTTTATCGCGTCCTGATTTTGAATGACGACTACACGCCGATGGAGTTCGTCGTTCATGTTCTGGAGCGCTTCTTCCAGAAGGATGCCGAGGCGGCGACCAAAATCATGCTGCACGTTCATCATCACGGCATCGGCGAATGTGGCATCTTCACGTACGAGATCGCCGAAACCAAAGTTACGCAGGTGATGGATTTCGCACGCAAGCATCAGCATCCACTGCAATGCGTGATGGAGAAGAAATAGCTCCGGCCGTTTCCCGAAATCGGTTTCGCCTCGTTTCCGCCCTCATCGCCGCCAGGCCGGATGAGACTTTTCGGCTTTGTCGGAGTTGATTGCTGCAGGCGGCCGTCGTCGTATTGATTCTGGCTGAAGCCCAGTCTTCGCAGGGCTGTTCGGCAAGCCGGCGAATCCGGGGCCGGATTCGCCCATCACCTGAACGCCTTTCGGACAGGGCGTCAGGGAACCGGTCTTCCGCTGGCAAACCGCCTGCCTATATATTCTAAAAGGTTGTTGTTGCCTGATCGGGCAGCGACCATCATGATGGCCGGGGGCCATAGAGGACGCGAATGCCAACTTTTTCCCAGAGCCTTGAACAGTCGCTGCATCGGGCGCTCGCGATCGCGAACGAGCGGCACCATCAATACGCGACGCTCGAACATCTGCTGCTGTCGCTGGTGGACGATTCCGATGCCGCCGCGGTGATGCGCGCATGCAGCGTCGATCTCGACAAGTTGCGCACCAGTCTGGTCAACTATCTCGAAACCGAATTCGAGAATCTGGTGACCGACGGCTCCGACGACGCCAAGCCGACGGCGGGCTTCCAGCGCGTGATCCAGCGCGCGGTGATTCACGTCCAGTCCTCGGGACGGGAGGAAGTGACCGGCGCCAACGTGCTGATCGCGATCTTCGCCGAGCGCGAGAGTCATGCTGCGTACTTCCTGCAAGAGCAGGACATGACGCGCTACGACGCGGTGAACTACATCAGCCACGGCATTGCCAAGCGGCCCGGCGTCTCCGAGGCGCGGCCGGTGCGCGGCGTCGACGAGGAAGCCGAAACGAAGAACGGCGACGATGCCAAGAAGAAGGGCGAGGCGCTGGAGACTTATTGCGTCAACCTCAACAAGAAGGCGCGTGACGGCAAGATCGATCCGGTGATCGGCCGCAATGCCGAGATCAATCGTGCGATTCAGGTGCTGTGCCGCCGCCAGAAGAACAACCCCTTGTTCGTCGGCGAAGCCGGCGTCGGCAAGACCGCCATCGCAGAAGGACTTGCAAAGCGCATCGTCGACAGCGAGGTGCCGGAGGTGCTCTCCGCCGCCACCGTGTTCTCGCTCGACATGGGTACGCTGCTCGCGGGCACGCGCTATCGCGGCGATTTCGAGGAACGTCTCAAGCAAGTCTTGAAGGAACTCGAAGCGCACCCGAACGCGATTCTGTTCATCGACGAGATCCACACTGTGATCTGTGCGGGTGCGACGTCGGGCGGCGCGATGGATGCGTCGAATCTGCTCAAGCCGGCGCTGGCTTCGGGTACCATCCGCTGCATGGGCTCGACGACTTACAAGGAATATCGCCAGCACTTCGAAAAGGATCGCGCGCTGGTGCGCCGGTTCCAGAAGATCGACGTCAACGAGCCGACCGTTGAGGATGCCATCGCCATCCTCAAGGGGTTGAAGCCGTACTTCGAGGACTATCACAAGCTGAAGTACACTAACGATGCCATCGAGGCGGCGGTGCAACTGTCGTCGCGCTACATCCACGACCGCAAGCTGCCGGACAAGGCGATCGACGTGATCGACGAGTCGGGTGCGGCGCAGATGCTGGTGTCGGAGAACAAGCGCAAGAAGACCATCGGCATCAAGGAAATCGAGACTACGATCGCCACCATGGCGCGGATTCCGCCCAAGAGCGTGTCGAAGGACGATGCTGAGGTGCTCAAGCATCTCGAGCAGACCCTGAAGCGCGTGGTGTTCGGTCAGGACAAGGCGATCGAGGCGCTGTCGGCGTCGATCAAGCTGGCGCGTGCGGGCCTGCGCGAACCGGAGAAGCCGATCGGCTCCTACCTGTTCTCGGGTCCCACCGGCGTCGGCAAGACCGAAGTGGCGAAGCAACTCGCGGCGTCGCTGGGCGTCGAACTGATCCGCTTCGACATGTCCGAATACATGGAGCGTCATACCGTCTCGCGGCTGATCGGCGCGCCTCCGGGCTACGTCGGCTTCGACCAGGGCGGCCTGCTGACCGACGGCGTCGATCAGCATCCGCATTGCGTGGTGTTGCTCGACGAAATCGAGAAGGCGCATCCCGATCTCTACAACGTGCTGTTGCAGATCATGGATCACGGCAAGCTGACCGACCATAACGGTAAGCAGGTCAACTTCCGCAACGTCATCCTGATCATGACGACGAATGCCGGCGCCGCCGATCTGGCGCGGCAAGCATTCGGCTTCACCCGCAACAAGCGCGAGGGTGACGATCAGGAGGCGATCAACCGGCAGTTCGCGCCGGAGTTCCGCAACCGGCTCGATGCCATCGTGTCGTTTGCCCACCTCAATGCCGACGTGATCGGCATGGTGGTGGAGAAGTTCGTGCTGCAACTCGAGGCGCAACTCGCGGATCGCGACGTCACCATCGAACTGTCGGAGTCGGCGAAGGCCTGGCTGGTCGAGCACGGTTACGACGAGCAGATGGGTGCGCGCCCGATGGGTCGCATGATCCAGGAGCACATCAAGAAGCCGCTCGCCGATCAGGTGCTGTTCGGCGCGCTCAAGGGCGGTGGCCACGTTCGCGTCGTGCTGGAGAAGGACGAGGCGGGTGCCGACAAGATCGGTTTCGAGTATCTCGACGGGCCGGTGACGCCGAAGCCGGAGAAGCTCCCCGGTGCGCGCAAGAAAGCGCCGACCCGCAAGCCGCGCCCCGGTGGTTCCGGCGGCGGTGGCTCCAAGGGCTCGCCTTCGAAGGGACCGCTGGTCAAGGCCTGAATTGGCAGATAGGAAACAACAAAGGGCGGCGGAATTTTCCGCCGCTCTTTTTGTCATCTGAGGCCAACGAGAATGTCAGTTTGCAGGGCCATCACTGTGCTCTCCATTAGTCATGGCCGGGCTTGTCCCGGCCATCCACGCTTTTCTTGCGGCCAAGCTGTTAGTTAGGACGTAGACGGCCGGAATAACTCCGGCCATGACGAGCTCACAAATGCGAACTGATCTCACGCCGGCTTCTGCGCCATCGAATTGGCGCGGGTGAAGACGAGCGCAATCACGACGCCGCTGAGTTCGGCGATGGCGCCGCCGAGGAACGCCCAACGCAACCCACTCAGCATTGCCTGCGTACCGCCCACCTGCGCATGCGCCGCATAGATCGCACCGAGCAGCGCGATGCCCATGGTCGCGCCGGTCATCCGTGCGGTATTGAGGAGGCCGGAGGCCGTGCCGGAGCGCGCCGCAGGCACCGCTGCGACGGCGACAGCGTTGACCGGTCCGGTATTGAGACCGAGGCCGACGCCGATGACGATCAGCGCCAGTTGCACCAGTGCCATCGGTGTCGTGGCCGAGATCTGCGTCAGCGCCAGCAATCCTGTTCCCATGAAGCCCATACCCCCGGTCAACATCGCTCGTGCGCCGAAGCGATGCATCAGCGCGCCGGATTTTTGCGACACCACCACGAAGGCGATGGAGATCGGCAGCAGTTCCAGCCCGGCGATGAAGGCTGACGCACCTGTGATCGACTGGAAGTACAGCGGCATCAGGAACAGCATCGAATACATGCCAAAGGTCATCAATCCGGCGATGGCGAGCGCTGCGCTGAACGGCGCATTCCTGAAGATATCCAGCGGCACCATCGCACCCGCGCGGCCGTGTTCGACACGCACGAACGCGATAGCCGCGCCGATGGCGGCGAGGGCCATGCCGGCGATCAGCGGCGAGGTCCAGCCGCGATGCTGGCCCTCGATCGTGATGAATGACAGTGCGCCGAGCCCGATCACCGCAAGAATCTGCGCGACGGGATCGAGTTGGCGACCGTGTGGATGCTTGCTTTCGCCGACATAGAAGTAACTCATCAGCAGCGTCACAAGTCCGATCGGTACCGACAGCACGAAGACGCTGCGCCAGCCGACGTGATCGACCAGTAGTCCGCCGATCGTCGGGCCGATCGCCATGGCCACGCCGTTGCAGCTTGCCCACAGGCCCAGCGCGCGCCCACGCGCCTTCGCATCGGGGAACGTGATGCTGACGATGGCGAGCGAGGATGTCACCTCCAGTGCCGCGCCAAGTCCGGTGACGGCGCGTCCCGCGATCAGCGTCGTGCCGTCCGGTGCCAGCGCGCAGACCAGCGAGCCGATCACGATCAGCGCGATGCCGCAGGCGAACACACGCAGTCGTCCATACAGGTCGCCGAGCGCGCCGCCGGTCAGAAGGAAAGTGGCGTAGACCAGATTGTAGGAATCCAGCACCCACTGCATCTCGCTGATGCTGGCATTGAGGTCGCCGCCGATGTGCTTGAGACCAAGAAATACGACCGAGGAATCGAGTTGCGCGAGGAACACGCCGAAGCACATCGTCAGCAGCACTGCGTTGGCGCGATGAGCGACGCCATCGGTGCGTGATGGCGCGGCATGATGGGTTGAGATCGTCATTCGACGCTCTTTCGCTGTTATCGATCGCGCGGAAAGGCGGAATTGGAACGCGACTGCGCTGATCGTTTCCGTAGGCGACGAGTTAACGCCGGAACGCGGGTCCGTTGCTTCGGGCGGCACCGAAGCGTCAGCAATTGCGCGCGGCCGGTTTCGGCCTAAACTGGATCACATGACAGTCCCGCAAATGGCCGAGATCGCCGCGCTGGTGGGCGATCCGGCGCGAGCCACCATCCTCAGCACCCTGTTCGACGGCCGCGCGCTGACCGCGACCGAATTGAGCTTTGCCGCGAATGTGACGCCGCAGACCACGAGCGGTCATCTCGCCAAGATGACGCAAGCCGGACTGCTCACCGTGCTCAAGCAGGGGCGGCATCGTTACTTCCGGCTGGCGACGCCGCTGGTGGCGCAGATGCTGGAGAGCATCATGGCGGTCGCCGCTTCCGCGCCGCCGCGTTACCGGCCGCGCACCGCGCAGGAAGACAGGTTGCGCCTTGCGCGCACCTGCTACGATCATTTCGCCGGCATCCTCGGCGTCTCGATTGCCGACGCGCTGTGCGAGCGCAAGCACGTCATCCTGTCGGACGATGGCGGCGAGGTGACTGAATCCGGACGAGCATTCCTGAATGATTTTGGCATCACCCTCGCAACCCGGACGCGCCGCCCGATCTGCCGTCATTGTCTCGATTGGACCGAGCGGCGCTTTCACCTGTCCGGTGTGGTCGGTGCGGCGATCACCACGCGTTGTTTCGATCTCGGCTGGGTGCGGCGTGAGCGCAACCCGCGCGCCTTGCAGATCACGCCGAAGGGGCGCGAAGGCTTTCGCCGCAGTTTCGGGTTTTCGATTTAAGCCGTCCCGCTGCGCACGTTGCGCGCGGCGTCTTTCTGCGCGTCGAAGTCGCGGCGGCGGCGCGCCAGTTCTTCCGTGCTCATGGTCTCGATGTTGTTGTAGTCGCGTTTCCACGACGGATCGTCGTGCCAGCGCAGCGGCGATTGCATCGTAGTCTGCGGACCGGGCGCGGATTCCAGCAGCCGAAGTGCCAGTTCCAGCGTGCGCGCCTGTGAATCCTTGTCGTGCGGCTTGCCGGCGGAATTGCCGAGTGGAAAGTCGCTGAACAGGAAGCGCGGCACGGCGGCGAATTCGACGATGTCCTTGGCGCAGCCCATCACCACGGTGGGAATACCGTTGGCTTCGAGATGCCGCGCCACGAGACTGACGGTCTGATGACAGACCGGGCAGTTCGGCACCAGCACCGCGGCATCGACGCCGTCGGCCTTGCAGCGCGCCAGGATATCGGGCGCGTCGGTTTCGATAGTGACGCGGTGGCTGCGGTTGGTCGGCGCGCCGAAGAAGCGCGGCGCGACGTCGCCGATGCGTCCGCCCGCCGACGCCTTGATCAGTTGCGGCAACGGAAACCAGGTGCCGCTGTCCTCGGCGCTGGTGTGCGTGCGATCATAGGCGATGTGCGAGATGCGCAGGTCGTGATGTTGCGAGGTATCTCCGTCATAGACCGCGTAGAACTTCGCGCCGCCGTTATAGGCCGCGCCGGGCCCCTGGTCACCCTTCGCCGGATCATAGGGCGCAGCCGTTGTGATGATCGTCACCCGCGATTGTGCCAGCGGCTTGCGCAGCGGCTGGAACGGCGCGCTGCTATAGTGCGCCCAGCGATAGGGCGTGGTGTAGCCGATCGCCGCGTAATAGGCGCGGGTGCGCGCCATGTACTGGATCGGCTGATCGTCATCCGGCGCGAAGGCGAGGCGATTGTCGTCAGGGCTGGTCATCCGCGTCTCCCACGCTCGCGCCGCATTTTTTGGTTACGGCCTGTGACGATAGCTAGCGGCTGATGAGAAGCTGTCAAGCCGCGCCATTCACGCGGTGTCATGCAGGCGAGGGAAGGCTGCAATGCGGACGCGAGCGACCAGCGTGATGCGGAGCCTCTCCACCGCTGTGGCGCTTGCGGTGTGCACGGCGGCCGTTCGCGCCGAGGATGCGGCGACCAAGCCGGCGGCCCAGACCGACACCCGCGAGGCGATCTGCCTGATGATCGAATCCGCCGCCAAGGATGCTGGCCTGCCGCTGGATTTTTTCTCCCGCGTGATCTGGCAGGAGAGCCGCTTCCAGCCGGACGCAGTCGGACCAGTGACACGTAACGGCGATCGCGCGCAGGGCATCGCTCAGTTCATGCCGGGCACGGCAAGTGAGCGGCGGCTGCTCGATCCGTTCGACCCGGTGCAGGCGTTGCCGAAGTCGGCGGAGTTCTTGCGCGAGTTGCGCGATCAGTTCGGCAATCTCGGCCTTGCGGCGGCGGCCTACAATGCCGGGCCGCGCCGCGTGCGGGAATGGATCGAGGGTACCGGGCCGATGCCTGCCGAGACGCGCAACTACGTCGTCGCGATCACCGGCGTTTCGGTCGACGACTGGAAGAATGCGAACGCGGCAAAACAGCCGCAGGCTCAGCAAGCCTCGGTCACCAGTTGCCGCGATCTGATGGCGCTGCTGCAACGCGCGCCCAATCCGTTCGTCGAGGGTCTGACGCAGCGTGTGAAAGTCGGTGCCGACCAGCCGTGGGGCGTGCAGCTTGCCGCGGGCTTCTCGCGCGATCGCGCGCTGGCGTCCTACGCTCGGGCGATGAAGCGGCTGACGTCGGCGATCGGCGAGCACGATCCGATGTTGTTGGGCTCGATTTGGCGGACGCGCGGCACGCGCACGTTCTATCAAGTGCGGATTGGTGCCACGACCCGCAACGAGGCGAATGATCTGTGTCAGCGCATTCATCGCGCCGGACAGGCATGCCTCGTGCTGCGCAACAAGGGCGTCAAAGGATGACTGCACGGGCTTGACGAAAAGGCGTTTCCAGCGGCCTATTCGACTGGATATATCGCTCAGACGAGAGGCCGTGACATGGTGCGGGAAAGCGAAGTTCGCGCGGGTGAGGTGGTGGTCGAGGCGCCGCCGCCGGATGATGCCGGCCTCGTCTTCATCGGCTGCATCCATACGCCATGGACCTCGCGCCTGATGACGCCGCGTCAGGGGCGCGTTGACGGGCCGGTCTGCCGCATCGAGATTTTCGAGCCGTGGGTGCCGGCGCTGCGCGGCATCGACCAGTACGAACGGCTCGAAGTGCTGTACTGGCTGCATCTGTCACGGCGCGATCTGGTACTGCAAAGCCCGAAGAACGACGGCACGGTGCGCGGCACGTTTTCGTTGCGCACACCGGTGCGGCCGAATCCAATCGGCACCTCGATGGTCAAGCTGGTCGGCGCCGAGGGCGCGACCGTGATGGTGCAGGGGCTCGATTGCCTTGATGGCACGCCGCTGGTCGACCTGAAACCGGATCGGTGTCAGTTCACGCCGCTGGCGCCGCCGCAGCCGGGCGATTTCGAGGTGAAGGACTAAAACGAAGCGTCATTGCCGGGCATAGCCGTTCGAAGAACGGCGTCGTTTCGCTCGCCTATGTCCCGGCAATCCATCTTTTTCGAATGATGGATGCGCGGATCAAGTCCGCGCATGACGTGGATGATTGTATCAAAAGCGAAAAGACTCTCGATCACGCGTCTTTCAGCGCGGCAGTCAGCTTTGCAGCTTGCTCCGCGAGCACCGCCATGTCGGCCTTGACGGTCGCCGGCGGCAACAGCGCCACGCCATCGAAGCGCGGGATCACGTGCATGTGCAGGTGGTAGACTTCCTGACCGCTGGCGGGCTCGCTGAATTGCACGATCATCATGCCGTCGGCATTGAAAACCGGCATCGCGGCGCGGGCGATCAGGCGCGTGGCGCGGGCGACGTGGACGAAGTCCTCCTCGGTGATGTCGAGCAGGTTGCGGGCGGGCGCCTTGGGGATCACCAGCGTATGGCCGGGCGCGCGCGGCATGATGTCGAGAAACGCCAGTACGTGGTCGTTCTCGTAGACCTTGAAGCAGGGAATCTCGCTGCGCAGGATTTTTGCGAAGATATTGTTGGTGTCGTAAGTGGCCATGGTCGCTCCCAAAATCGCGCGCCACTTTCCCCGCCCGGCGAGGCGCGGTCAAGATGGCTGATCGTCGGGTGAGTCCTTGCGGAACGGTCCGGCTTCGGCGAGCTGGCGTCCGGCTTCGGCGACATATAGCCGCTCCCGTTGCAGGTAATCGCGCACGGCGCGACGCAGCGCCGGGTCGGCGATGTAGTGCGCGGAGTAGGTGGTTTGCGGCAGATAGCCGCGCGCGATCTTGTGCTCGCCCTGCGCGCCGGCCTCGACCGTCGCAAGCCCGTAGCGGATGGCGTAGTCGATCGCCTGATAGTAGCAGACCTCGAAATGCAGGAACGGGTGATGCTCGATCGCGCCCCAGTGCCGCCCGAACAACGTATCGCCGCCGATGAAATTGATCGCGCCGGCAATCCAGTGGCCGTCGCGCTTCGCCATGATCAGCGCGATGCGCTCCGGCATGGTGTCGCCGATCCGGGTATAGAAATCGCGGGTGAGATAAGGCCGCCCCCATTTGCGCGAGCCGGTCTCCATGTAGAACGCGAAGAACGCGTCCCACACCTCTTCGGTGAGGTCGCTGCCGGTCAGCGCGTGGATGGTGATGCCGTTCGCCAGCGCATCGCGCCGCTCGCGGCGGATTGCCTTGCGGTGGCGTGACGACAGCGTGGCGAGGAAATCCTCGAACGAGCCATAGCCGGCATTGTGCCAGTGAAATTGCTGGTCGGTGCGTTGCAGGAAACCCTGCTTGGCTAGGAAAGCCCACTCGTCCTCCGGCGCGAAGGTGACGTGTACCGACGAGGTCTCGGTGGCGTTGCACAGCGCCTTCAGACCGCTCGCGAGGGCAGTGCGAATTTGGTCGGGATCGTCGATGCCCGCGCGCACCAGCAGACGTGGCCCGGTCGCCGGTGTGAATGGCACGCTCGCTTGCAGTTTCGGATAGTATTGGCCGCCGGCACGCTCATAGGCGTCGGCCCAGCCGCGATCGAATACGTACTCGCCCTGGGAATGCGACTTCAGATAGCACGGCACCAGGCCGACAATGTCGCCGCCGCGCCGCGCCACCAGATGACGCGGCCCCCAACCGGTGCGTGCGCAGGCCGAGCCGGATTGCTCGACCGCATCGAAGAACGCATAGGACACGAACGGATTGTAGATCCTGCCGTCCGGGTAGGCCGATGTCGGATTGGCGCAGGCATCCCAATCCGCCGCGCCGATCTGGCGCGCGGTCGATACGGCTTCCAAAGTGATGTCAGGTGAATCCATCAACAAATAAACCGGTCACGCAGGGGAGCCATGGAAGGCTTGGGTGACTAGCTTACAGATTGTGCTTTCGGGCCTCGTCGTCAAGGCCGCCCGAGGTCAGGCCCGGAACCCTTCGAACACGATCTGGTCGGCGTAGCGCGCGGCGTGGGCGCGCTGCTCGGCGGTGCGGATGGTCCAGGCCAACAGCGGACAGCCGAAGACGTTGCGGGCGATCCACGGCGCGGGGGCGGGGAGTTGCTGGCCCCAGAAATTGATGAAGTGCGGTTGCGTGCGGAAGCCGTGGCGCAGATACAGCATGTCGTCGCGTTGCTGCGGCGTCAGCCATTTCCAGTAGTCGTCATCGTAGGTGCGCTGGGCGATGATGCCGCGCGGCCGCGCCGGGATTTTCTCCCGCAAGGCGAACACCTGATCCGGATCGAACGACATCACCGCCGCCGGGCCATTGTAGTCGGCGAGAAGCTCCGCCATCCGCGCCACCAACTTGCGATCGCCGTCGAATTGGCTCTTCACTTCGATGAACAGCGGCACGCGGCGG
>JAFKKL010000160.1 GCA_017305595.1 Hyphomicrobiales bacterium | reverse complement strand
CGTCATCGTGCTCACCGGCGCGGGCCGCGGCTTCTGCGCCGGCGCCGACATGGATGCATTGAAAGGGCTCGATCCGAGCGATATCAAGAAACGCGGCAACGAGATTCCGGCGTTCGACATGAACCGGCGACCGGACTGGCAGTCGCGCTACGGCTTCTATCCGTCGATCGCCAAGCCGATCATCGGCATGCTGAACGGCGCCACCGCCGGCATCGGGCTGGTTCACGCACTCTATTGCGACGTGCGCTTTGCCGCCGACAACACCGTGTTCACCACCGCCTTCGCGCGGCGCGGCCTGATTGCCGAGCACGGCATTAGCTGGATGCTGCCGCACATCATCGGCCACGCCAACGCGCTCGACCTGCTGCTGTCGGCGCGCCGCGTCTCAAGCGAGGAGGCGCTGCGGATCGGACTGGTCAACCGGCTCTATGCGCCGGACCAGCTTCGCGAACAGACCTATGCTTACGCGAGGGACCTCGCAGACAACGTCTCGCCGTCCGCCATGGCGGTGATCAAGCGGCAGCTCTACGACGTGCCGTTCCAGACTCTGGCGGAAGCCACCATCGACGCCAACCGCGAAATGGCGGTCGCGCTGGCCGGCGCGGATTTCCGCGAGGGGGTGGCGAGTTTCATGGAAAAGCGCCCGCCGAAATTTACGGGGCGATGAGGGGATAAATGGGTTTGCGGAGGTTATCAGCCCCGCTTCGCCCTTCGGGCTACGCCGGGCACGCTTCGCCTTCGGCTAACGTGGCTGCGCCACGCGTAGCCGCAGATGGGGTAATCGCATGAATGGGTGAAGTTTGATGGGTGGATGCAGTCCGTCTTCGCCCTGCGGGCTACGCCGGACACGCTTCGCCTTCGACTTCCCGTGGCTGCGCCACGCGTAGCCGAAGGCGAAGCGTGGTGGAGCCAGGGAGGATCGAACTCCCGACCTCGTCATTGCGAACGACGCGCTCTCCCAGCTGAGCTATGGCCCCATTGCAGCATGGCGACTGGAACTGCGCCAACGGCAAGTGGGCGTCATTTAAATCCCGCCCGGCACCAAGTCAAGGACGCCGCACATCGGGGCGTGTGCTGCAAAAAGGGCAGGAACTTCCCTTGTTTAGCGGGGGTTGAATCGATAGTTTCCGCCCCACCGAGCCCTTGAACCCGCGACCAACCCCGCGAGCCCTTCCCGCCATGCGCGCCATTCTCGATATCGTCCTCATCATCCTCGATCTCTACGTCTGGCTGCTCATCGCCTCTGCCATCCTGTCGTGGCTGATCGCCTTCAACGTGGTCAACACCCGCAACCAGTTCGTGGCGGCGGTTGCCGAGTTTCTGTACCGGATCACCGAGCCGCTGCTGCGGCCGATCCGCAATTTCATGCCCAATCTCGGTGGCCTCGACATTTCGCCGATCATCCTGATCCTGATCATCATGTTCATTCAGCGGGTGATTACCTACTACATCTATCCCGCCGTATTCTGAGCCTTGTCGGGCCGCTGATGGATAGACCTTGATGGACCCTTGGCGCTATTCCACCGAGGGCATCAGCGTCGCGTTGCGGGTGACGCCGCGCGGCGGACGGGACGACATCGACGGCGTGGAACGGCTTTCCAACGGCAAGAGCGTCGTCAAAGTCCGGGTCCGGGCCATCGCCGAGGGCGGCGAGGCCAACCGCGCCGTGACGGAACTGCTCGCCAAGGCACTCGGGGTGCCGAAGCGCAATGTGCGACTGTTGGCGGGCGCGACCTCGCGACTGAAGCAGGTCGCGGTCGACGGCGATCCCCGCCGGCTCGGCGAGACGCTGAAAGCCTTGGTGGCCGCCAAGATCGAGATCAAGGCCGCTGACGACACCTGATTGATAGAGGACGACATGACCGCGCGCATCATCGATGGAAAACTCATTGCCGCCGAGCTTCGGGCGCGGGTCGCCGAGGAAGTGGCGCGGGTCCAGCGCGATCACGACCTGACGCCGGGCCTCGCCGTGGTGCTGGTCGGCAACGACCCCGCCAGCGAGGTCTACGTCCGCAGCAAGCACAAGCAAACCCAGGCCGCCGGCATGGCGTCTTTCGAACACGTGCTGCCCGCCGATGTGACGCAGGAGAAGCTGATCGGCCTGATCGGCCGGCTCAACCGCGATCCGGCGGTGCATGGAATTCTGGTGCAACTGCCGCTGCCGAAGGGCCTCGACACCGAGGCGGTGATCGCCGCCATCGATCCGGCCAAGGACGTCGACGGCCTACATCCCAACAACGCCGGACGGCTGGCCGGCGGGCTTCCGGCGCTGTCGCCCTGCACGCCGCTCGGCTGCATCATCCTGACCAAGAGCATCCACGAATCGCTCGAAGGCATGGACGCACTGGTGATCGGCCGCTCCAATCTGGTCGGCCGTCCGCTGGTGCAACTGCTGCTCAACGAGAACGCCACCGTGACCATCGCGCATTCGCGCTCGCGCGATCTGCCCGACCTCTGCCGCCGCGCCGATCTGGTCTACGCCGCCGTCGGCAAGCCGGAAATGGTGCGCGGCGACTGGATCAAACCCGGCGCCACCGTGATCGATGTCGGCATCACCCGCCTGCCGAGCGACGACGGCAAGACCCGTTTGGTCGGCGACGTCGCCTTTACCGAAGCCCTCGCAATTGCCGGCGCCATCACGCCGGTGCCGGGCGGCGTCGGCCAGATGACGGTTGCCTGCCTCTTGGTCAATACATTGCGCGCGGCCTGCGCGATCCGCGGTCTGCCGCCGCCGGCGGTGTAAGGATCAACCTGCACTCGACTGAATGAACCGCAGATAGAAGCGGATCATGTCGGCGTAGTTGGCGATGCTGAGCCGCTCGTTGGTGCCGTGGAAGCGCTTGAGGTCTTCGGATGTCGCGCGCACCGGCGAGAAGCGGAAGATGTTGTCGGTGAGCCCGGCATAGTGCCGCGAGTCCGTCGCGGCGATCATCAACCCCGGCGAGACCACGACGTCCGGGAAAATCTCGCGGATGGTCTGGTTGAGCACGCGATAGCCCGCGCTCGCCGTTCCCGTCACCGGCGGCGGATTGGTGTTGCCGGGGAACGGCGCGATGGCGATCTTGTCGTTGTTCACGGTGTCGCGCACATGCGCGGTAACGCTGTCCTGCGTATCGCCGGGTAGCAGCCGGAAGTTCACCGTCGCTTCGGCATTGCCGGGAAGCACATTGTCCTTGTCGCCGGCATTGAAGATCGTCAGCGCCGTGGTGGTGCGCACCATCGCCCGCGTCGGGCCGGACTTGTCGAACTCGCGCACCAAGAGTGGCTTGAACAGCCAGAGGTTCGACAGCACCACGCGATTGAAGCCGTGCATCTCCGGCGCCAGCGTATCGAACATCTCGCCGACCGCGCCGCGCACCCGCGCCGGCAGGCTGTGGTCCTCGAGCCGCGCCAATGCGGCGGCCATCATGCCGATGGCGGTTTCACGCGGCGGCATCGAGGAATGCCCGGGCGTCGCGCGAGACGTCAGCACCAGCGTCGCGTAACCTTTTTCGGCGACACCGATCAGCGCCGCCGGCTGATCGAGGCCCTTCATGATGCCGTCGGTGATCAGCAGGCCCTCGTCGAGCACGAAATCGAGCTTGACGCCGCGCGACGCCAGCAGCGCCGCGATCGCCTTGGCGCCGCGTATGCCCGAGACTTCCTCGTCATGGCCGAACGCGAAATAGATCGTCCGCTTCGGGCGGAAGCCGGCCTTCGCCATCTGCTCGGCCGCTTCGAGCATGGAGTACAGGTTGCCCTTGTCGTCCCACGAACCACGGCCCCAGATGAAACCGTCGGCGATGACACCGTCGAACGGCGGTTGCTGCCAATCTTTTTCAGTCCCCGGTGCGACCGGCACCACGTCCTGATGCGCCAACAGCGCAATCGGCTTTGCCGCCGCGTCCGAGCCTTCCCACGTGTAGAGCAGGCTATGCTGACCCACGATCTCGCGCTTGACGACGGCATGGAACGCCGGGAAACTCGCCGCGATATGCTCGCGCAGGCCGCGCAGCGCGTCGGCATCCTGATCCGGATTGAGGAAGTTCGAGATGGTCCGGAAGCGGACCGCCTCGGCCAACCGCTTCGCCGCGCCCTGCTCGTCAACGGCCGCGCGCGGGACCGCCGCGACCTGAAGCTGCTTGGAGCCGAGACGGAAGGTGTTGACCGCGACGATCGCCGCGAGCACCACAACTGCCACGACCACAACCGCGAGAAGACGGCCAATCCATTTCAACGCGCGTCGCATCGATAGCCCCCACACGCGGTCGCGTTTCCTGTGTTACGCCTTCTTGGCCTTGGCGCGCTCAATGCCTTCGACGATCAGGCGCTGCGCATCCTCGGCGCCACCCCAGCGCAGCACCTTGACCCATTTGCCGGGCTCCAGATCCTTGTAGTGCTCGAAGAAGTGCTGGATCTGCTGCAAGGTGATGTCCGGCAGATCGCTGTAGGTGCGGATCTTGTCGTAGCGCTGCGTCAGTTTCGAGGTCGGCACCGCGATGATCTTCTCGTCGCCGCCGGCTTCGTCCTCCATCATCAGCACGCCGACGGGACGGATCGCGATCACCGCACCGGGGACGATGGCGCGGGTATTGGCCACCAACACGTCGCACGGATCGCCGTCGCTCGACAGCGTGTGCGGAATGAAGCCGTAGTTTCCGGGATAGCGCATCGCCGTATAGAGGAAGCGATCCACCACCAGCGTCCCGGCTTCCTTGTCCATCTCGTACTTGATGGGCTCGCCGCCGACCGGCACCTCGATGATGGCGTTGACCTCGTGCGGCGGGTTGGTCCCGAGGGAAATGGCGTCGATACGCATGGAAAGCTCCGTGATTTGGGCGGTCAGCCCAGTCCGATAAATTGGTTACGTCATACGCGAAGTGACGGGACCTTGTCTAAAATAACGGGGGCACCTGCCCGACCTTGACCGGCCCCAGCAGCACCGCGCCGTCGGCGAACCGCAACGGGAACGACCGCGCCGGTTTGCCTTCCAACTCCGCCGGCGTGCCGAGCGAATTGACCACCGCCGCAAGACCTGCGCCGGCGTTCTGGCGCACCACCTTGCCGAGGCCGGGAATCATCCTGTCAAGCGAGCCGAGCAGGTTGTTGACGTCCTGCGCCTTTACGCCCGGCGCAAGGCGATCCAGCGTCGCCTGCGGCACCCCCTCCTCCAGCACCTTCTCGATGCCGAGCAGCGGGATCACCTGCTCGAAGCCGGCCACCGTCATCTGCAATTCGCCGTCGAGATTGCCGTCGGGCGTCAGGCCGAGCGAACCGGCGGCAGTCGCGATCATGTTGCCCTGCTGGATGCGGGCGCGCTCGATCCTGATCTTGCCGTCGGCGGCCTGAATCTCGCGGAAACGCACCGGCCATGGCTTTGGCGAAAAGTCCCGCAAACCGGTCAGCCGTGCGCCGACTAGCGCATCAAACGGCTGCGCCAATGCCGGATGGATGTCCTGCACGCTGGCCTGCGTCAGATCCACCGCGACATCGATCACCGGATGATCCGGCGTGCTGCTGGCGGCAAATTGCGTATGCAGTTCGACATGGGCCGCGCGGGCCAGCGGCACCGCGATGCCGCTATTCAGGCGATCAACCGCGGGCGCATCGAAAACCAGCGCCACGCGCTGGGGAATGCCCGGCAGGCCGGCGATGCTGCTGCGCGCGGTTGCCCAGTTGACCTGCATCGCTGGCGGCTCGCCGCGCGCCGCCAGCGTCGCGGGGGCGGTGAATTCCGCGATCAGCAGGCCGGGCGTATAGACCTGCCCGATGACGAGAATTTTGCCGAGCCGCGCCGTGACCGGCGCATCTCCGGCACCTTGAGCGGTCTGCGAGACCAACGTGACGCTGGCGTCCTCGCAGGTCACCTCGAGGCGGAACGGGAAGCCGGCCACCGAACGCTTGCCGCAATCGTAGACGCGGCCGGCCTTGGCCTCGCGCGCGCGCCAGGCATCGACCTCATGGTCGACCCGCGAGGCGGCATAGAACCAGAACGCGCTCCAGCCGATCGCGGCGATGACGACGAGGGCGGGCATCACGAACACCGGCCACAACGGCCGCTGTCGCGGAAGTTTGATCGAATCGGGCATCGGCGACCTTTAGAGCATGATCCCGCAAAGTGGAAACCGGTTTGCGCTAACGCGGCCCTTCGGGTCGGACAAGATCATGCTCCATCAAAAAGAGAGGCGAAGAGGTCTGATTCAACGCAGTTGAAACAGACTCTAGCGCAACGAATCAGGCAATTTTGGACAATCGGGCTTGCCTGTCCCTGCTTCCCGTCTTGCACGAAGGCCGACGAACCGCAAATATCCCGCCACCTTACAAACACCGCCCTGGGAATTCCAAAACCATGAAGTTCGACGACGTCATCCTCGGCCGCCGCAGCATTCGCGGGTACAAACCCGATCCGGTCCCCAAAGCGCTGATCGAGGAAATTATCGCCTTGGCGATGCGCGCGCCGTCGTCGATGAACACCCAGCCGTGGAATTTCTACGTCATTACCGGCGAGCCGCTCAACCACATCCGCGCCGGCAACACCGAGCGGATGGTGGCGGGCATTCCGCAGTCACGCGAATTCCGCACCGGTCAGGCGTTCACGGGCCAGCACCGCGACAGGCAGGTCGGCGTCGCCAAGCAACTGTTCTCCGCGATGGGGATTGCACGCGACGACAAGGAGATGCGGCAGGATTGGGTGCTGCGTGGCTTCCGTCAGTTCGACGCTCCGGTCTGCATCATCGTGACCTACGATCGCGTGCTGGACGGCAGCGACGATACGCCGTTCGATTGCGGCGCGGTGGCGACCGCTCTGGTCAATGCCGCGTGGTCGCGCGGACTGGGCGCCGTGATCAACAGCCAGGGCATCATGCAGTCGCCGGTGGTGCGCGAACATGCCGGAATCGCCGACGATCAGGTCATCATGAAAAGCATCGCGCTGGGGTGGCCGGATGAAACCTTCCCGGCCAACGCGGTGGTGTCCGAACGAAAATCGGTCGAGGAAGCCACGGTATTCGTGGGTTTCGATAATTAATAGCGTCGCACATGCCCGTGAAGTTTCCGCCAGCGCCGAAATGACGAATCCTGTTTCAACCGACCGGACCGACGGCGACCTCTGGGTGTTCGGCTACGGCTCGCTGATGTGGCGGCCGGGCTTCGACTTCGAGGAACAGGTGCCGGCGCGCTTGATCGGTGCGCATCGCGCGCTGTGCGTCTATTCGTTCGATCATCGCGGCACACCGGAGCGTCCCGGCCTCGTGCTCGGGCTCGATCGCGGCGGCGCGTGCCGCGGCATCGCGTTCCGTGTCGCCGCCGCACGCCGCGACGATACCATCGCTTACTTGCGCGCGCGCGAGCAGACCACGAACGTTTACCACGAAGTGACGCGCTCGGTGTGGCTGAAGGACGATCCCCGCCGCCAGGTCACCGCGCTCACCTACATCGTCAATCGTGGCCATGTGCAATATGCCGGCCGCCTCGGCGTGGAAGAGCAGGTGCGCTACGTACGGCAGGGCCACGGCCGTTCCGGCAACAACCGCGACTACGTGCTGTCCACCGTCGCCGCGATCGAAGCGCAAGGGTTTCGCGATGCGCCGCTACACAAGCTTGCCGTCGCGTTGCGCGTCGATGCATCCGCATCGGATCCTGCGACAGCGATGGACTGATTACACCTTCGCGGACGACGGCACGCCGCCGAACAGTTGCGCCTGTTCAGCGCGCGCTGCATCGATCAAACGGCGGCTCGCCTGTTCGATCGCCGCGCTGACGCGCGTGTTGAACTCCTCGCGCGGCATGCCGGCCGGCAACGGATCGAGAAATTCAACCACCAACGTCCCCGGATAACGCATGAAATTGCGGCGCGGCCAGAACAGGCCGGAATTGAGCGCCACCGGAATGCACGGTGCGTTGCAGCCGGCATAGATCAGACCGACGCCGTTCTTGTATTGCGGGGGCGCGTCGACGGCGGTGCGCGTGCCTTCCGGGAAGATGATGAGCTGGCGCCCGCCCTTCACCGCCTCACGGGCGCGACGCACCATCTCGAGCAGCGACTTGCCGCCCGAGGCGCGGTCGATGCCGATCATCCCGGCCTTGCGCAGATACCAGCCGAAGAACGGAATCCACATCAGTTCCTGCTTGAGAATATAGAGCGGCTGTTCAAAGAACTGCGTCAGCGCAAACGTCTCCCACATCGACTGATGCTTGGATGCCACGATCAGCGGGCCGGGCGGGATTTTCTCCGCGCCGCGATATTCGACTTTGGTGCCGCAGATCACGCGCAACAGCCAAATGCTGCTCCGCGCCCAGAACCGGACGATCGCAAGCAGCGCGGTTCGCGGCAGCAGAAAAGTCGGTAGCGCGATCAGGATCAGCACCACCAGCCAGGCATAGAACAGCACGTTGTAGAGCAGCGAACGCAGAAAAATCGTGGTCATCAGCTACCCTGTCAACTTGCAGCGGCTTTCGCCGTCTTGCGCGACGGCGGCACGGCGCGGTCGCTGGTCTCTGGCAGCAGATCGAGCCCGATGTCGGCCAAGCGAACGCGGACTTCAGCGGCGACATACTTGACATATTCGGACAGCAACAGCCGCATCGCCATACCATTGGTCCACCACGGTTCGTCGCGCCATTTGTCACTGACCACCGCGAAGGGAATGAGATCGATGTCCGGCATGGCGTGGGACATTTCGACGATGGCGCGCGGCATGTGATAGTTCGAGGTCACCACGATCAGCGAATGGAAACCGCGTTCATGGGCCCAGCGGCGCGTCTCAGCGGCATTGCTGCGGGTATTCACCGCCGAGCGATCGAGATCGGCGCAGCAATCGAGCAACGCCTGACTGTCCGGCACCGAGCGCGAAATGTCGCTGACGCTGTTGGTCGGATGCACGCCGGAAATCAACAACCGCTTGCCATAGCCCTTGGCGAGTAGTTCGACCGCATCGGAGACGCGCGACGAGCCGCCGGTGAGCACCACGATGCCGTCGGCATTGCTCGACGGCTTCAACTCGGCAACGCGCAGTTGCGACAGGAAGCCGACGAAGCCGATCGCCGCACCGAAGAACGTGATCGCCAGTCCGGCGACGATCAGCGCGCGCACAAGGCCGCGCGGGCGCGCCGGGGCGGCCGCGGTGTCCGGCGGATTGTGGTCGACGCGCTGATCCATGACGATGCTGACCGAACCTACTCCATTCTGTCCGATAGTGGGACAAATCTAGCGCGGATTTCGCCAAAGGCGAGCCCCGACGAAAACTCGCGATTCAACCGATATCATCCAGCGTTGCGAACAAAGTGCGGCGCGATGCCCAGGCTGTGACGGCCGCGATCAAAATCGCTTGAGCGGCCAGCACCAGATAGCCGGACGGTTGCAGCGCAAACGTCCCCAGCAGCGCAACGAACTGGTCGCCGGTCGGCGTACCCGCAAACCAACCCGCGATCGATTCCGAAAAGCCGAACAGCAGCATCGCTGCGACGCCACCGATGATGCCGCCCTCGAGCCCAAGGCGCAGAAAATGATAGAGGAAGCGGTTGGCGATGTAGCGGTCGCTGGCGCCGACGAAATGCAGCACCTCGACGATGGGACGGTTTGCCGCCATCGCACCGCGCGTCGCGAACGACACTGAGATGATGGTGGCAATGATCACCAGCGCCAGCACGCCGATGCCGGCCACCACGGTGACGCCGCTCATGGTGCGCATCCGCTCGATCCAGGCGCGATGATCGTCGACGCTGGCGGACGGCGCCACCTGCTTTAGCTTTCCGTCGAGCCCCGCAAGGTCCCGCGCCGCGCCGGACGCCGTCCGGCCGACGATGATGCGCGGCACCGGCAATTCGTCGAGCGACAGCCCGCTGCCGAGCCACGGCTCCAGCAGCTTGTTGGATTCCTCGCGCGTAAAGATACGCACATCGACGATTCCCGGCTGCGCTTTCAGGACATCGGCGGCGGCGGCGACGTCGCGATCGAGATCGCGTCCGTTGACGGGACGAACCTGCACGGTCAGTTCGCTGGCAATGTCGGACTGCCATTCGGTGGCGGAGGCATGGACAAGCAGCACCACGCCGGTGCTGATGCAGGCGAGGAAGGTCATGATCGCGACCACCACCACCAGCGCGCGGCCGACGATCGACCCGCGCGGCACGATCGGCGACACGTTGCGCGCCTTCGTCGACACCTGCGGCCGCTCATGGCCGAGATCCATCAAGGCATCGCGCTGATCGCTGTCGCGCTTACTCATAGATGTGCAACCGTCCCTGGTGCAGCACCAGCCGCCGCGCCTCGTACTGATCCATCAAGGCGATATCGTGCGTGGCGATGATGACGGCGGTGCCGGACTTGTTCAGTTCGATGAACAGCCGCAGCAGGCGGCGGCCCAGCGTCGGATCGACGTTGCCGGTCGGCTCGTCCGCCAACAGCAAATTGGGGCGTGCGATTACCGCGCGCGCGATCGCCGCGCGTTGCTTCTCGCCGCCGGACAGGATCGGCGGCAGCGCATCCATCCGCTCGCCGAGACCGACCCACTTCAACAGATCGATCACCTCACGGCGATATGTGGATTCGGAGCGGCCCATGACGCGGAACGGCAGCGCCACATTCTCGTAGGTGGTCATGTGATCGAGCAGGCGGAAATCCTGCAGCACGATGCCAATGCGCTTGCGCAGATCGGCGACCTCGTTCTTGCCGAGCAGCGACACGTCCTGGCCGAACAGGTTCACTAGCCCGCGGGTCGGCCGCAGCGACAGGAACAGCAGTCGCAGCAGCGACGTCTTGCCGGCGCCGGATGGGCCAGTGAGAAACTGGAACGAATGCGCGGGAATCTGGAAATTGAGGTCGCGCAGAATCTCCGGGCCGAGCCCGTAGCGCAATCCGACATTTTCGAACCGGACCACAGGCAGCTCCGTTCGAGGTGACACAGGCCGAGACGGCGCGACAGACGAATCCAGCGCGGTCGCATCAAGGCCGGGCCGGCAGAAAACGTCTTAACGGTTGTGCGTCAGTTATGGTTTCCGGTTCGTTAACGGACGGCGGCTTAAGCTGCCAAGGATTCTCCAAGCGGCGATTCGCGCATGAACATCGTTTGTCCCCACTGCACCACCTTCTTCGCCATTGATCCGGCCAAGCTCGGCCCCGCCGGTCGCATGGTGCGCTGCGCGCGCTGCAAGGAGATGTGGCTGGCGCGGCCCGAACAATCCGCGGCCGCCGGCCCGGCCATGCCTGCCCTTGCCTCGGCTGGTGCGGCCCACGATCCCGACGATCACACGGCCGTGGAATGGAACGAGCCGGCAGCGTCGGACATCCAGCCGCCGATTGAGGCGCCGATCATCGACAGCCCCTCGATTGCCGCCGATCTGCCCAATAGCCATCAAGACGATATTGATATTTCAGACGATACGCCGACACCCGGCCGGTTCGCGTCGGGGCCGCCGCCGCGCAAACCGTGGTTCAAGTTCTGGCGTCGCGGCGGCGGCGACGCCTGGCCGCGTCGCGCGCGCAGACCGTTGCTGACGCTGCCGATCGCCTGCGTTGCGATGGCGGCGCTCGCTGCGTGTCTTCTGATGTGGCGCGCCGAGATCGTCCGGCTGCTGCCGCAGACCGCACTGTTCTATCGGATGATCGGGCTTGACGTGAATTTGCGCGGACTCGCTATCAAGGACGTCAAGGTGAGCACCGAAACGGTCGACGGCAAACCGGTGCTGGTGATCGAGGGCAACGTCATCGATATCGCGCGGAAAACCGTCGAATTGCCGCGCCTGCGCTTCGCCGTCCGCGACGCAAAGGGAACCGAAATCTACGCATGGAATGCCGTGCTGGAGCAGACCTCGCTGAAGCCGGGCGAGAAAGCCTGGTTCCGCTCGCGGCTGGCCGCGCCGCCGCCGGAAGGACGTCACATCGACGTGCGCTTCTTCAACCGACATGACCTCGCCGCAGGCAGCAGCTAATGCTTTCTCTTGACGCGTTTTCCTGACGCGAAACGGCATCCACTTCGCTTGAACACGCTATGGAAATGCAGACTGAACCAAGAGTATCCGCCATGCCGCGCGTGCTGATCGCCGACGACGAAGACTCGATGCGCTCCCTCGTCGCGCGCGCCATCGCCATGGACGGTCACCAGACCGTCACCGCCGAGGACGGCGCCGAGGCGCTGGAGATTCTGACGCGCGAAGAAGGCGCGTTCGACCTGCTGCTCACCGATATCAAGATGCCAGTGATGGACGGCATCGCGCTGGCACTGACGGTCGCGCGTGACTTTCCCGATCTCACCGTGCTGCTGATGACCGGCTTCGCCGATCAGCGTGAACGCGCCTCCAACCTCAGCGCCATCGTGCATGACGTCGTCACCAAGCCGTTTTCGGTGAGCGACATTCGCGCGGCGGTCAATGACGCGTTGGCGTCGCGCAAAGGCGCGGCTTAGCGTCGTCCCCGCGCAGGC
>JAFKKL010000159.1 GCA_017305595.1 Hyphomicrobiales bacterium | reverse complement strand
TAGCCGAAAGACATTTTCGGAAGAGGTGTCATACGATCATTGTCGTCCCCGCGAAGGCGGGGACCCAGACTCCGCAGCATAAGTGATGCGGAAGGCGCTCGTTGTTGATGCCTGCAATGATAAGCAAGGCCAGGGGTTATGGGTCCCCGCCTGCGCGGGGACGACGCTGAATATGTTTGATCTTGCGTGCCTTTAAGCCCCGCACTTTGGAGGCGACGACCTTCGAAGAAAAATCATCAAAAGAACGAGGCGCGACCGGCATCACCACGGTCGCGCCCCGCGTCGCCGGCTTTTGAGGGGCAGGGGACTGCCGGCTGTATAACAGACGCTTCAGCCGCCCAGAGGTTTCCGGGGGCTTCGGTTTGGCCGACACAGTTACGTGAAGTTCCAGAGTGAACTGAACCTTATCGCCGCGCGTTGTGACCAACGATGGTGACCCTTCGGGGGAGCAGTTTGGCGAAGCGGTGAGGCGCGTGATGTCTCAGATGTTTTCAGTCCAGAGGGCGGTAATTGCCGCGGCGTTGACGGTCGCTGCCGCACCTTTCGCGATGGGTGGTGAATTGCCGGCCTGGCTGGTGCGGTCGCCAATGGTGGCCACGGCCGCAGCGCCCGCATTGGTCGGCGATCCCGTGAATAACGTCGAGCGCGCCGGCAAGTCAGACCGTGCGCCGGTGGTTCGTGCGGGAGTTGATTCCCAGACTTTTTCGATTCAGCCGAGTGGCATGAGCGGCACGTCCGTTCTGGTGCGCATCGTCAGCCGGAAGTCGCCGGATAATCAAGCAACCAAAAAGCCGGCGACCCAACTCCAGCCGCGCAGCAAGACATCCCGCCCGCGCGCGGCATGCGAGCCGGTGGTCAGCATGCTGACTGACGTAGCCAAGCGGCTCGAGCCGGGCCGCTGTGTGACTTGAGATACGATGGTCGTAGATTGATGCGCAGAGTGTCATCTGCGAACGTGTTTTCCGGGAAATCTCGACAACCTTGGCGTCGTCCCCGCGCAGGCGGGGACCCAGAGCCCTTGGCGTTAGATGCTAATAACACCGTCCCTGCTTAGAGCCGAAATGCCGCGGCGTTATAGGTCCCCGCCTGCGCGTGGATGACGCCTATCGCATTGGAGAGCTGTCTCGCAAATCGCTCAGCCTCTGACAGCTTTCGATTCAATTCCAACGATCAATCGAATTCAGGTCTCGCCGTCAGCATCATCGTCGGAATGGTCACGCCGCGAGGCCATCAGACCGAGCGCCAATCCGCCCAGTACGACGACCGGAAGTAATCGTTTGATACCGACGACGCGCACCAATTGCAGACCCGTTGCCAGTAGCGCAGGATCGGTCAAGATGCTTTGCGACGTGCGCTTGGCGGCTTCCTTGCGTCGCACCTCCGCACGGCGCTTCTGTTCGCCGTGGATTGCCAGCACAACGAGCGCCACCACCAGAAACAATGCCGCGCCCGCGAGGCACGCATAGATCGATCCATACTCCCGCGCGATGGCGATGAACCCCGCAGCGCACAGAAAGACCCCCGCGATCAGCAGCGCGATGATGTTGATGGCGACAAGCCCTGAAAGCCGCAACGTCGTGCTGGTATTGGTTTTGAAATCATCAATCCATCGTTGAAACATGCCGCGCCCCGATATCCGTCACGCAATAAAAAGACCGCGTTGGACGGCGCGGTCAGCCGAATCCCCGGGCGCCCTGCGCGCCCGGAGTAAGCTTGTCGTTGCGACTCATCTGCGCCACGTCACGCCGACCAGAAAGCCGAGGCCGAGCGCGACGGCGATCGCCGCCACCGGCCGCTCGCGGATCGCATCTTCAAGTGTTTCCTCAAGGGAGTTGGCTGCCTCCTGCGCGGCCTCCATGGCGGCGCTGCCGCGCTCCTGCACGTCCGACAACGCGGCATCGACGTTGCGGTGCGCCCGCCGATAGCCGCGCCGCGCCTGCTTTGTCGCTTCGCCGGAGACGGCACTGAGCGTTTCGGCAATCCGCTCTGATAGTTGGGAGATGTCTTTCTTCACTGCGGCCAAATCTTTCTCGAAACGTTCGGACAGGCCCTTGTCGGCCTCACTGCTCGCCATTCAACTCTCCTCGGGTCATGCGACTGAACGACAACGTCGCGCGAGGTAACAAAGTTCCATGGCAGGAAGGCTGTGGCGTGCGCGATGCCGTCAAGGCGATAGCTAGATCTGGCCGAGCAATAGCAGCACCAGAACGATTACCAGAATGGTGCCGACGATGCCGGACGGGCCATAGCCCCAACCGCGGCTATAGCCCCAGCTTGGAAAGACGCCGAGCAGGATCAGAATGAGGAGGATGATCAGAATGGTGCCGAGTGACATGTGAACGCCCTCGCAAAGCGGCGGAGCCCAGTCGCAACTCAAGTAACAGCTTGATCGCTGCAATGAGTTCGAAGGCCGGCCGCGTTCGCATCAACCAGCAGGCGATCCGAAAGTTCCATGATCCGCTGGGGACGGAATGCCGGAACCCGAACGCCCCAGCGCGCGTTGGCTGGCGGTCGGATGCCGCGATGAACTTTCGCTAGTGGTCGGCGTCTTACTGTCCGGTGCACCCGAGCGCAAAAGTTAAAGGCACCAAGATTGAACCAGTGCGGAGTTAGGTCATGACCACACCCATCCGAGGCTCGAGGGTTCGCAGTAGGGTTGTGGCAATGGCAGTCGTTGCGTTCGGTTTGGTCGTGGCGCCGGCGCGGGCCAATGATTTCTTCTCGACACTGTTCGGCGGCATGATGGGCCAGCCATCGCCGCCGCCGTCGTTCTTCCCGTTCGGCAATGGTGAGGCGGGTGCGCCGCCGGTGCGTCGTCAACGTTCGGCCTCCAGCGGCGGGCGGCAGGCGTTCTGTGTGCGGACCTGCGACGGCCGTTACTTCCCCCTGGCGTCGCCGACGGGACAAAGCCGCACAGCGTCCTGCAACGAGCTCTGTCCCGCCAGCGACACGAAGGTATTCTACGGCGCTAATATCGATCATGCGGCGGCGGAGAACGGCAAAAGCTATTCGTCACTGCCGAACGCCTTCCGTTATCGCGACGAGATCGTTTCCGGCTGTACCTGCAACGGCAAGGATACGTTCGGCCTGGCAAAGGTCGACATCAAGGACGATCCGACCTTGCGCAAGGGTGATATCGTCGCCAGTGAGGACGGGCTGTTGGTGGCGCATAAGTCAGACAAGCGCGGCGCGTCGCTGAATTTTTCGCCGGCCTCGCCTGCGGTGATCGCGCGGTATGCGAAAGCGCCGGTCGTGGCATCCGAGTAGCGGCGCGATCGTGGCGTTGCACGTCTACTTAGGTATTCATGACGGTCGTAGTTCCTGGGGTCGGAACTTGTTCCAGCGGTGCGCGTTGGAGCACGGCTCGTCCGCACGACATTGCGGATGAGGAATTCGAGGCGGCTTATTCCATTACCTTAGAGGGGCTTCAATGCTGATCGGCGTCCTGATTACGTTTCTTGTCATTATCCTTGTGCTTTATCTCATCGGCATGTTGCCGATCGACGGACGCGCCAAGCAGATCGCGCGTGTCGTCGTCATCATCATCGGCATTGTGTCGCTGCTGAAGTATCTCGCGGTGTTCTAGTTGGCCGTCATTGCGAGCAACGCGAAGCAATCCAGAAAGCCACAAGCAAGGACTGGATTGCTTCGTCGCCAACGCTCCTCGCAATGACGAGAGGTCTGCAAGAGATAGTCATGCCGGGGCTCCACGTTCTTGGAGATTGGCTTGATGAGTGCGTGGATGGCCGGGACGAGGCCGGCCATGACTAAGAACGTCGCATGACGGATGAGAGGGTCATAACAAAAAAGCCCCGGCGTGAGCCGGGGCTTTTGCTTGTGAAGCAAGTCTACTTAGCTCGCCGCCTTGGCTTCGCGACGACGCGCGGTCAGGATGAACTCGGTGTAGCCGTTCGGCTGCTCGCGACCCTTGAACACCAGATCGCACGCCGCCTGGAAGGCGACGCCGTCGAACTTCGGTGCCATCGGCTTGTAGAGCGCGTCGCCGGCGTTCTGCTTGTCGACGACGACCGCCATGCGCTTGAGCGAATCCATCACCTGATCCCTGGTGACGACGCCGTGTTGCAGCCAGTTGGCGAGATGCTGGCTGGAGATACGCAAGGTAGCGCGGTCTTCCATCAGGCCGACGTCATGGATGTCCGGCACCTTGGAACAGCCGACGCCCTGGTCGATCCAGCGCACGACGTAACCCAGAATGCCCTGACAGTTGTTGTCGATCTCCTGCCGCACATCGTCCGGCGCCCAGTTCGACTGCGACACCGGGATGGTGAGGATGTCTTCGAGCTTCGCGCGCTGGCCGCCCTTCTTCAGTTCGGCCTGACGCGCATGCACGTCGACCTGATGATAGTGCAGCGCGTGCAAGGTCGCGGCGGTGGGCGAGGGCACCCACGCAGTGGTGGCGCCGGCCTTCGGGTGGCCGATCTTTTGCGCCAACATGTCGGCCATCTTGTCGGGCGCGGCCCACATGCCCTTGCCGACTTGCGCGTGACCCGGCAGGCCGTCGAGCAGGCCCATGTCGACGTTCCAGTCTTCGTAGGCCTTGATCCACGGCTGCGCCTTCATATCGTTCTTGCGGATCATCGGGCCGGCTTCCATCGAGGTATGGATCTCGTCGCCGGTGCGATCGAGGAAGCCGGTGTTGATGAACATGATGCGGGCCGACGCATTCTGGATGCAGGCCTTGAGGTTCACCGTAGTGCGGCGCTCCTCGTCCATGATGCCGATCTTCATGGTGTTGGCGGGCAGGCCGAGCATCTGCTCGACGCGGCCGAACACGTCGCAGGCGAACTTCACTTCATCCGGCCCGTGCATCTTCGGCTTGACGATGTAGATGGAGCCGGTGCGGCTGTTGCGCGCCTTGCCGTTGCCCTTGAGGTCGTGCAGGCCGAGCAGACCGGTGACGGCGGCATCGAGCAGGTTCTCCGGAATCTCGTTGCCGTCGGCATCGAGCACGGCGTCGGTGAACATGTGATGGCCGACGTTGCGCATCAAGAGCAGGCTGCGGCCGTGCAGCTTGACGTCCTTGCCGTCCGGTCCGGTGTAGACGCGGTCGGCATTGAGCGCGCGGGTTATGGTCTTGCCGCCCTTCTCGAAGGTGTCTTCGAGCGTGCCCTTCATCAGGCCGAGCGTGTTGCGATAGACCAGCACCTTGTCTTCGGCGTCCACCGCTGCGACCGAGTCTTCCATGTCGAGAATGGTGGAAACGGCGGCTTCCATGATCATGTCGGCGACGCCGGCGGCATCGTCCTTGCCGATCGGAGAGTTGCGATCGATGACGATCTCGATGTGCAAGCCGTTGTTGATCAGCAGCACGGCATCGGGCTTGGCGGCGTCGCCGCGGTAGCCGGCGAACTGCTTCGGGTTCTTCAGCGCGACGTCGCCCTTGGCGGTCTTCGCCACCAGCGCGCCGTTCGCGACGCTGTAGCCGGTGACCTCAGTGTGGCTGCCGGAGGCGAGCGGCGCGGCCTCGTCGAGGAACGCCTTGGCCTTGGCGATCACCTTGTCGCCGCGCGCCTTGCTGTAGCCCTTAGCGGTATCGCTCGGATCCTGCGGGATGGCGTCGGTGCCGTAGAAGGCATCGTACAGACTGCCCCAGCGCGCGTTGGCGGCGTTGAGCGCGTAGCGCGCATTGGTCAGCGGCACCACGAGCTGCGGGCCGCAGATATTGCCGATTTCCTCATCGACATTGGCGGTCTCGACCTGTTGCGTCGCCGGTTCGGGGCGCAGATAGCCGATCTCCTTGAGGAACGCGGTGTAGGCGTCGATGTCGAACGCCTTGCCCTTGTGGGCGCGGTGCCAGTCGTCGATCTTGGCTTGCAGCGTATCGCGCACCGCGAGCAGCTCGCGGTTCTTCGGCCCGAGATCGCGGACGATGCCGGCAAGCCACGCCCAGAACGCATTGGCGGATACACCCGTGCCGGGCGCGGCTTCCTTGGCGATGAAATCGTGGAGGACGGGGGCGATCTTCAGTCCGTGGGCGTCGATACGGTTCATAATGGGATTTCTCACGAGAACGGCGGCAAAAGGCGGATATTTGGCGTAAAACGCCGCAAAAAGCCCGTGCCGAGCGGGTTAAGCGCCCCTTTTAGCGCCCCCCCGCCCCCGTGAGAAGGCCCCTCCGAAGGTCCAATCCGGGGGTGGTGGTATCAAGCTCCGGAGTGGGAATTGCCACGCCTCTGCGTTCGGCCGGAAATTTGTTCCGCACGGATTCGCAACCCGAACGCCGTCGTCCCCGCGAAGGCGGGGACCCATACGCCGCAGCGGAAATGATTATCGACAGCGCTTGTTGCTCGCGTCCGCAATCATAATCAACGCCAGGGGCTCTGGGTCCCCGCCTTCGCGGGGACGACGGTGAGTTTGTTAATCCCGCGAACTCTCACGACGCCGCGAGATCGGCGACGGTATCGAGCAGCACGCCGGTGCGCGACAGCATTCGTGTGATGTCGCCGGTCGCCTCCGCGATGGCACGGTGTGACGTGTCGATGGTCAGTTCGCTCGCGTGCGGCGCTTCGTAGTCATTGCCGATACCGGTGAAGCCGCTGAGGTTGCCGGCGCGCGCCTTGGCGTAGTGGCCCTTGGGATCGCGGCTTTCGCAAACCTCGGCCGGCGTCGCGATGTAGATTTCGCGGAACAGATCGCCGGCGATGCGTCGCGCCGCCGCGCGATCCTCCGTCGATGGCGAGACGGCGGCGACGATGGCGATGTGGCCGTTGCGCGCGAGATGCACTGCGACTTCCGCCAGGCGACGGATGTTCTCGCTGCGATCTTTCGCGGAGAATCCGAGATCGCCGTTGAGGCCGGCCCGCAGCGTGTCGCCGTCGAGCAGCACCGGAGAACCGCCGCTCTGGAACAGCCTCCGCTCCAGCGCGCGCGCCAAGGTCGATTTGCCTGCGCCGGGCAGGCCGGTGAACCACAGCACCGCACCACGATGATGATAACGCGCCGCGCGTTCCTCCGGTTGCAATGCGGATTCCATCGGCACGATATCGATCGGCGTCGCGCGCTGCGCGGCATCGATACCGATCACCAGTCCGCCGCCGGCAATGCGGCCATTGACTTCGATAACGAGGCGGCCTGTGTGGGGATTGTCAGTGTGAATATCCACCGCCACCGGTTGCGCCAGCGCGATGTCGATTTCGCCGACATGATTGCGCGCGATCGCCGCGCTCGCCGCATTCGAAAGTTCACCGGGATCGACGGCCTTGTCGATGGCGGCGACGGTGGCGCGGCTTTCCTTGGTGCCGAGCCGCACCAGAATGGCAGAGCCCGCCGTCAGCGGCTCATCATGCAGCCAGAAGATGCGCGCGCGAAGACGCTTGGTCGCGCGCGGCGCACTGTTTGTATGACCGATGATGTCGCCGCGTTCGAGAAACAGTTCGCGGTCCAGCGTGATGCCGACGGCGTGGCCGGCATGATGGCGCTCCCTGAGCGATGTCGCGGGCCAGCTTTCGACCGAGCGGATTTTTGCGATCTTGCCGGCCGGCATGATGACGATCTCGTCGCCGCTTGTGAGATGGCCGGATTCGATGCGGCCGGCGACGATGCGGCGGTCGTCGAACTTGTAGATCGCCTGCACCGGCAGCCGCAGCGGCAGTTGCTCCAATGCGCGCGCCGGCTCGAACTGATCGATGGCGCCGATCACGGTCGGTCCGTCGTGCCAGCCGAGCCGCTTTGAGGCCGCGCCGACGCCGTCGCCTTCACGCGCGGAGATCGGGATGATCGCGGTCGGTGTCACGCCGAGGCCGGTCAGGTGCGCCGAGATTTCGTCGCTGATGGCCTGGAAGCGCTGTCGGTCGAATCCGACGCGGTCCATCTTGTTGACGATCACCGCGACCTGCTTCACGCCGAGCAGATGTAGCAGGTAGCCGTGGCGGCGGGTCTGGTCGCGCACGCCTTCGAACGCGTCGATCAGCAGCAGCGCCGCGTCGGCCTGTGCCGCGCCTGTAATCATGTTGCGCAAAAATTCAGCATGGCCGGGCGCGTCGATCAGCACCACGTCGCGGTGCGGCGTGCGGAACCCGATCTGCGTGGTGTCGATGGTGATGCCCTGGTCGCGCTCGGTTTGCAGCGAGTCGAGCAAGAACGACCATTCGAACGGCATTCCGCGCCGCTCACTGACGGCCTTCAGCGTTTCGAATTTGCCGTCCGGCAGGCTGCCGGTTTCATGCAGCAGGCGGCCGATCAGGGTCGATTTGCCGTGGTCGACATGGCCGACGATGACGATGCGCACCAGCGGGCGCGATGACGTTGCGGCAGGTGCGACGGGACGATTGGCGACGATCATGTTCATGACGGGGCTCGGATGTCGTGAGAGTTAGAGATAGCCGGCAACGCGTAGCCGCTCGAAAGCGTCTTCCGTTTCATGATCCAGCGCGCGGCCGGAGCGCTCCGGCACTTTCGTCTCGGCCAGTTCGACGAGGATTTCGGCGATGCTGGCGGCGTTGGACTCCACCGGAAAGGTGATGTCGGCGTCACCCAGCGAGCGATAGCGCTTGCCGTCTTTCGCCAGATACAGCGGGATGATCGGGATATTCTCGCGCTGGGTGTAGGCCCAGATATCCGCCTCGGTCCAATGCAGGATCGGATGAATACGCAGATGCGCGCCGGGCGGCGGCGAGGCGTTGAAATGATCCCAGAACTCCGGCGGCTGATCGCGCACGTCCCAGCCGCCCTCCAGGCCGCGCGGCGAGAACACGCGCTCCTTGGCGCGCGTCGCTTCCTCATCGCGTCGGATGCCGGCGATCAAGCCGTCGAAGCCGTATTTGGCGAGCGCCATCTTGAGGCCCTCGGTCTTGCGCGCGGCGGAGCGTGCCGCCGGCGGCAAGGTCGGATCGACCGCGTCGATCGGCGGGCAGGGCTCGATGCGCAGATCGAGTTCCCACTCTTTGCCGTAGTGATCGCGGAACGCGTACATCTCCGGAAATTTCTTTCCGGTGTCGACGTGCAGCGCCGGGAACGGCACGCGGCCGAAGAAGGCCTTCCGCGCCAGCCAGATCATCACGTTGGAATCTTTGCCGAGCGACCACAGCAGCGCGAGCTTCTTCAGCCGCGCGAAGGCCTCGCGGAAAATATAGATGCTCTGCGCTTCCAGTTGATCGAGCCGGTCCATCGACGGGCCCGCCAGACCGCCATCCGGGTCTGGCGCGAGTTGTGCATTGCTGGAAACGAGAGCGGGAGACGACAGCGGTTTCCGGCTCGGCGGAACAGGTGAAGGACGTTGCATGCGTGGCGCCTGAGATTCTTAGCAAGGAATTCTGTTTTGCCAGGGCGCGATAGAAGTAAAATTTTTCTGTTTACGTCCTGTATAAGAGGAATATACAGAAAATAATTCTAGTCAACCCTGAACTTCGCGGGTTGGGAGTTTGTGATGAAGTGGCTTCCGGTTTTTCTCGATGTGCGGCGCGGCCCCGTGCTGCTGGTGGGTGGCGGCGAACTGGCGCGCGCCAAGCTGCGCATTTTATTGGCAGCGCAGGCCGAGGTGCGCTGGCACGCGACCGACGGCGATCACGATCTCGACGGGCTCGATGCAGCGGCAGCAGAACGCATCATTTTTGAGACGCAAGACCCGACGCAAATCGATCTCGGCGGCGTCATCGCGGTGTTGTGCGCGGGTGCCGGCGAGGTAGGGCTCGAGGTTGCGGCGCGCGCGCGTGCGCTGGGTGTACCGGTCAATGTGATGGACGATCTCGCGCATTCCAGTTTCATCTTTCCCGCCATCGTCGATCGCGGCGATGTGGTGGTCGCGATCGGCACCGGTGGCGCGTCGCCAGTGGTGGCGCGGCGCGTGCGCGAACGCATCGAGGCGTTGTTACCGTCGCGGATCGGTGATCTCGCAACATTCATCGGAGGGTGGCGTAAGGCGATCCACGCGCGCCTGCCGGAGTTCGCATTGCGCCGCCGCTTCTGGGAGCGCGTCGTCGATGGGCCGATTGGTGCGGCGGTGCTGGCAGGACGTCGCGACGAAGCGGAGGTCGCGTTGCGTGCGATTGCCGATCCATCCGCTTTTGCCGGCGTGACACGAAACGGCGTTGAAGGTCACGTTACGCTGGTCGGCGCCGGACCGGGCGATCCTGACCTGCTCACAGTGAAGGGGCTGCGCGCGTTGCAGGACGCCGACGTGGTGTTCTACGACGAACTGGTCTCGCCCGAAATTCTCGACCGCGTTCGGCGCGACGCCGCGCGCGTGCCGGTCGGCCGCAGGATCGGCAAGCCGGGCATCGGGCAGGACGCCGTCAATCGTCTGTTGATCGAAGCCGCGCGCGAAGGCCGTCGCGCGGTGCGATTGAAGGGTGGTGACGGCTACGTATTCGGGCGCGGCGGCGAGGAGGTCAACGCGCTGCGCGCCGCCGGCGTTGCCTATACGGTGGTGCCCGGCATCACCGCCGCGCTTGGCGCCGCCGCCGAGTTCGAAGTGCCGCTGACCTACCGTCACGAAGCGCGGCGCGTCACGTTCCTTACTGCGCATAAGGCGGCTGACGCGGCCGATGTCGATTGGTCGGCGCTGACCGATCTGGAAATGACCGTCGTGGTCTACATGGGCATGACCGCCGCGCCGGCGGTGCGCGCCGGGCTGATCAAAGCCGGGCGCTCGCCGCTCACGCCGGTCGGCGTGTTCGCGCGGGTGACGCGGCCGGATTCACGCGCCGCTGTCGGTGTGCTCGACGACCTGCCGGATCTGGCCACGCAAGTTGATGGCGGTCCCGCGATTCTCATCATCGGCGATGTCGTCGCGCATTCCGCACCGTGGCGCGCCTCGGTGCTGGCGCAGAAACATCCCAACTTGTTGATGGCAGCCGAATGACGATTCTGTCTGACGATACCGAAACCGTCGCGGCGGTTGCATTGCGGCTCGACCGTCAACTCGCACAGGCGTCGCCTGCGCAAATCATCGAAGCTGCGCTGCGTGCCGTGGGTCGTGAGCAGCTTGCAGTTGTGTCGTCGTTCGGCACCGAATCCGCCGCGCTGTTGAAGGTGGTGGCCGATGTCGATCCGGCGATTCCGATAGTGTTTCTCGACACCGGCTGGCTGTTCGCGGAAACGCTGGCCTATCGTGACACGCTGATCGCGACGCTTGGATTGCGCGACGTGCGCTCTGTCAAACCACTCGCGGACGATCTGGCGCAGTACGATCCCGACAATGAATTGTGGTTCTCCGATCCCGATGCCTGTTGCCGCATCCGCAAGGTGGAGCCGCTCAAGCGCGCGCTGTCGCCGTTCAAAGCGTGGATCAACGGCCGCAAGCGATTCCAGGGCGGTGCGCGCGCAATCATTCCTGTCGTCGAAGATGACGGCGCGCGACTGAAGTTCAATCCGTTCGCCAATGTTTCGCCCGAAGACATCGAAGCGATCTATGCGTTGGCGAAGCTGCCGATGCATCCGCTGGTGGCCTCCGGCTTTCGTTCGGTCGGTTGCATGCCGTGCACATCGCGTGCCACGGCGGACGAAGATTCGCGCGCCGGCCGCTGGCGTGGTCGGGCCAAGACGGAATGCGGCATCCACACCACGAAGACTTCGTAGCAAATTGCCGCTGCGACGCGACAAACATTGAAATCCGGTTTCGTTGACTTAACGCGCGCAATTCAACAGCTTTGGCGGAACGTTCCGCGTGGCAATTTTGCTCCCGGACAACCGGAGATCGACAATGCATCGTCGTGCATTCCTGGCCGCTGCTTCGTTGTTACTTGCAAGCCCTTCGTCGCTATGGGTCACGCCGTCGCGCGCGGCGGATGTGTCGTTGTTGAACGTGTCGTACGATCCGACGCGCGAACTCTATGTCGATTTCAACAAGGCGTTCATCGCCGCTTATCAGAAGGAAACCGGAAAAAGCGTCGAGATCAAGCAATCGCATGGCGGTTCGGGATCGCAGGCGCGTTCGGTGATCGACGGCTTGCAGGCTGACGTCGTGACGTTGGCGCTGGCCTATGACATCGACGCCATCGCCAACAAGGGATTGCTCGCGACCGATTGGCAGAAGCGCCTGCCGCAGAATTCGTCGCCCTACACCTCGACCATTGTGTTTCTCGTTCGCAAGGGCAATCCGAAGAAAATCAAAGACTGGGACGATCTGGTGAAGTCCGGCGTCAGCGTCATCACGCCGAATCCGAAAACCTCGGGCGGCGCGCGCTGGAACTACCTTGCCGCATGGGGCTACGCGGAAAAGAAATTCGGCAGCGAGGACAAGGTCAAGAAGTTCGTCGGCGACATCTACAAAAACGTCCCGGTGCTCGACACCGGCGCACGCGGGTCGACCGTCACCTTCGTCGAGCGCGGCGTCGGCGACGTGCTGCTGGCCTGGGAGAACGAAGCCTTTCTGGCGCTGAAGGAATTCGGCAAGGACAAGTTCGAGATCGTGGTGCCGTCGGTCTCCATTCTGGCGGAACCGCCGGTCACCATCGTCGACAAGGTGGTCGACAAAAAGGGAACCCGCGCGGTCGCCGAGGCTTATCTGAAATACTGGTACAC
>JAFKKL010000158.1 GCA_017305595.1 Hyphomicrobiales bacterium | reverse complement strand
TCGCGGCGGAGGCGGGGTTGGTGCCGTGCGCCGACGAGGGGATCAGGCAGACCTTGCGGTGGCTGTTGCCGCGCGCGGCATGATAGCCGCGGATCGCCAGCAGCCCGGCATATTCGCCCTGTGCGCCGGAATTCGGCTGCAACGACACCGCGTCGTAGCCGGTGATGTCCACCAGCCATTTTTCGAGCTGCGCGAACAGTTGATGATAGCCTGCCGCCTGCTCGCGCGGTGCGAACGGATGCAGCGCGCCGAATGCCGGCCATGTCAGCGGCATCATTTCGGTGGTGGCGTTGAGCTTCATGGTGCAAGAGCCGAGCGGGATCATCGCGCGGTCGAGCGCGAGGTCGCGGTCGGCGAGCTTGCGCATGTAACGCAGGAGCTCGGTTTCCGAGCGATGCGCGTGAAACACCGGATGGGTTAGATAGGCGCTGGTGCGTAGCAGGCCCTGCGGCAGCGCCGCGTCCGCGTTCGCATCGAGATCGGCATAAGCGAGATCGCCGCCGAATGCCTGCCACACTGCTTCGACGATGGCGGGTGTTGTGGTTTCATCCAGCGCGATACCGATCTTACTGCCGTCGCGGCGCAGGTTGATGCGTGCGGACAACGCGCGGGTGATGATGTCGTCGGCCTTCGCGCCGGCATCGACGGTGATGGTGTCGAAGAAATTTTCGCTGAGCGGCGCGAAGCCGAGCTTGCGCAAGCCCGCCGCCAGCACACTGGTGCGGCGATGCACGGTGCGCGCGATCTGCGCCAGCCCTTCGGGGCCGTGGTAAGTGGCGTACATCGCGGCGATCACCGCCAGCAGCACCTGCGCGGTGCAGATGTTGGAGGTGGCCTTCTCGCGGCGGATATGCTGCTCGCGCGTCTGCAAGGCGAGACGATAGGCGGGCGCGCCGCGCGCATCGACCGAGAGGCCGACGAGACGGCCGGGAATGGCGCGCTTGATGCCGTCACGCACCGCCATGTAGGCGGCGTGCGGGCCGCCATAGCCCATCGGAACGCCGAAGCGTTGCGCCGAACCGATGGCGATGTCGGCGCCGAGATCGCCGGGCGAGGCCAAGAGCGTCAGTGCCAGCAGATCGGCGGCGACGATGGCGAGGCCGCCTTGCGCGTGCACGGCCTCGATGGCCGGGCGCAGATCGCGCACCGCGCCGGACGTACCGGGATATTGCAGCAGCGCGCCGACCACCGACTTGTGTTCGAGATCGCGCAGCGGATCGCCGACCACGATGGTCCAGCCGAGCGGTTCGGCGCGGGTGCGCAGCGCCGCAAGCGTCTGCGGATGCACCTCGTGATCGACAAAGAATGCCGCGACTTCGTTCTTGTTGTTGCCGTGCGCGGCGCGTTCCGCGATGGCCATGGCTTCGGCGGCGGCGGTCGCTTCGTCGAGCAGCGAGGCGTTGGCGACGTCGAGCCCGGTCAGGTCGCAGATCATGGTCTGGAAGTTGAACAGCGCTTCCAGCCGGCCCTGGCTGATTTCCGGCTGATACGGCGTGTAGGCCGTGTACCACGCGGGGTTTTCGAGGATGTTGCGCTGGATCACTGCCGGCAGGATGGTGCCGCTGTAGCCTTGCCCGATCAGCGAGGTGAACACCTGGTTCTTCGCAGCGATCTCGCCGATATGTGCCAGCGCCTCGGTCTCGCTCAACGCGCGGCCGAGATCGAGCGGCGCGCGCTGGCGGATATCCGCTGGCAGCGTTTCGTCCATTAGCGCCGTCAGGCTGGCGGCGCCGACGGTCGAGAGCATCGCGTCGATGTCGCGAGGCGAGGGGCCGATGTGGCGGCGGACAAATGTGGTGGCCGGCTCGCTGGCAATCGCGGTGTGCTTGGTCATCGCATCATCATCCTCATGGCGTTTTCGAGCGAAGTGGAAGCCGGTTCGCGTGAAGAAAACGCGTCAAAACAAAGACTCTCAGCGTGTTACGCGGTGTGCTTCTCGTAGGCGTCCGCATCCATCATGCCGTCGAGTTCGCTCTTGTCGGCGATCTTGACCTTGAACAGCCACGCCTTGTCGGCGGCGTCGGAATTCACCAGCGTCGGATCGCCGGTCACCGCGTCGTTGACCTCGACGACTTCGCCGCTGATGGGTGCGTAGACGTCGGACGCCGCCTTGACGGATTCGACGACGGCGGCGGCCTCGGCCTTTTTCAACTGGCGGCCGAGTTTCGGCAGTTCGACGAACACCACGTCGCCGAGTTGCGATTGCGCGTAGTCGGTGATGCCAACGGTGGCGACGTCGCCGTCGATACGGAGCCATTCATGGTCGGCGGTGTAGAGAGTAGGCATGGTCAATCCTCAACGCTGATAGCTGTGGGGAACGAAAGGCAAAGCGGTGACAGTCATGGGCAGGCGCTGGCCGCGGACTTCCGCGAACACGCGGGTGCCGACCGCGCCATGTGAGATCGGCAGATATCCCATCGCGATCGGGCCGTTCAGGCTCGGCCCGAAGCCGCCGGAGGTGACGCTGCCGATCGCCTCGGTATCGGCGTAGAGCGCCGCGCCGTCGCGCACCGGAGCGCGGCCTTCGGGCCGCAGTCCAACGCGCTTGCGCGCGGTGCCGCCGTCGATCTGAGACAGAATGGCGGTCGCACCGGGAAAGCCGCCGGCGCGCGCGCCGCCGTTGCGGCGGCTTTTCTGGATCGACCACACCAGATCGCCCTCGATCGGCGTGGTCGTGGTGTCGATGTCGTGGCCATAGAGGCAGAGCCCGGCCTCGAGCCGCAGGCTGTCGCGGGCCCCGAGGCCGATCGGCGCCACTGCGGCATCGGCGAGTAGCGCGCTGGCGAATGCTTCGGCGTCGGCAGCCGGCACAGAAATCTCAAACCCGTCCTCGCCGGTGTAGCCCGAGCGCGAGACGAAACAGTCGAGCCCCATCACCTTGCGCGGGCCGGCATCCATAAAGCGCATCTGCGCGAGATCGGCTCCGAGCCGGGTCAGCACCTCGGCAGCTTTGGGCCCCTGCAAGGCGAGCAGGGCGCGATCCGCCAGAACCTCGATGATGCAGTCGCTGGACAGTTCTTTGCGCAGGAGAGCCTCGTCCTCGGTCTTGCAGGCGGCGTTGACCACCAGGAACAGGTGGTCGCCGAAATTCGCCACCATCAGGTCATCGAGGATGCCGCCGGCGGCATTGGTGAACTGGGCATAGCGCTGGCGGCCTTGCGGAACCGCGACGATGTCCTGCGGCACCAGCCGTTCGAGGGCGAGGGCAGCGTCTTCGACTTTGCCGGACTTCGGCCGCAGCGCGATCTGGCCCATGTGGGAGACGTCGAACAGCCCAGCGTTCGTTCGAGTGTGCAGATGCTCCTTGAGCACGCCCATGGGGTATTGCACCGGCATGTCGTAGCCGGCGAAGGGCACCATCTTGCCGCCGCGCGCCAGATGCAGCGCATGCAGCGGGGTTCGGCTCAAGGGGGGAGAAGCGGTGTCGTGTGCATCCATCGCGATAAGGCTCCTCTGGTTCCGGAACTTCCCGGAAGCGCTGTCGAAGCCCCATCTGTCGCTGTGCCTGAGAGTATTATCCCGTCGGCGGACGCTCCCGGCGCAACGGCCGTCACGTCTCTTTCCAGATGCAGTCCAGATCACACGGTCCTTTTGCCTGAGAGTTTCCTGGGGCGGTTGCTCCTTCGGCGCCGCCAGCCTTTGAGTCAAAAGCTGCCGGTCTCTCCCGACGTGATCAGTCGTCAGGGGAACACCCAAAACACGGCTTCCCTAAGGCTGTCAACTCGCCCGGAAGGGCTATCAACGGGGTTATCGCCGGGCTTGATCGCGCGGCCGCAACCCTCTGATCGGGAGCCCATTTTGTGGACAGCGCCAGTCGCGCCGTCTAAAAGCGGGGCGCTGGTAAAAGCCGGCGGGCGACATCCGGAAAGCGAAAGCGCGATAGGTCCAAGATGAGTGGCGTTAACGAAATCAGGTCGACGTTCCTGAACTACTTCGCGAAGAACGATCATACGATCGTTCCGTCGTCGCCGCTGGTGCCGCGCAACGATCCGACGTTGATGTTCACCAACGCCGGTATGGTGCAGTTCAAGAACGTCTTTACCGGTGTCGAGAAGCGCCCCTACCAGCGCGCCACCACCTCGCAGAAGTGCGTGCGCGCCGGCGGCAAGCATAACGATCTCGACAATGTCGGCTACACCGCGCGGCATCACACCTTCTTTGAGATGCTCGGCAACTTCTCGTTCGGCGACTACTTCAAGGACCGCGCCATCGAACTGGCGTGGAATCTGATCACCAAGGAATACGGCCTGCCGAAGGACAAGCTGACGGCGACGGTCTACATCGACGATGACGAAGCCTTCGGCCTCTGGAAGAAGATCGCCGGTCTGCCGGAATCCCGCATCATCCGCATCGCCGGCTCGGACAACTTCTGGCAGATGGGCGACACCGGCCCTTGCGGTCCATGCTCGGAAATCTTCTACGACCACGGCGAGCACATTCCCGGCGGCCCTCCGGGATCGCCGGACGAGGACGGCGACCGCTTCATCGAGATCTGGAATCTCGTGTTCATGCAGTTCGAGCAGGTCGCGCCGGGCAATCGCTTGTCGCTGCCGCGCCCGTCGATCGACACCGGCATGGGCCTGGAGCGCGTCGCGGCGGTGCTGCAAGGCAAGCACGACAACTACGACATCGACCTGTTCGCCGCGCTGATCCGCACCATCTCTGAGCTCACCGGCGTCAGCGCTGACGGGCCGCATCGCGCCTCGCATCGCGTCATAGCCGATCATTTGCGTGCGTCGTCGTTCCTGATCGCCGACGGTGTGCTGCCGTCGAATGAGGGCCGCGGCTATGTGCTGCGTCGGATCATGCGTCGCGCCATGCGCCACGCGCAGTTGCTCGGTGCACGCGAACCGCTGATGTGGCGGCTGGTGCCGTCGCTGGTGCGTGAGATGGGGCAGGCCTATCCCGAGTTGGTGCGCGCGGAATCGTTGATCGAGGAAACGCTGCGACTGGAGGAGACGCGCTTCCGCAAGACGCTGGAGCGCGGGCTCGCGATCCTCGACGAGAAGAGCGGCAGCCTGAAGAAGGGCGACATGTTCGACGGCGAGACCGCGTTCACGCTGTACGACACTTACGGTTTCCCGCTCGACCTGACGCAGGACGCGCTCCGCGCGCGCGGTATCGGTGTCGATCTCGCCTCCTTCACCGATGCGATGGAGCAGCAGAAAGCCACGGCGCGTGCGTCGTGGTCGGGTTCAGGCGATACCGCCGCCGAAGCTGTGTGGTTTCCGCTGCGTGAGAAGCTCGGCGCCACTGAGTTTCTCGGCTACGAGACCGAGAGTGCAGAAGGCGTGGTCGCCGCCATCGTCAAGGACGGCGCGCAGGTCGATCAACTCAAGGCCGGCGAAAGCGGTGCCATCGTGCTTAACCAGACGCCCTTTTATGCCGAGTCCGGCGGTCAGGTCGGCGATACCGGCGTGATGACCGGCGAGGGCGTCACGTTCCGCGTCACCGAAACTCATAAGAAGGCCGGCGACCTGTTCGTGCATTTCGGCACGGTGGAGCAGGGCACCTTGAAGCCGGACGCGGCGCTTCAGCTCGAGGTTGATCACGCGCGGCGCGGCGCTATCCGCGCCAACCACTCGGCGACGCATCTGTTGCACGAGGCGCTGCGGCAGGTGCTGGGCGATCACATCGCGCAGCGCGGCTCGCTGGTGTCGCCGGAGCGGCTGCGCTTCGACTTCGCGCACAACAAGCCGATCTCGGCGGACGAACTGCGCCGCATCGAGGACATCGCCAACGACGTCGTGCTCGAGAACGGCGAAGTAACGACGCGGCTGATGGCGCTCGACGATGCACGCGAGTCCGGTGCACGTGCGCTGTTCGGCGAGAAGTATGGCGACGAGGTGCGCGTGGTCTCGATGGGCCAACGTGCCCGCGACAACGCGCAAGGGACGAACGCGCTGGGTTGGTCGGTCGAACTGTGCGGCGGCACCCATGTGCGGCGCACCGGCGATATCGGCTTGATCTCAGTCACCGGCGAAAGCGCGGTCGCCTCCGGCGTACGCCGCATCGAGGCACTGACCGGTTCGCAGGCGCGTCACCACGCCAACGACACCATGCAACTGGCGCGCACGGCGGCGGCCGAGTTGCGCACCACGATCGACGACATGCCGGCGCGCATCGCCAGCCTGATGGAGGAGCGCAAGAAGCTCGAGCGCGAACTCTCCGACGCGCGCAAGAAGCTGGCGATGGGCGGTGGCGGCGGTTCGGGTGATGCCGCGACCAGCGACATCCGCACCGTGGGCAACGTCAAGTTTCTCGGCCGCGCCGTCGAGGGCATTGAAATCAAGGATCTCAAGAGCCTTGCCGATCAGGGCAAGAAGCAGCTCGGCTCCGGTATCGTCGCGCTGGTGGCGACCTCGGAGGACGGCAAGGCCAGCGTTGTCGTTGGCGTGACGCCGGACCTGACGCCGCGCTTCAACGCTGTCGACCTCGTCCGCAAGGCGTCAGATGTGCTGGGCGGCAAGGGCGGCGGCGGCAAGCCCGACATGGCGCAGGCCGGCGGTCCCGACGGCGCCAAAGCGGCGGCCGCGCTCGAAGCGGTCGCGGCGGCGATGGGCGGGGCCTAGCGACAGCCGACTGCAAAGCTGTGCTTCATATAGTCATCGGCGTCATGCGCGGACTTGATCCGCGTATCCATCATTTTTTGGAAGGAAGAATGGATTGCCGGGTCATGCCCGGCAATGACGCATGAAAGCACTGGGTGTGGTCACCGCGACAGGAACGCCGGCACCGTCATTGAGCGCAGGATGTCGCGCGTGACGCCGCCGAGGACGAATTCGCGCAAGCGCGAATGGCCGTAGCCGCCCATTACGATTAGGTCCGCCGACTTGTCCGCCGCGTGCGACAGGATCACGTCGGCGATGCTGCGGTCCGGTGCTGACGTCGTTTCGATTTCGACCTGAACATCGTGCCGGGCCAGGTGATTGGCGATCTCCATGCCGCGGATTTCGCGATGCGATGTTTCGTCCTTGCTCTTCGTGACGTTGAGGACTTCGACGGTGCCCGCGCGCTTGAGGAACGGCAGCGCGTCGTTCACCGCACGCGCGGCCGGTGCGCCGCCGTCCCAGCAGCACAGCACGCGATCGAGTTTCAATCCTTCAGACTGGATGTAGGGAACGACGATCGCCGGTCGCCCGGTATTGAACAGCGCGGCCTCGATGACCAGGCCGTTGTCCGGTCCCTCATCGTCGGTCTGGCGCAGGATGCTGAGATCGTAGTGCCGTGCGAACGACGCGAAAGTGTCCGCCGCGCCGAAGCCGGTATCGAGCACCAGATGATCCGAGATGGAAATTCCGTTGCGCTCGGCGATGGCATGGAAACGCGCCAGCGCGGTGCGTGCCGCCTGTTCGCTCTGCGCGAGGAGTTCCGCCACCACGCTGCCGGGGACGCCGGCCATGCCGTAATCCGGGAGGCCGGTCAGATTGCCATAGGCGACGCCCGCGAGATGAGCGTTAAAGATCTCCGCAACGGAGACGGCGAAATTGAGAGCCTGATCGTGCGACTTATCATGCTCGAGTTTGACGATAAGGTCCTTCATGGCTGACACTCCTCGATGACGGTGACCTAACTTAACGTAGCGTCGCGGAACCAATTTGCGAGCCCGCAATCAGCGGCGAGATTTTTTGGTGCGTGCGGTATGGGCGCGCATCCGCGCGGACGGTGGGGATCGGAGCGGTATCGGCTTCACAATTTCGTGCTTGTGTAACGATCTCACGACACCTTGGTGCCGTGGTGCGGCGATGGGTAGCCAAATGCCCGCTGGAATCTCGCTCGCGTCCGCAGCAAAATGTCCCATGCATCACAATACCCCATTGATTTCCACGGTCGTGGTCGGCCTCGTGCTGGCCTTTATTCTTGGCGCGCTGGTCCAGCGCGTGCGCGTGTCGCCGCTGGTAGGCTATCTGCTGGCCGGCGTGGTGATGGGCCCGTTCACGCCGGGGTTCGTCGCCGATCAGAATATTGCCAACGAACTTGCTGAAATCGGCATCATCTTGCTGATGTTCGGTGTCGGCCTGCATTTCTCGCTGAAAGACCTGTGGTCGGTGCGGACGATCGCTGTACCGGGCGCTGTGGTGCAGATATCCGCCGCCACCGTCATGGGTTGGGCGCTGGGTTGGGCGCTGGGCTGGAGCAGTGGCAAAGGCATCATGTTCGGCCTCGCCCTCTCGACCGCGTCCACGGTGGTGCTGCTCCGCGCCATGCAGGAGCGGCGACTGATCGATACCGAGCGCGGCCGGATCGCGGTCGGCTGGCTGATCGTCGAGGACGTCGCCATGGTGCTGACGCTGGTGTTGCTGCCGGCACTGGCGGGCCTGATGAGCGACAACACGACGGGCAGTTTCGACCTGTCGGCGCTGACCTTGCCGATCGCGATTACGCTCGGCAAGGTCGCGGCCTTCGTAGTGTTCATGCTCGTGGTCGGGCGACGGGTGATCCCGTGGATCCTGCACTATGTCGCGCATACCGGGTCGCGTGAATTGTTCCGGCTGGCGGTGTTCGCCATCTCGCTCGGCGTCGCCTTCGGCGCGGCGATCCTGTTCGATGTCTCGTTCGCGCTCGGCGCCTTCTTCGCCGGCATGATTCTGAGCGAATCCGAACTGAGCCAACGCGCCGCCAACGAGACGCTGCCGTTGCGCGATGCATTCGCGGTGCTGTTCTTCGTCTCGGTCGGCATGCTGTTCGATCCCGCCATCATCGTGAAGGAGCCGTTGCCGCTGTTGGCGACGCTGTTCATCATCCTGTTCGGCAAATCGCTGGCGGCGTTCGCCATCGTCCGGCTGTTCGGGCATCCGACCTCGACCGCGCTGACGATTTCCGCAAGTCTTGCGCAGATCGGCGAATTCTCTTTCATCCTCGTGACACTCGGCGTCAGCCTGTCACTGATGACCGATCGCGGTCGCGACCTGGTGCTGGCCGGGGCGATCATCTCAATCATGCTCAACCCGCTATGGTTCGCGTTGCTGGATCGCTTCCTGGCGAAGCGCGAGGCCGCTAAGTCGACCACGGAAGAAGGCGGTGTGGAGATCGCCGTCGCCGACGAAGGCACCGCCACCCGTGAGCCGCTGCCGGTGTCGCCGCTGACCGATCATGTGGTGCTGGTCGGGCATGGACGCGTCGGCAGCGTGGTCAGTGCGGCATTGCGCCAGGCGGGCACGCCGATGCTGGTGATCGAGGACAATCCCGGCATTATCGAGCGCTTGCGAGAGCAGGGCGTCGAGATCATCAGCGGCAATGCCGCGGCGCCCGACATGCTGCAAGCCGCCAATGTTGGGGCCGCGCGCGGCCTACTGGTGGCGATCCCCGATGCATTCGAGGGCGGTCAGATCGTCGCGAAAGCGCGTGGCATCAGCGCAACTTTGCCGATCATCGCGCGTGCCCATTCCGAGGAGGAGATTGCGCACCTCAAGCATCACGGCGCGACCTCGGTGATCATGGGCGAGCAGGAAATCGCCAAAGCCATGCTGGCACAAATCGCCGGCGATGTGGTGGCTGCGCTTGCGCCGAAGCCGGTGGAAGACAGCGCGCCGTCAGCGGCGTGAATGTCAGGCGGTTCGCGAGATATCGCCGCCGAGCAACTCCCGCGTTGCCGCCGGGATCGACACCGGGCGATGCGTGGTCTGGTCGGTGTTGACCCAGACAATCTCGCCGGTCGCCAACAGGTCGCTTTCGTCCTTGCGGAAGATCGCGAGCTCGAATGTCATGCTGGAATTGCCGATCTTCCCGACGCGCGCGCCGACATCCAAATCCCAATCGAACCGGATCGGTGCCTTGTATTCGACCACTGCTTTCACGACGTGGAAATCGACGCCGGACTTCTGCGCGTCGGCGTACTGGTCATAGCCCAGCGCGCGGAAGAACTCGGTGATGGCGGTGTCGTAATAGGTGAGGTAGTGCGCGTTGAACAGTACGCCCTGGCCGTCGATCTCGGAATAGCGCACCCGGAACGGATGGAAGAAACGAAACTGGTCGCGTGTCGTCATGGCCGTATCATCTCTTTCTCTGGTTCGAACTCATGAAAAAGGGTGGCGCGGATTCCGTGCCACCCTTTGCAATGAATGCAAGCCGCGATTATGCCGGGGTCACTGCGGCGGCGAGGTTCGTCGCGACCTTGTCGAGGAAGCCGGTGGTCGAGAGCCAGCGCTGGTCGGCACCGACAAGCAGCGCGAGGTCCTTGGTCATGAAGCCGGACTCGACGGTCTCCACGCAAACCCGCTCCAGCGTCTTGGCGAACTTCGCCAGTTCCTCGTTGTTGTCGAGCTTGGCGCGATGGGCGAGGCCCTGGGTCCAGGCAAAGATCGACGCGATGGAGTTGGTCGAGGTTTCCTTGCCCTTCTGGTGTTCGCGGTAGTGGCGCGTGACCGTGCCGTGGGCGGCTTCGGCTTCCACGGTCTTGCCGTCCGGCGTCAGCAGCACCGACGTCATCAGGCCGAGCGAGCCATAACCCTGTGCCACGGTGTCGGATTGCACGTCGCCGTCGTAGTTCTTGCAGGCCCAGACATAGCCGCCAGACCACTTCAGCGCCGAAGCCACCATGTCGTCGATCAGGCGGTGCTCGTAGGTCAGGCCCTTGGCCTCGAAGTCCTTCTTGAACTCGGCGTCGTAGAGTTCCTGGAAGATATCCTTGAAGCGGCCGTCATAGACCTTGAGGATGGTGTTCTTGGTCGAGAGATAGACCGGGTAGCCGCGCGACAGGCCGTAATTGAACGAGGCGCGGGCGAAGTCGCGGATGGAATCATCCAAATTATACATTCCCATGGCGACGCCGGCGCCGGGGGATTGGAAGACTTCACGTTCGATCACGGTGCCGTCCTCGCCGACGAACTTCATCGTCAGTACGCCCTTGCCGGGGAACTTGAAGTCGGTGGCGCGGTACTGATCGCCGAAGGCGTGGCGACCGATGATGATCGGCTTCGACCAGCCCGGCACAAGGCGCGGCACGTTCTTGCAGATGATCGGCTCGCGGAAGATCACGCCGCCGAGGATGTTGCGGATGGTGCCGTTCGGCGACTTCCACATCTGCTTGAGGTTGAATTCCTTCACCCGCGCTTCGTCCGGGGTGATGGTGGCGCATTTGACGCCGACGCCGTGCTTCTTGATGGCGTTGGCGGCGTCGACGGTGACCTGATCGTTGGTCTTGTCGCGGTATTCGATGCCGAGGTCGTAGTATTCAAGGTTCACATCGAGGAAAGGATGGATGAGTTTATCCTTGATGTATTGCCAGATGATCCGGGTCATCTCGTCGCCGTCGAGTTCGACGACGGGGTTGGTCACCTTGATTTTCGCCATGGGGAACGGGGCCTTACATTAGGAAAGGGATCGAATGGGCGAACCGCGGCCGCGCGGCTCGCAACCGTCGCTATAGCACCCGCTTTCGCGGGCTGGAAGGTGAGGCGGTTTGCCACTTTGCGACAGATCGTTTGCAAATTTGCATGCACGGCGCGTTTCGCGCGGCGGCCTTCATGCTCATCATGCGGGTGAATCTAGAAGACACACATAATGCATTGTTTTATTTCATTTATTTTTATCCGCCACGCGCCGGCGGCGTTAGCGGTCCCGGAGGCGGGCGCGCGATCAAGGCCGTGATCAGAAGCCCGGCGACGGCGGTAACGAAGGTCAGCCAAAACGCGTCGATGTAGGCGAGGACGTTCGATTCGCGTTGGACGATACCGGACAATGTGCCGAGGCTGCGCGGCAGCGCGGCGCCCATCCCGAAGCTCGAGAAATGCGCCGAGAGTTTCGCGAGCAGGTGCGCCACCTGATCGCTGGCGTCGGTGATGTACTGGCCGAGCAGATTGGAATGGATCTGCTCGCGCACCCGCAACCATGTGCCCATGAGGGCAATGCCGATTTCAGCGCCCCCAAGCCGGATAATCTGGATATAGGCGGCGAAGGCTGTCGCCCGCGTGGGGTCAGAGTTGGCGAGCGTGATCAGGATGATCGGCATCAGCGTGAATGTCTGGCCGACCGATTGCAGCAGTACCATCGGCACGAAATCGACCGGCCGCCAGTCGTGGGTGATCTGCGTTCCCAGCAATGCCGCAGCCGCGAACGCCGTCAGCCCCGTCGCCAGCACGATCCTCGGATCAAATCGACGCAGCAGCCAGAGCGAGAGCGGAAACAGCAGGATCATCGGCAGCACGCAATAGATCAGCAGAAGGCGGCCGGTTTGTTCGGGCCGAAGCTGCGCCACCGAGGACAGGAAATTCGGCACCAGCGACGAGTTGGAGAGACTGGTCAGGGTGTAGAGCAGGATCACCACCAGCGCGAAGCCGATGTTGCGCGACAGCAGCACGTTGGCGTGCGCCCACGGATCGCGAACCACCGCCTCGTTGATGAAGAACGCCACCAGCAGCAGCGTGCCGCCTGCAAGCAGGGCGACGATCGTCCCGGAGCCCAGCCAGTCCAGCCGATTGCCCTGATCGAGGCCGGCATAGACCATCGCAATGCCGCTGCCGAGCAGGAGCATCCCGCCCCAGTCGGCGGTTTCG
>JAFKKL010000374.1 GCA_017305595.1 Hyphomicrobiales bacterium | reverse complement strand
GTGCAGACCATCGCCCGCCGCCGCGAGGCGATGGATTTCGACGGCCCACGCTCCACCTGCGCGACGATATCGCCGGATTATAATTGACCAATTGGACGGTCAATGCGAAGTTGCCCGTAGAGCCGCCCGGCCAAAGAGGCGGCAAGTGCCGGCACCCTGTCGGCCTGACGTCAAGGACACTGGACTTTATGGCTCGCACCCGGGCAACCGACTACGACCAGAAGCGCCTGGGTATCCTCAGCCAGTCCGCACGACTGTTCGCGCAACACGGATTCACCGGCACCTCGATCACCATGATCGCGGAAGCATGCGGCGTGTCCAAGGCGCTGATGTATCACTACTACAACTCCAAGGACGACGTGCTGTTCGACGTGCTTGCGGATCACCTCAAGCATCTCGTCGCCTTGGTGGAAGCGGCGGCGGCGACCGAAACCGATGGTCGCCGGCGACTGGTCGCGATCTGCACTGCCCTGCTCGACGCCTATCGGGGCGCCGATGCCGAACACCAGGTGCAGATCTCCAGCCTGAAACTGTTGCCGCGCGCGCAGCAGGACATTTTGAAAGAACTCGAGCGCCGGCTGGTGACGATTTTCTCCGAAGCCATCGCCGCGTCGCTTCCCGCGATCGCCAAACAACCCGACGCGCTCAAGCCGCTGACAATGTCTCTGTTCGGCATGTTGAACTGGCACTACTTGTGGTTTCGCGACGGCAAGGGCATGACGCGCGAAGCCTATGCTCTGCTGGCGGCGAACCTGATCCTCGCCGGCGCGGAAGACGCCGTCCGCGCGGCTGGTGCATCTGCGACAACATCGAGAGCGACGGTGCCGACCAAGCCCGCAATTGCGAAGAAGAAAGCCGAGAAGGCGCGCTAACTTGCACTGCGACTTCGTTCGTCATGGCCGGGCATAGCCGTTCGAAGAACGGCGTCGCTTGGCTCGCCTATGTCCCGGCCATCCACGTCTTTCTTCCATTCGGCCGCGAAGACGTGGATGGGCTGGAATAAATCCGGCCATGACGAGTTGAGTCTCAACACCAAATTTTGCGGCGCTTCTTTCGCGGCAACTTCAGGACGACCGCGTCACGCAAATCACAACTCATCATTCGTGCATCTGTATCGCATCACAAAAAAGCAAATGCCCGGACCAGGTCCGGGCACTGCAAATCATCGACGATTGAAAAGCGCAGCGCCTTACCGATTGGGATCGGGATACACCAGGCTGCGCCAGCCGTTGCGGTCGAACGGCTTCCACGCGCCTTCGGCTTGCGCCAGGCGATCGGCAACCGCGTAGACTGCGGCCGGATGGAATCCCACAGGCGCAGATGCCGTCGGTGCGGCCGTAGATCGCGGTAGTCGGCATCGGCGGCGCGTCCGACAGCGGACCGCCGAAATGTTCGCTCGCCTCTTCCGCGCGCTGGCCGCTCGCCAGTTCATAGACGCGCCAGGCGTTTGTGGATTTCGGATCGCCAGCGAACGGACTGCCGAGCGTGATCACCGAGCGTACGCGGTCCGGCATCATCTTGGCGAGTTGGCGCGAATAGAGACCACCGAGACTCCAGCCGACCAGACTGACCTTGCGGCCATGGGTATCGTTGATGCGCTTGACCAGATCGACGACGGAGTCCTGCACGCCGGGCCGCAGGCCATAGTTACGTCCCAGACCCCAACCGCTGACGGCGTAGCCGCGCCCGGCAAGAAAGCTGCGCAGCGGCCGCGTCGAAGCATCGCTCGCCATCAATCCCGGCAACACGAGGACCGGATGACCATCGCCGCGCGGCGCGAGGCTGAGCAACGGTAACGCACCGAGGAACGCGCCGAGTTCGGAAAGCGCTCGTCCTTCCAACAGGACCAGCAGCTTGGAGGGAGGGGCTAACGATTGAGCAGCAGCAGCCATCGAATATCCTTTCCCGCCCGACGCGCGTGCATCGAGCAACAGATCAGTTGAGCAAATTACCGTTTCGCTAAAGCCAGAACCTCGTTCCGATTCGTCGACACAATGCCGTCACAAATAAAGCTATGAGCCGATTTCGATCAATTCAAGCAGCCTTTAGTCGCGGGGAACGGGGGTGTCACCCTCCGGCAACACCATCCCGGCGCGCAATGGTGGGCAATTCGTCACGGCAGCCGCAGCAGAACCTCGATGGTGTGGAGCACCAGTCCGACGAGTCCGCCAATCAGCGTGCCGTTGAAGCGGATATACTGAAGGTCCTTGCCGACATTGGTTTCGATCAAGGTGATGAGTTGCGCCATGTCCCATCCCTTCACCTGATCGGCGATGAAGGTGGAGACGCCGCTTTTCTGATCGGCGATGAAACTGCGCAGCACGGCGACGATGCCTTGATTGATCTCGCCGCGCATTTCACCATCGGCCGCGAGCGCCTTGCCTGCCTCGACGAAGACGTTGGCAAGATGGTGTTGCAGCACGCTGGATTCGCCGGACGCGCTTTTCTCGATGAAGGCCTTCGCTTGCAACCACACGCTCTGCGCCAATCCGCCGAGTTCGGGCCGCGCCAGCAGGCCGCGCTTCAGTTCGTCGAGATGCGCGGCATAGGCGGGATCGCTCGCCGCCCTGTCAACGAAGGCCAGCACCATGCGATCGAACTCGTCGCGGAACGGGTGCTTTGGATCGGCGCGCACCTCGTCGAAGAACGCCGACGCCGAGGCAAGAATGCGTTTCACCAGGAATGCATCGGCGCGATAGAAATTGAGCAGCGACGGCAGTTCAGCGCGCAACTTGGCGCGAAACGCGGTCATCGTTTCCGGCTGGCTGAGCGCGCCATGAATCGCGACCAGAAGATCGTCGAGCAACGCCTTGTGCCGCCCTTCCGCGACGAAGGTTCGCAACGTGCTGGTCGCAAGCGGCGCGAGATCGATCGATTGCAACTGCGCCATCACCCGGCGCGAGACGTATTGCGTGAGCCCGGACGTTTCAGTCGCATCGAACGCTTCCGGCAACAAGCGCAGCACGAAGCGCGCGAGGTCGGTGCTGCGCTTGCGGTCGCTCATCCAGTCGGCAACGAATGAGGCAAAGTCGATCTGGCGCAGCTTGGCATCCACCGGCGCCGCGTCGAGAAAATTGGTTTCGATGAACTCGCCGAGCTTGTCGGCGATCCGCGCCTGATTGTTCTGGATGATCGCGGTATGCGGGA
>JAFKKL010000157.1 GCA_017305595.1 Hyphomicrobiales bacterium | reverse complement strand
CCGCCGTGCCGTTCGCCGCCAGCACATGGCCGGCTAGATAGAGCGAGCCGGTGATGAGAATGCGTGGCGGAATCTCATAGGCCAGTTGCGACAGGAATTGCAGCGCGGCGTCGACGCTCAAAGCCATCTCCGCGCGCATGCCGAGCCGCCGGATCGCCTCGGCCAGTTGCGCCACCGGCATCGCGCCCTCACGATCGGGGATCGGCACTGCGATGATGTGGCGCGTCAACCCGGCGAAGTTGGCGAGGAATGCATCGGCATCCTTGTTGGCCATCATGCCGACGATCAGCACCAAGGGCCGCGACACGCGTTCCTCGAGATCGCCGATGGCGGCTGAAACCACCCGCCCGCCGTCAGCATTATGGCCGCCGTCGAGCCAAATCTCGGCATCGCGCGGCGCGTGCGCCACCAGCGCACCGGTGGTGAGGCGCTGCATCCGCGCCGGCCATTGCGCGGCGGCGATGCCGGCTTCGAGCGCCGCGTGATCAGTGCGGAATGCGTCGATGGCGCGCAGCGTCGCGATCGCCAGTCCGGCATTATCGATTTGATGACGGCCGAACAGTTTCGGCGCCGCGAGATCGAGCAGACCGCGCTCGTCCTGATAGACCAGCCGGCCATGCTCGACGCCGACATGCCACGTTTCTTCAGCGGCATGCAGCGGCGCGCGCATCCGCTTCGCCTGCGCTTCGATCACCGCCAGCGCTTCCGGCGATTGGGCCGCGCTGATGACAGGCACGCCGCGTTTGATGATGCCGGCTTTCTCGGCCGCGATGGATTCCAGCGTCGACCCGAGAAACTCGGTGTGGTCCATGCCGATCGGCGTCAGCACGCAGGCGGCAGGCTTCGCGATGACGTTGGTGGCATCGAGCCGGCCGCCGAGGCCGGTTTCCAGCAGCACGATGTCAGCAGGATGCCGCGCGAACAGCAGCAACGCCGCGACCGTCTCGATCTCGAAGCGTGTGATCGGCGCGCCGGCATTGACGCGTTCGCATTCCAGCAACGCCTCGCGCAACGCATCGTCATCGACCAGTTCACCGCCAAGACGAATGCTCTCGTTGATCCGCACCAGCCACGGCGAGGTGTAGACGTGCACGCGCAGGCCCGCTGCTTCCAGCATCGCGCGCAGGAACGCGAGCGTGGAGCCCTTGCCGTTGGTGCCGGCGACGTGAATCACCGGCGGCAGTTTGCGTTCGGGATGGTCAAGCGCCGCGAGCAGCCGCTCGACGCGCGACAACGTCAGATCGATGCGATGGGGATGAAGCCGCGACAGCCGTGCGAGCAATTCCTCCAGCGACGGCAGCGGCGTGGCGACGGGTATGCTCACGCCTGCGGCGCAACCGCTGCCGCACCTTCGGAGGTGACGTCAGCGGGCGTATCAACGGCGACCGGCATCGTCTTCGGCGCGGTGACGACTTCGAGCGCCGGCGCGCGCGTCAGCAAACGGCACAGCCGCGCCAGCGTCGGCCGCAGGTCGTGACGATGCACCACCATGTCCACCATGCCGTGGTCTTTCAGATACTCGGCGCGCTGGAATCCTTCCGGCAGCTTTTCCCGAATGGTCTGTTCGATCACGCGTGCGCCGGCAAAACCGATCAGCGCACCCGGCTCGGCGATATGGATGTCGCCCAGCATCGCATAGGACGCGGTGACGCCGCCGGTGGTCGGATTGGTCAGCACGACGATGTAGGGCAGGCCCGCCTCGCGCAGCATCTCCACGGCAACGGTGGTGCGCGGCAGTTGCATCAGCGACAGAATGCCTTCCTGCATCCGCGCGCCGCCCGACGCCGCAAACACGATGCACGGCGCGTGCTTCTCAATGGCCAGTTCAAACCCGCGCACGATCGCCTCGCCCGCCGCCATGCCGAGCGAGCCGCCCATGAAATCGAAGTCCTGCACGGTGACGACGACGCCCTGGCCTTCCAGCTTGCCGTAACCGACCTTCACCGAGTCGTTCAGGCCGGTCTTGGCGCGCGCGTCCTTGATGCGGTCGACATAACGGCGCTCGTCGCGAAATTTCAGCGGGTCGGCCGCGACGTCCGGCAGCGCCACGTCGTACCAGGTCTCGTTGTCGAAAATCGATTTCAGCCGCGCCACCGCGCCCATGCGCATGTGATAGTTCGAGCCGGGAATGACGAACTGATTGGCCTCGACGTCCTTGTAGAACACCAGTTGCCCTGAATCCGGGCACTTGATCCACAGATTCTCCGGCGTGTCGCGCTTGAGAATGCTGCGAATTTTCGGCCGGACAACGTTGGTCAACCAGTTCATGCTTTGCTCCGTCGATCGGCCTTATATGGCCCCGGAATCGGCGGCGGGCAACCCGCGCGCCAGAGGCCTTTTCGGCCGCGATTGTGGCGTTATTCGGCGGCCTGCGCCGCTCCGCGGACGCCCTGCGCCAGCGATGCGGTCAGATCGGCCACCGCCTTGACGGTGGCGGCCGTAGCGCGGCCCTCGGCATCGAGGCTTTTCGCCAGGGCCTCCACCAGCGCGGTGCCGACCACCGCGCCGTCCGCCGCGCGGGCAATGTCGCGCGCCGCATCCGGGGTGCGGATGCCGAAACCGACGCAGACCGGCAGCTTCGTGTGCCGCTTGATCCGCGCCACCGCGTCGCCGACCTGCGTGGCATTGGCGGCAGCGGCGCCGGTGATGCCGGTGATCGAGACGTAGTAGACGAAGCCCGAGGTGTTGGCGAGCACCGCCGGCAGCCGCTTGTCGTCAGTGGTCGGCGTGGCGAGACGAATGAAGTTCAGGCCTGCCTTCATCGCCGGCAGGCAAAGCTCGTCATCTTCCTCCGGCGGCAGATCGACGATGATCAGGCCGTCGACGCCAGCGGTCTTGGCGTCCGCAAGAAACGCCTCGACGCCGTAGATGTAGATCGGATTGTAGTAACCCATCAGCACGATCGGCGTGGCATCGTCGTCCTTGCGGAAGCCGCGCACCAGATCGAGCGTCTTGTGCAGCGTCATGCCCCCCTTGAGCGCGCGCAGGCCGGCGGCTTGAATCGCCGGTCCGTCGGCCATCGGATCGGTGAACGGCATGCCGATCTCGATAATCTCCGCGCCCGCCTGCGGCAGCGCCTTGATGATCGCGAGCGAGGTCGCGGGATCGGGATCGCCCGCCATCAGGAAGGTGACGAAAGCGGCGCGGCCCTGCTTACGCAAGTCGGCCAAGCGTGTGTCGATGCGGGTGCTCACTTTGCCTTCCTGCTTTTCAGAATGTCGCCGACCTGCGGTACGTCCTTGTCGCCGCGGCCGGAGAGATTGACCACCATCAGGTGATCCTTCGACCGCTTCGGCGCGAGGTCGATGACCCGGGCGATGGCATGCGCCGATTCCAGCGCCGGGATGATGCCTTCCAGCCGCGACAGCAATTGGAACGCGGCAAGCGCTTCCTCGTCGGTGGCGGAGATGTATTTGACGCGGCCGCTCTCGTGTAGCCACGAGTGCTCCGGTCCGATGCCGGGATAATCCAGCCCCGCCGAGATCGAATGCGCGTCCTGGATTTGTCCGTCGGCATCCATCAGCAAGTAGGTGCGGTTGCCGTGGAGCACGCCGGGCTTCCCGCCGGTGAGTGAGGCCGCATGCAATTTGTCGAGGCCATGGCCCGCCGCTTCGACGCCGAAAATCTCGACGCTCGGATCGTCGAGGAACGGATGAAACAGGCCCATCGCGTTGGAGCCGCCGCCGATGCAGGCGATCAGCGAATCCGGCAGGCGGCCTTCAGCTTCCTGCATCTGCGCGCGCGTCTCATGGCCGATGATCGACTGGAAGTCGCGCACCATCATCGGATAGGGATGCGGCCCCGCCACCGTGCCGATGCAGTAGAACGTGTCGTGGACGTTGGTGACCCAGTCGCGCAGCGCTTCATTCATCGCGTCCTTGAGCGTGCGCGTGCCGGACTGCACCGGCACCACTTTCGCTCCTAACATTTCCATGCGGATGACGTTCGGCTCCTGCCGCGCGACGTCCACCGCGCCCATGTAGACCACGCAGTCAAGCCCGAAGCGCGCGCACAGCGTGGCGGTGGCGACGCCGTGCTGGCCCGCGCCGGTCTCCGCAATGATGCGCTTCTTGCCCATGCGGCGCGCGACCATGATCTGGCCGAGCACATTGTTGACCTTGTGCGAGCCGGTGTGATTCAGCTCCTCGCGCTTCAGATAAATCTTCGCGCCGCCGAGATGCTCGGTGAGGCGCTGCGCGAAATACAGCGGCGATGGACGGCCGATATAGTCTTTCAGATAGCCGTTCATCTCCCGCTGAAACGCGGGATCGGCCTTGGCTTCGGCATAGGCTTTCTCGAGATCGAGGATCAGCGGCATCAAGGTCTCGGCGACGAAACGTCCGCCGAACATGCCGAAGTGCCCGCGCTCGTCGGGACCGGACCGGAAGGAATTGGGACGGGAGTTCATTGTCATCCTTCGTCATGACCGGGCATAGCCGTTCGAAGAACGGCGTCGCTTCGCTCGCCTATGTCCCGGCCATCCACGTGTTGCTTGTTGTGAATCCTGACAGACGTGGATGCCCGGACTAAATCCGGGCATGACGGCTGTTGTGACGGTGCGAAGCTAACCGACATGCGGGATCGCTTCACGCAAATTGCTATCGGCCACCCGCGCCGCACGAACGAAGGCGCGGATCATCTCGATATCCTTGACGCCCGGCGCACTTTCGACGCCGGACGACACATCGACGCCGCCGGCGCGCGTCACGCGCACGGCTTCCGCGACATTGTCCGCGTGAAGCCCGCCGGACACCATGAACGGCACATCGAGCCGGAGATTTTCCAGCAGAAGCCAGTCGAACGCAGCACCAAGCCCACCCGGCCGCGTCGCATCCTTCGGCGCGCGCGCATCGAACAGGATGCGATCTGCCACCGCCGCGTAACCGGGCAACGGCGCAAGATCGTCGGCGGCTGCGACCGGGATCGCCTTCATCACCGGCAGGCCGAACTTCTGCTTGATGTCGCGGACGCGCGCGGTGGTTTCCTTGCCATGCAGTTGCAACAAGTCCGGCCGCAGCGCCTCGATGCTGTTGGCGAGCAGGGCGTCGTCGGCATCGACCGACAGCGCCACCTTCAGCGCGCGGCCCTTGGCCTGCCGTCCCAGCCGCTCCGCAGTACCGAGATCGATATGACGCGGCGACGGCGGGAAGAATACGAAGCCCACCATGTCGGCGCCCGCCTCCAGCGCCGCCGCGAGCGTCTCGGGCGTCGACAGACCGCAGATTTTGACGATCAGGGACATGGCTTTGGCGCGTAACTTTCGATTCGGAACGATTTCGTGGATAGCGGCGCCGATAGACCGGGCTCGATGCCCGCCGTCGCCGTCCGCTGGGGCGGGTTCTACAACGTCGCGCCGTGCTTGTCGCGGGTGCCGAGGCCGGTTCCGCTGAGATCCGGCAGCAGAACCGGGCTGCTCGGGGTCCGCTGTGGCTGCGTTGCGGCTTGCAACTGCGTCAATTGCGCCCGCGCGTCCCGCGCCTCGGCCTCGTACTGGCGGGCGGCGCGACGCCAGTGGCGCTGCCGCAACCAGGTCGCGAAGCTCCCTGCCAACACGCCCAGGATCGCCACCACAATGATCACCATGAATAGCGGCAGGGTCACTCCGACAGACGGATCGGTCGCGGTGAACGGATCGAACGACACCGTCACCAGCCGCCGGTTGGCGATGGCGAAAGCCAGGAAGATGACGCCGAGTGGAATCAGCACCAGCGCGGTGAAGAATTTACGCATCGCCTCTCTCACAGGTGGCCGGTGCGCGACCGATGATTATCGCTCAAGCCGCTGCGACGATTGGACCATGCGGACTTACGAAAATCCAGCGCGCATCGCTCAGACGTCGCAGTCAAACGCAAAGGATCACACGCAGAGTGCGGAACAATCGAACCGCGACACCGTCAAACGCTGGGCTGAGCGGTCTCGGCGGCCGGCATGTCGCGATTGAGGCGTTCGCGCATTTCCTTGCCGGTCTTGAAGAACGGCACGCTCTTCTGATCCACCGGCACATGTGCGCCGGTGCGCGGATTGCGTCCCGCGCGCGCCGGGCGATGCTTCACCGAGAATGCGCCGAACCCGCGTAACTCGACACGATCGCCCCGTGCCAATGCAGCGACGATCTCGTCGAGAATGGCATTCACGATGTTCTCGACATCGCGCTGATACAGGTGTGGATTGTGCTCGGCGATGCGCTGAACGAGTTCGGATTTGATCATCGATATGGGGACCCGTGGCGTGCAGGCGACATTTCCTTGAAAAAGTCGCGGACTGTCAAGCGGCTAATTCGTCCCCGATCATCGCAAATCATCTGACGGCAAGCAAGTTTTCGCAGCGCGAATGCAGCATCGGCGGCGACATTCGCGCTGAAATGCGATTCACATCATTCAACGCAGATGCAATAACGGCTCAATCCGAGGTCGCCGGTTGCCACAGCGCGATCATGCCATCAAGGGTCAACCGATCCACCGCCTGCGCGACGTTGGACTGCGCAACGCGACGCGCGAGACCATCGAGACCGAGCGCGTTGAGCGTCAGCGATGCGGCCGTACGCAGGAACGTGAGGTCGCCGAAACGCGGCGCCAGCTTGTAGTCGCGCACCGGCAGATCGGGCTTCACTTTCTTTTCCGCGACCAGCCATGCCACCGCGGTTTTCTCGTCGCCGAGCTGATCGATCAGCTTGAGATCGATGGCCTGACGCCCGGTGAAAACACGGCCGTCGGCGACCTTGTCGAGTTGCGTCGCATCCATGCCGCGCCGGTTGCGCACCAGATCGCGAAACCACGCATAGGAATCCTTCACCAGCGCGTCGAGCGCGGCGCGCGCCTCGGGGCTGGTGGGCTCATAACCGCTCGGCGCGGCTTTCAGCGGCGAAGATTTGACCGATTCCACCTGCACGCCGACGGTCTTCAGGAGTTCAGTGAAGTTCGGGTACTGAAACAGCACGCCGATGGAGCCGACCAGCGAGCTTTGTTGCGCCACGATATGATCGGACGCCAGCGCCGCGATATAGCCGCCCGACGCGGCAAGTCCTTCGACCACCACCACCAGTGGTTTCTTAGCCTTTAGCCGCACCAGCGAATCGTAAAGCTGTTCGGAGCCGGCGGTGGTACCGCCGGGCGAATTGATGTGCACGATGACGGCGGAGACGGAGGACTTCTCCAACCGCTCCAGCGCCTCGACCCGCGCCTGATCGCTGCGGATCAAGCCCTCGATGTTGATCCGCGCGATTGAGCCCGAACGCGACAGCGCCGCGCGCGTCGACGGCGCGGCCATCAGTCCGACGCCGACAATGGCGGCGACCGCCACGGCGACGGCGGTGACGCGCCAGAACGTCAGCTTGCGGCGAATGCGGCGGCGATCGAGGATCGCATCGGAATCGAGCGACATGGCAGGCTCCTGAGCGGTTGACTGCACGATTTAAGTGCAAGCCGCGCGGTTGTGTCTGGAGCCACTTCCGTTCCGACGGAACGGGGCTCCGGATTCTAGCGTTGACGCGTTTTCTTTACGCGAACCGGTATCCACTTCGCTCGAAAACGCTTCGAGCAGCATTGAGATGTCGTCACTGCAATACATCAATTGCGCGGCAATTTGAAGAAAGCGGTCCTCTCGTCGTCCCCGTGAAGGCGGGGACGATTGATGAGGCAACTCTTCGCGACAGCCTCCACCTGTGCTGATCGTAAACCAAAACAAAAAGGCCCCGGTTTGCACCAGGGCCTTGATGTGTGACGCGAGACGAATCGCACCGCCTCGCAACTGGTGCGGCTTACTTGCCGTCGCGCTGCTGCTTGAGCGCGGTGCCGAGAATGTCGCCCAGCGTCGCGCCCGAATCGGACGAGCCGTACTGTGCGATGGCTTCCTTCTCTTCCGCCACTTCCAGCGCCTTGATCGACACCTGGACCTTGCGGGCCTTCTTGTCGAACTGGATGACGCGGGCATCGACCTTCTCGCCGACGGCGAAGCGCTCAGAGCGCTGGTCGTTGCGGTCGCGCGCCAGTTCCGAGCGCTTGATGAAGGTGGTGAAGTCGGTGCCGGCGATCTGCACGTCGATGCCGCCATCCTTGACGTCGAGCACTTCGCAGGTCACGACGGCGCCCTTCTTGACATCACCCGGCTCGGCGAAGGGGTCGCCTTCGAGCTGCTTGATGCCCAGCGAGATACGCTCCTTCTCGACATCGACATCGAGGACGATGGCCTTGACCATGTCGCCCTTCTTGAAGTTGTCGATGACCTGCTCGCCCGGCAGCTTCCAGTCGAGGTCGGACAGATGCACCATGCCGTCCACGTCGCCGTCGAGGCCAAGGAACAGACCGAATTCGGTCTTGTTCTTGACTTCGCCTTCGACGGTGGAGCCGACCGGGAACTTCTCGACGAAGACTTCCCACGGATTGCGCATGGTCTGCTTGAGACCCAGCGAAATCCGGCGCTTGACGGAATCGACTTCCAGCACCTGCACTTCGACTTCCTGCGAAGTCGACACGATCTTGCCGGGGTGCATGTTCTTCTTGGTCCACGACATCTCCGAGACGTGGATCAGGCCTTCGATACCCGGCTCCAGTTCGACGAACGCGCCGTAGTCGGTGATGTTGGTGACGCGGCCGGTGAAGCGCGCATTGAGCGGATACTTCGCCTCGATGCCCTGCCACGGATCGTCCAGCAACTGCTTCATGCCGAGCGAGATGCGGTGGGTCTCGTGGTTGATCTTGATGATCTTGACCTTCACCGTCTGACCGATGGAGAGCACCTCGGTCGGATGGTTGACGCGACGCCACGCGATATCGGTGACGTGCAGCAGGCCGTCGATGCCGCCGAGGTCAACGAACGCACCGTAATCGGTGATGTTCTTGACGACGCCGTCGATCACCTGACCCTCTTCGAGGTTCTGCACCAGCTCCTGACGCTGCTCGGCGCGGGTCTCTTCGAGAACCGTGCGGCGCGACACGACGATGTTGCCGCGACGGCGATCCATCTTGAGGATCTGGAACGGCTGGGTGTTGTTCATCAGCGGGCCGACGTCGCGGATCGGGCGGATGTCCACCTGCGAACGCGGCAGGAAGGCCACTGCGCCGTCGAGATCGACGGTGAAACCACCCTTGACCTGATTGAAGATGACGCCGTGCACCTTCTCGTTGGCGTTGAACGCCTTCTCGAGCTTGCCCCAGCTTTCTTCGCGGCGCGCCTTGTCGCGCGACAGCACGGCTTCACCGAGCGCATTCTCGATGCGGTCGAGGAACACCTCGACTTCGTCGCCGACCTTCAGCGTATTCTCACGGCCCGGGCCGGCGAATTCGCGCAGCGCCACACGGCCTTCGGTCTTCAGGCCGACGTCGATGACGGCCATGTCCTTCTCGATCGCAACAACCTTGCCCTTGATGACCGAGCTTTCCTGCAGATTGCCGCCGGCGAAGGACTCGTCGAGCATCGCAGCGAAATCGTCGCGGGACGGATTGTAAGTATCAGTCGAAGCCATTTGTTCTCCAGTGCGGGATATGCCGGCCGTTCGGGTTGAAGGGCGTATCGCGCGTGAAGGGCCAAAGGTCCGCAACCTTTGACGACCGCGCCGCCATTCCTCGATGGGAAATAGCAATCACGGGCCGGCCTGTGCCTGCACGATCGATACGTATCGATGCAAATTCTGATGGCGCCTTTAAATCCCACGAAAAGCAGGAAAGCAGACGCGTCGCTTCATCACCGGAAATCTAAGGTGGGTCGAACAGGATCGCCAGCGATCCTCGTGTCGATTCCTCGAGCCATCGGTTGCAAGGCCGAGCGGGGCGATCCTCCAAAACGGCAGGGGTTCAGACCCGCTGCCGGCCCGCTCGGACAGCCTCGACAATCGCGATGGCGGCCCGGACGCCGCCCTCTATATCCAAATGCGAATTATCCAGCAAGTGCGCATCCGGGGCAGGTTTCAGCGGGGCTACGGCGCGGTTCTTGTCGCGATCGTCGCGCTTGAGGATGTCGGCCAGCACCAGCGCCTCGTCGGCCGCCTCGCCACGCGCCTTGGCCTCGAGGGTGCGGCGGCGGGCCCGCACCTCGGGCGCGGCGACCACGAAGATCTTCACGTCGGCATCAGGGCAGATCACGGTGCCGATATCGCGACCGTCGAGTACCGCGCCGGGCGGTTCCGCCGCAAACTGGCGCTGGAACGTCACCAGCGCCTCGCGGACCCGCGGATAGGCCGACACCACCGAGGCTGCGTCGCCTACCGCCTGCGTCTTCAGCACCGGATCGCCGAATTTCTCCGGATCGAGTTCCATCGCAGCGGCGACGGCGGCGGCCTCGTTAGCCAGATCAATGCGCGCGTCGAGCAGCGCCTTGGCGACGGCGCGGTAGATCACGCCGGTATCGAGATGCCGGAAATGGTAATGCGCGGCGAGCCGCTTGCCGAGCGTGCCCTTGCCCGAGGCCGCCGGGCCGTCGATGGCGATGATCATGCGAAATCCGCTCCCAGCCGCTGCATCATCGGGATGAAATCCGGGAAGCTGGTGGCGATGAAGGCGGTATCGTCGACGCCCACCGGCTTGTCGGAGGCGCAGCCCATCGCCAGCGCCGACATCGCGATGCGGTGATCCATGTGGGTGGCGACCACGCCGCCGCCCGGCACGTGGCCACGCCCCTCGACGATCATGTCGTCGCCCTCGATCTCGACCTTGACGCCGTTGGCCCGCAGCATCGCGGCGGTGGCCTCCAGCCGGTCGGATTCCTTGATCCGCAACTCATGCAGACCGCGCATGATCGTGGTGCCTTCGGCGAAGGCCGCCGCCACCGCCAGCACCAGGTATTCGTCGATCATCGATGGCGCGCGTGCCGCCGGCACCTCGACGCCGCGCAGTCTTGAGGCCCGCACCCGCAATTGCGCCATCGGCTCGCCGGTGTCGCCCCGCGCATTGGCTTCCTCGATGGACGCGCCCATCTCGCGCAAGGTCGTGAACAAGCCGGTGCGCAGCGGATTGGTCATCACGTCGTCGAAGATGACGTCCGACCCCGGCACGATCAGCGCCGCAACGATCGGAAACGCGGCCGACGACGGGTCTGCCGGCACCGCCACCGGCGCTCCGTGCAGTTCCGGTTGCCCGGTCAGTGAAATTTTTCGACCGTCCGCACCGTCCGAAACGGAGACGATCTCAGCGCCGAAATGCTTGAGCATCAATTCGGTATGGTCGCGACTGGCAGCCGGCTCGATCACCGTGGTGACGCCCGGCGCAGAAAGTCCCGCCAGCAGCACCGCCGATTTGATCTGCGCCGAGGCCACCGGCGAGCGGTATTCGATCGGCAGCGGATCGCGCGCACCTTGCAAGGTCAGCGGCAATCGGCCGCCCTCGCTCTGCGCGGTCACCTTCGCACCCATCAGGGCCAGCGGATCGACGATGCGACGCATCGGCCGCGAGCGCAGCGAGGCGTCGCCGTCGAACGTCGCCGAGATCGGGCAGCCGGCAACGGCGCCCATCACCAGCCGACAGCCGGTACCGGAATTGCCGAAATCAAGCGCCGCCTTGGGTTGCGCGAACCCCGCCACGCCGACGCCATGCACCGACCAGGTTCCATCGCCGCCGCGCGCGACCTGAGCGCCGAGCGCTCGCATCGCCTTGGCGGTGTTCAGCACGTCCTCGCTCTCCAGCAACCCCTGGATGCGAGTCTCCCCCACCGCCAGTGCCCCCAGAATCAAGGCGCGGTGCGAGATCGATTTATCGCCGGGCACCCGAATCCGCCCCGACAGCGGCGAACTTCGGCTGGCCTTGAGCGGCGAGAGCTGGCTGGAATGGGTCACGATCGCAATCCTTTACACGGCCGGGCTGGTAACACACCCGACCCGCCGCGTCACGCCGCTGCCGGCGGCAAAACCGGATCATGCGCGCAAGGCTATTGACAGCGCCGTGACAACTAGCCAAGTGATGCACCGCTTTCAGAAATCCCCAGGATTGACACGTGGCCAAATCCGAGCTCGGAACCAAACGCATTTGCCCGACCACGGGCAAGAAGTTCTACGATCTGAACAAGAATCCGGTCATCTCGCCCTACACCGGCGAAGTCGTGCCGATTGCTCCGGTTGCTCCGCCGCGTGGTCGCGCTGAAGCGCGCAACGCCAACGAGGACGCGCCGGAAATGGCCGAGAGCGAGGACATGGTCTCGCTGGAGGAGGCCGACGCCGAGGAGAAAACCGGCAAGGTCAAGGCCGTCACGCCGGAATCGGAAGACGATATCGAGGTCGACGACACGCTCGACGACGATGACGACGACGATTCGACCTTCATCGCCGACGAAGAGGAAGGCGATGAGGACGTTACCGACATCATCGGCGACGTCTCCGACGACGAAGAGAGTTGATCCCGTAAAAGGGACTTGAGATCGGCCCTGATCTGTGGTCAGGGTTGCGCCGCCGCGCCGGACGATGAATCACCCAGATCATCGAAGGCGCGTGTGGAACGGTTACGGGGCCATAGCTCAGCTGGGAGAGCGCTTGCATGGCATGCAAGAGGTCGGCGTTTCGATCCCGCCAGGCTCCACCACGCTTCGCCTGCGGCTAC
>JAFKKL010000156.1 GCA_017305595.1 Hyphomicrobiales bacterium | reverse complement strand
CCGGCATCGTGCATCGGCTCGACAAGGACACCACCGGGCTGATGGTGGCGGCGAAAAACGATCGCGCCCACGCTTCGCTCTCGGCGCAGTTTGCCGACCATGGCCGCACCGGAGCGCTACGGCGCGGCTACATGGCGTTCGTCTGGGGCGTGCCGAACAGGCCCCACGGCACCATCGATGCGCCGATCGATCGCCACCCGCACGCCCGGGAGAAGATGGCAGTGCGTCAGGGCGGCCGCGAGGCGATCACCCATTGGGAGGTGCTGGACACCTTCAACAGCCGCGATGGCAAACCGGTCGCCGCCCTTCTTGCCTGTCAGCTCGAAACCGGCCGGACCCATCAAATCCGCGTGCACCTCAGCCATATCGGCCACCCGCTCTTGGGCGATGCCGTCTACGGCCCCGGCTTCAAGACCAAGGCCAATGCGCTCGCCCCCGCCGCCAAAGCCTCCCTGGAAGGCCTTGGCCGGCAGGCGCTGCACGCCTATCTGCTGACGCTGGAACACCCCGGAACCGGTGAAATCCTTGAATGGACTAGCGATCTTCCGCCCGATCTTGCTGCTCTGCGACAGAGGCTTCGCGCGGCAGAATGACGCAAATGCATCTATTAATACCTTTTCTTTCAATTATTTAATCTTCTACACGGGATCGTGACCCCGTTTTGTTCTTTCTTTTTCCGGCGGATTTCGTGTATATTGCACCTGCGCTGGATGTCCCAGCGCAGGAACATCGCAGCCCGGTCGGCTTTAACAAAGCGACCCCTGCCTGGCCCGCCGCTATCGGGGGCCTGAACTCTGGAGGGCGCTACACATGGCCCGTACAGCCACCTTGCCGGTTCTCAATGGAGAGTCCGGCCTGTCCCATTACCTCGCCGAAATCCGCAAATTCCCCATGCTGGAGCCCCAGCAGGAATACATGTTCGCCAAGCGTTGGCGCGAGCATGACGATCGCGATGCGGCGCACCACCTGGTCACCAGCCATCTGCGTCTCGTGGCGAAAATCGCCATGGGTTATCGCGGCTACGGCCTGCCCATCTCCGAGGTTGTCTCCGAAGGCAACGTCGGCCTGATGCAGGCGGTGAAGCGGTTCGAGCCCGATAAGGGCTTCCGCCTCGCCACATACGCCATGTGGTGGATCAAGGCTTCGATTCAAGAGTACATTCTACGTTCGTGGTCGCTCGTGAAGATGGGCACCACCGCGAACCAGAAGAAGCTGTTCTTCAACCTGCGTAAGGCGAAGAGCAAGATCAACGCACTCGAGGATGGCGATCTGCATCCCGATCAGGTCAAGCTGATCGCCAAACGACTCGGCGTCACCGATCAGGACGTTGTCGACATGAACCGCCGCCTCGGTGGCGACGCGTCGCTCAACGCGCCGATCCGCGACGACGGCGAGCCGGGCGAATGGCAGGATTGGCTGGTCGATACCTCGCCCAGCCAGGAAGCCATCATGGCGGAGAGCGAGGAATACGATCATCGCCGCCGGGCCCTGAACGGCGCGATGGGCGTACTCAACCCGCGCGAGAAGCGTATCTTCGAGGCCCGACGTCTGGCCGACGAGCCGATGACGCTGGAAGATCTCGCGAGTGAGTTCGGTGTGTCGCGCGAACGCGTGCGCCAAATCGAAGTGCGCGCGTTCGAGAAGGTGCAGGCGGCGGTGAAGACCACCATTGCCCGTCAGGAGCAGGCCGCGCTCGCAGCCGCTCACTGATCACGCGAACATCATTGACGACAAAAGCCGGCGGCAACGCCGGCTTTTTTGTTTGTTGGGCAGGGTTTTACTCTGCACGAGGTTTCATCGCAGTGCGAGGCCCCTCGTTGCGACTCGTCCTTCCGCAAAACCTGACGTCGTCCCCGCGAAGACGACTTGCAGAAGATGATCCGCGCATCCCTGTGGACAGCGGGAATATCGGGCATAACCGGATTGCCGTCGAAACTCCGTCGCGTGCGAAGCGCTTGATGGCGTCGAAACACAAACCCGAACCGCAAGACACGGAGGCGTCCGTGCGTGACACCATCCAACATTCCTTCGATCCGAACGAGGATCGTTACGAAAGCGCGATCGACGAAGCCATCGCAGCCAGCGACAATGACATTCACGGCGCCCTGCGCGCGCTGCTGATCGCCAACGAACTGCTGGAAGCGGAAGTCGCGAGATTGCGCCGTCAACAGCAACGCACGCTGCGCGTGCCTGAGCGGAAGGCGAAAGCGGCATAAGGCTTAAAGAAGGCTAAGGCGAACAAGTCGTCCGACGTTCCCCAGGGCGTACGGCGCATTGCGCAGCAATTGGTCATGGCCGGATTTATTCCGGCCGTCCACGTCCCTACAGGACGTCAGCAAGAAAGACGTGGATGCCCGGGACAAGCCCGGGCATGACAGCGGCGCTTTTCGTTCACGCAAGTAGATCGGCCCCGACAACCGGAATGCTTTCAGTCATCCGCTCAGGCAACACCGCGAGCGTCTCGCTATCCGCAGCTACTCGCCCCAAGCCATGAAGGCCGCGTTGAAGGCGCGTTCGCCGGGGGCGCCCTTTTCGATGGCGATGATGGCGCGGCGCTGGTTGGAATAGACCAGCGGCACATCGAACCACGAGCGCTCCTTGAGCAGTTGCAGGTTGCGCGCGCGATCAGCTTCGACATTAGATAAGCCGATCAGGAAGAAGCCGTCGGTGACCTTCACCGCGAGCCCGGCCAGCGGTGTGCCGCGCGCCTGCTCGTTGGACTTCATCAGGATGCCGGGCACGTTGGCCACGGTGCCGTTATCGAAGTCCGGCGGCAGCACGAAGGTGAGCTCGGCGGTGTGGCTCGCCGGCAGCGAGGTATCGGTATTGCGGCGGAAAGACATCGTCATCTTGAACTTGCGTTCCGGAATGTCGATGTCGGCGCGCACCGCGATATCGTCCGGCTTGCCGTAGTTGCTCTTCACCGGCTCGGTGCGCCAGACCCCGCTGCCGACATACTGCTTGCCCTTCGGATCGTTCGGATCCTCGTCATAGAGCACGACGCGTTGGGCCACCGGTGCGACCGCGTCCGACGATCCCGGCTGCCCGACCCGGTCGGCGATCTTCGGCGGCGGTGCATTGGAGGTGTTCTTCGGCGCCGGCGTCGTGACGGCCGCCTGCTTGTTCAGCAAACCGCGCACATAGGTCAGCCCCTTCTGGCCCCACAGGATGCCGGCACCAGCGAGGATCAGCACCAGGCCGAGAATGATCGCGGCCTTGAACGGGAAGCCACCGCCAGTCTTGACCCGACGCTCTTTACCGCCACGACGCTGCGGACGGGACGGCGGCGGCTCGTAAGCCTCCTCGATGCCCTCGTCATAGTCGTAGGATACCGGTGCACCGACGCCACGGTCCTCCATGCTCGGCTCGAGCCGGTCGAATTCCGGCGAGGGCGATGGCACGTTGGCGTAAGTGCGGCGCGCGGCGCGATTGGCTTTCGCGGTGGCCCGGCCGAGGTCGTCGGCATCGGCCACGACGTCGCGGAATCCTCGAACGCCCTGCCCGCCTCCGTGTTGCCCGGACGGATCGGCAGGCCCTTGAGGCGCACGGTCGGCATCGAAGCCACGGCGCGGAATCCCGCTCCGCTCGCGCGGGACGGGCGGCGCATCGAAAGACGGTGGCGGCTCATGCGGCTCGGGATGCGGCGCGCGCAACGGCCGCTCGTCGGCATGTGGCTCGTTCGGCGGCGGAGCCGGACGGTTTTCCAGGAACGAAGGACGTGACGGCTGCGACGGTGCGCCGTCCGGTTTGGCGGCATCACGTTCGGCATGGCGGGCGGCGGCCGCACGGCTGCCGGCGCGGAACGCATCACCCGGGCGGGGACGCCCCTTGGAATCGGTGCGTGCGATTTCACGTGCCCGTTGCGCCGCCTCGGATTCCACCTTGCGGATCGCTTCTTCCAGAGACAATCGCTCGCGGGTGATCTCGGATTCAGTCAGCGGCGGCTGCACGCTGCGCAATTGCGCGATCAGCGCCGAGCGCGCACGTTCATACAGCGCGCGCCGGCTTTCCCCGGGCGCGCTCGCATCGAGGCCGGAAATGGCGCGGGCGATCAGCGGATAATAATCAGCCATGTCTCGTCAATGTTGCAGGTCCTGCTCGGTAGCGAGGATGCTTTGCAAGGACTTTGCCGATATTCCGGTAATAGTCCATTAAGCCTCGAATGGATTTTGCACCAGAATGGTGTCTTCGCGCTCCGGGCTCGTCGAGAGCAACGCGATGGGGCAGCCCACCAGTTCCTCGACCCGGCGAACATATTTAATCGCCTGCGCCGGCAGGTCGGCCCAGGAGCGGGCGTTGGCGGTGGGTTCCTTCCAGCCCTCGATGGTCTCGTAGATCGGCTCGATCCGGGCCTGCGCGCCCTCGCCCGCCGGCAGATGGTCAATCACCTCGCCGTCGAGCTTGTAGCCGACGCAGACGTCGATCGAGTCGAAGCCGTCGAGGATGTCGAGCTTGGTCAGCGCCAGGCCGTGGATGCCGCAGGTCCGCACCGTCTGGCGCACCAGCATCGCATCGAACCAGCCGCAGCGCCGCTTGCGCCCGGTATTGACCCCGAACTCCTTGCCGCGGCGGCCGATCTCCTCGCCGATCTCGTTGGTGAGTTCGGTCGGGAACGGACCCATGCCGACCCGCGTGGTATAGGCCTTGCAAATGCCGAGCACGTAGCCGAGCGAACTCGGGCCCATACCGGTGCCGGTCGCGGCCTGCGCGGCCACGGTGTTCGATGAAGTGACGTAAGGATATGTGCCGTGATCGACGTCGAGCAGCGCACCTTGCGCGCCTTCGAACAGGATACGTTTGCCTTCGCGGCGCTTGTGATCGAGCAGATTCCACACGCTGTCAGCATAGGGCAGCACTCGCGGCGCAATTGCGGCGAGATCGCTGAGTAGCGCCCCGCTATCGACTTCCGCAATGCCGAGGCCACGCCGTAGCGCATTATGATGCGCGAGCAGACGCTCGATCTTGTGCGGCAGGGTTTGCAAGTCGGCGAGGTCCATCAGCCGGATGGCGCGGCGGCCGACCTTGTCTTCATAGGCCGGACCGATGCCACGCTGGGTGGTGCCGATGGCGGTCGCCTTGCTGGCATTCTCGCGCAGCGCGTCAAGTTCCCGGTGCAGCGGCAGGATCAGGGTGACGTTCTCGGCGACACGGAGATTCTCCGGCGTCACCGCGATGCCCTGGCTGGTGAGTTTCTCGACCTCGGTGAGGAACGCCTGCGGGTCGAACACGACGCCGTTGCCGATCACCGACAGCTTCGAGGACCGCACCACGCCGGACGGCAGCAGCGCCAGCTTGTAGGTGTTGCCGTTGATGACCAGGGTATGGCCGGCATTGTGCCCGCCCTGGAAGCGCACGACGATATCCGCCTGCTCCGAAAGCCAGTCGACAATCTTGCCTTTTCCCTCGTCGCCCCATTGGGCGCCGACGACGACAACGTTGGTCATATCGAGATAAATCCCCGTGGTACTCGCCACCGGGCGCTCAGGCGGCCCGGCTGCCCGGATTCGGGTCGTCCCTTCGGATAAAGGATGCCGCTATCCGACGCAAGCAAAACGGCGCGTTAGTGCTGTTTCGTGATCGGCTCAAACCATTGATATCCCCTGAAAATCCGTCAGGAACGCAGTGACGCAGGATGTCGGCGGCGAGCGGCCGCGGCCTGCGCCTCGATCCGATCAGAACGATGTGAGGAACATGGCCAAGCGGGCGCATCGCAATTGATGCGCCCGCTGCGACGGGGCATAATTTGCCAAATCATGCTGATCGAACTGAAATTTTTTCCCTCACACGCCGAAACCAGCCGGGCGGCAGCCCGCGGGCTGAAGCACGCCCCGGCGCAAATTGTTGCGAGGACCGTCAACGTGAGCGGGATATCATGACCAAGCCGGTGGTCGGCGTGATCGGCAATATGTACATGATTGAGAACCGGTTTGCGGTGCAGGCGGTCGGCGAGCGCAACATGCGCGCGATCGCCGAGGTGACCGGCGCGCTGCCGTTGATGTTCGCCAGCGTTCCCGACATCACCGACCTTCATGCGCTGTTGGACGTCGTTGACGGCGTGCTGCTGACCGGCGCACGCGCCAACGTCCACCCGACGCGCTTTCGCACCGAACCAGATCCCCGCCACGAACCTTACGATCCCAATCGCGACGACGTGGCGCTGACCTTGATCGACCTGTGCGTGCAGCGAGGGATTCCGCTGTTCGGCATCTGCCGCGGCTTGCAGGAAATGAACGTCGCGTTCGGCGGCTCGCTGCATCCGGAAATCCGCGAACTGCCCGGCCGCATCAATCATCGGATGCCGCGCCTCGAAAACGGCGAGATCCATCCCGACCCGGAGGTGATTTTCGCCGATCGTCATGACGTGCGGCTGACGCCCGACGGCGTGTTCGCCAGGCTTTATGGCCGCGACACCATTCGCGTGAATTCGCTGCACGGCCAGGGTATTCTCGAACCGGGCGCCCGCGTGGTGATCGAGGGTGTCGCCGACGACGGCACCATCGAAGCAATCCGCATCAAGGATGCACCCAACTTCGCGCTGGGCGTGCAGTGGCACGCCGAATACGATCCGCAACGCAACCCGATCAACCGCGCGCTGTTCCAGGCGTTCGGCGAAGCGTTGGCGGCGAGGCGCTGATCGCCGGACAAAACATCATGTCGAAAACCACCCGCGCCACGCAGGCGCTGAAACAACTCGGCGTCAAATTCACGCTGCACGAATACGACTACGATCCCGATGCCGACAGCATCGGCATGCAGGCCGCAGCCGCCATCGGCGCTGAGCCGCGCCGGGTGCTGAAGACATTGATGGCCGAGCTTGACGGCAAGCCGGTCTGCGTCGTGGTACCGTCCGATCACGAAGTCAGCATGAAGAAGCTGGCGCAAGCATTCGGCGGCAAATCGGCGAAGATGATGAAGCCCGCCGACGCCGAGCGGCTGACCGGCTATCACGTCGGCGGCATCAGCCCGTTCGGCCAGAAGAAGCGGGTGCCGACCGCGATCGAACAGGTCGCATTGCAAGAACAGACCGTCTTCATCAACGGCGGCCAGCGTGGCTTGCAGGTGCAACTCGACCCGAACGATGCCTGCAAAGCGCTCGGCGCCATCGCCGCACCGCTGATCGCATAAGGCACCGTAAGCACTTCGTCTGGATCGCAGCAAGACGATGCGATAGCCTCCCTTCGCGGCGGTCCAAAGAAGTCCGCCGGATTTATCCGCCGTTTTCAACGGCCGGGAGGACACATGCCGTTAGCGCCGCTTGACGAGGCGATCACGATCGCGGATCTGACACGCGATCCCTATCCGATCTATCGACAGCTTCGCCGCGATGCGCCGGTGCTGCGGGTGAAATCGGTCGGCCGTACATTGTTGACCAAGGCGGCAGATACAAAACGCGTGAAAGATGACGCCGCGCTGTTCAGCTCCGACGATCCGAACACGCCGATGAAGCGCGCCTTCCTCGCGCATACCCTGATGCGCAAGGACCACGACGAACATCGCGCCGAACGCATGGCGATGATGCCGGCCCTGATGCCGAAGACGATCGATGCGGACTGGGCGCCGCTCTACACCGAGCTTGCCAATAGCTATCTCGATCGCCTGCCGCGTGGCGAGATCGTCGATCTGTTCCCTGCGCTCGCCGGCCCGCTCGCCGCGCGGATGCTGGCCCATGCGATGGGCATACCGGACGCCAGCGACGCGGACATGCAGCGCTGGTCGCAAACCCTGATCGACGGCGCCGGCAACTTCGGCTGGCACCCCAGCCCATTCGAGGCAAGCGACCGCGCCAATGTCGAAATGGATACCTGCATCCGTGCCAACATCGCACGCGTGCAGGCAGAGCCCGACTCCTCCGCCATTTCCTTCATGTGCCGCGCCAGAAACCAGATTCCCGAGAGCCAGATGATTTCCAACGTGAAGATCGCGATCGGCGGCGGCATTAACGAACCGCGCGACGCGCTGCTCACGATCATCTTCGGCCTGCTAACGAATCCCGATCAACTCGCGGAGGTACGCGCGAAAAATCTGTGGCGCGCCGCTTTCGAGGAAGGTGTGCGCTGGGTCGCGCCTATCCAGGCGAGTTCGCGCCTGGTGATGGAGGATACCGAAATCGGCGGCTGTCATATTCCGAAAGGCGATACTGTCATGACGATCCAGGCCTCGGCGAACCGCGACGAGGATGTGTTCGAGGACAGCGAGAATTTCAACGCGCTGCGGACGGACAATCCGCATCAGGCGTTCGGCAACGGTCCGCACCATTGCGCGGGCGCGCATCTGTCGCGGCGCACGGTCGGCGACATCCTGCTGCCGATGCTGTTCGAGCGCTTCCCGAACATGAGTCTCCCTGATCCGGATGGCGTGCGCTGGCACGGCTTCGGCTTCCGCGGGCCGCTCAATCTGCCGGTCCTCTTACAATAGCGGCGGCATCGTCTTGCCGGCGTGCTATCATCGAAAACACTGGAGCGACGATCATGAACCAGTTGAGTGACAAGCTCGTCGGAATCGTCACGGCCTTTGGCGTTGCAGCGTTTACATTCACCGCGGCTCACGCGCAGTCCATGACGCTGACTAGCCCCGACATCAAGGACGGCGGCACCATCGCCAACCAGCAGGTATTCAAGGGCTTCGGCTGCTCCGGCGACAATATCTCGCCCGCGCTGTCGTGGAGCGGCGCGCCAGCCAACACCAAGAGCTTCGCGGTCAGCATCTACGATCCCGATGCGCCGACTGGTAGCGGCTGGTGGCATTGGGTGGTCTACAATATTCCGGCCAGCACGACGTCGTTACCGAAAGATGCGGGCGATATCAGCAAAGGATTGATGCCCAAAGGCGCGGTGCAGAGCCGCACCGATTTCGGCAGCGCCGGTTACGGCGGTCCCTGCCCGCCGCCGGGCGACAAGCCGCACCACTACCGGATCACGGTGTTTGCGCTCGACGTCGATCAGCTTCCTAATGCCAAAGGCGCCGCCGCCTCCGCCGCGCTGGTCGGCTTCGACATCAATTTTCATACGCTGGCGAAAGCAACGCTGACCGGGATGTATGGGCGGTAAAACTTTGCAACACGAAAACAGTCGTCCCCGCGAAGGCGGGGACCCATAACCCCTGACGGTCATGGTCGACGGCGTTGCCGGCCAAAGGCAACAGCTACCACCCGTATCATAAGCGACACAGCGTATGGGTCCCCGCCTTCGCGGGAACGACTCCGATATCCTTGGTTCTCCGCGTGACATCGCGAGTCAAAAAATCCGGCCCTGACCAAGTCAGAGCCGGATTTTTCATTTACGCGCACCTGTGCGGTCGCGGTTAGCGAAGCGTCAAGCCGCGCGCACCTTGGTCAGGAATTCGTTCACCGCCGAGCGCAACATGCCGGCCTGCCCGTCGAGTTCCTGCGCATTGACCAGAACATCCGACGCCGCGGAGCCGGTGGCTTCCGCCGCCGAACTGACACCGCCGATATGATGGCTGATTTCGTCCGAGCCGGCCGCAGCCGACTGGATGTTGCGGGCGATTTCACGCGTTGCCGCGCCCTGCTCCTCGACGGCGCTCGAAATGCTGAGCGCTATCTCGTTCATCTGGGCAATGGTGCGGGTGATGTTGCTGATGGCATCCACCGCTTCATGGGTGGTGGACTGCATCGTTGACACCTGCGCGGAGATTTCCTCGGTCGCCTTCGCAGTCTGGTTGGCCAGAGCCTTCACTTCCGACGCAACCACCGCGAAGCCGCGACCGGCTTCACCGGCGCGTGCCGCCTCGATGGTGGCGTTGAGCGCCAGCAGGTTGGTCTGCGCCGCGATGGTGTGGATCAGTTGCACCACCTCGCCGATCTTCTCCGCGCCGCTCGACAACACTTGCACCGTCGAATTGGTGCGCTCGGCATCCTCGACCGCCCTGTTGGCGATCTCGGTCGACTGCGTCACCTGACGCGAAATTTCAGCGACAGAGCTTGCAAGCTCTTCCGCAGCCGCCGCCACGGTGCCGGCATTGCCGGACGCCTTCTGCGAAGCTTCACTCACCGTCATGGCTCGCGAACTGGCATCGCGGGCAAGGCCCGTCATGCTTTCCGCCGTCGCCTGCATTCCGGCGGCCGACGACGTCACCGACTGGACCACGCCATTGACGCTGCGCTCGAAATCATCAGCAAGGCTATGCATAGCGGTGCGGCGTTCGGCGGCGGCGCGTTGCTGTGCAGCCGCTTCCGCTTGCTCGAGGTCGCGGACGCGAAGCGCGTTCTCCTTGAAGACGCCGACCGTCGCCGCCATGGCGCCGATCTCGTCCTTGCGGCCGACACCGGGAATTTCGGCATCAAGCTCACCCTCGGCCAGCGACTGCATGCGCGCGCCGAGCTGGCCGAGCGGACGGGTGATGCTGCGGCCGATCAGCCAGGCCGCCAGGCCCGCGCCCAGCGCGATGACGATGGTGGCCATCGCGAGACCGAAAATAACCGGCCGAAGCTTGGCGTTGATATCGTCAAGATAGGCGCCGGTGCCGACGAACATGTCCCAACCCGGTATAGCGACCGCATAGGACATTTTGCGGATCAGTTCGTCGGTGCCGGGCTTCATGTATTCGTAGCGCAGATTGACGCTGCCCTTGGCCGCGACACCGTCGCGCAACTCGCGCGCCAGCTTGCGACCGCCGGTTTCGACGTCGAGCTGATTGCTGCCGATCTTGGAAGCATCGGGCGTGGCCACGGTGACACCGTCCATGGTGTAGGCGAACACATAGCCGCTGCCGTTGTCGTAATTCATCGACCGGATACGGTGGGCATATTCGGCGATCGCCTGCTCCTTGTTCAGCTTGCCGGCTTGAACTTGCTTCTGGAATTCCAGCGCCATATTGCGCGCGGTTTCGACGATCGCGTGGGTCTGCTCGGTGCGCGCGTCATACATTTCCCGCTGCATCATGGTCGCAGCATAGATGCCGACCCCGACCAGCCCCAGCAGGGTAATCGAAACGAGAAGGACGAGCTTCATGGCAATGGGAAGATTATTCAACAACTTCACGTTCTGTGCTCCGGGCAGTTGCGCAATTCACGCAAGAGGGGGACGACCGCAGCACCATAGGATACCGACCGTTGATCCTTGGTTACCGCGCCGGGCCCCGAACCGACCCTGCACGCATGTCGACCTTCCCAAAACGAATGCCCCGGCGCTCACGACATTGGGACGCGGCCGGTCAGCCGTCCTGTTGCACAGGTCTTCCGCGCTGTCGTTCCTGCGGGGCGTCCCGATCCGCATCGGCTTTCGATCGGGCTTCCATCCAGTCCTGGGCCCGGGCGAAGGCGAAGCGGATCTGCCGCAGGGCCCGCGCATCGTCCTGCGAAAACATCCGGTGCACCGCCGCGCCGCGTACCGTCGCCAGCAGCGCACCGCGCATGGTATCGACTTCAAGTTCGGTCAGTGGATAGTCGGCCAGCAGTTCGCGCCAGTAGTCGTTGCGCTTCTCGGTGATCTGCTTCATCAGGCTTTCGATCTTGGCTCGGAATCCATCATGGCTGCGCGAGCCCATCCAGATCTCGATCAGGGCGAAGTAATCCGCGCCGCCGTAGACCTGCCAGTAGCGATCGGCGATCGCGCCGATCCGTTGATCCAGCGTATCGCGCTGGGAGATTTCCGCCTCGATTTCGCCGACCAGTTCCTGCGAGACGTAGCGGACCACCTCGAGCAGCAAATCCTGGATGGTGCCGAAGTGATGCTGCAAAGCGCCCCGGGTTACATTGGCGCGCGTCGCGATGGCGGCGGCGGTTGCGCCCGCATAGCCGCGCTCGCTCACGGTGTCGATCGCGGCGCGGATCAGAGCCGCCCGCGTCGCCTCACTGCGATCCGCCTGACGGCGGCGCGGCTTCGCCGTGGACGGCGGCGTGCCGGCCTCAGGCCGTTTGGCGATGCGCGGCATCGGCGGCATCCTGCTTTGCCGGCGCGGCTTGCTCGATCAGCGCCACGACCTCATCGGCGGTCCGCACGTCGGCGAACCACAACAGCATGTTGGCGAGCGTCGCATTGTGCTCGGCATCGGTGCGCGCCGCCGTGCCGTCGGATACGAAGTGAACCTTGTAGTTCAGCATCATCGCGTCGCGCGCGGTGCTCTCGCAGCAGACATTGGTGACCGTGCCGGTGACGATCACAGTGTCGATGCCTTGCGCCGTCAGCCGTTCGTGCAGATCGGACGAGCCCTGAATCATTGCGCTGAAGCGCGTCTTGATCACCACGTCGTCGGCGGAATCGACGGCGAGCCCATCGTACAATTCATGGCCGGGATGGCTCGGCGACAATGCCCGCGTCAGCGCCTCGCCCCAATCGCTGTGACAGAACTCGACGAAGCGCGGCCAGCGCGCGGTCGGCGAGGTTTCGTCGCGGGTATCCTTGATCCAGACCACGCGCCCGCCGGCAGCCCGCAACGCGCTCGCGATCCGATTGACGTTGCCGACGATGCTACGCGCGGACGGCACCGCAGTGGCATCGGCCACATAGGCGCGTTGCAGATCGATCACCAGCAGCGCGGTGCGCCGCGGATCTATGGCGTCGAACACATGCCGCTTACCTCGACGCATG
>JAFKKL010000155.1 GCA_017305595.1 Hyphomicrobiales bacterium | reverse complement strand
GAGCCGCACCCGCATCATGATGCCGCCGCCCGATGTTTCCTTAACGCCATCTTCACCATCCGGACTGGATGCGGTGGAGCACGAGATCGCGCAGGCTTGCCGCGATGCGCGCCGCGATCGCGCGGAGGTCACGCTGGTCGCGGTGTCGAAGACGTTCGACGCCGACGCGATCAGGCCGGTGATCGCGCGGGGCCAGCGCGTGTTCGGCGAGAACCGCGTGCAGGAGGCGAAAGGCAAATGGCCGGAGCTTGCGGCCGCGACGCCGGGCATCGCGCTGCATCTGATCGGGCCGCTGCAATCGAACAAGGTGAAGGAAGCGGTGGCGCTGTTCGACGCGATCCATTCGGTGGACCGCGACAGCCTGTGCGAGGCGCTGGCCAAGGAATTTTCGCGCCAGCCGCGACGGCCTGACCTGTTCGTGCAGATCAACACCGGCGAGGAGCCGCAGAAGGCCGGCATCGCACCAGCCGAAGCGGACGCCTTCATCGCGCGCTGCCGCGACACTTACGGGTTCGCGATCGTCGGGCTGATGTGCATTCCGCCGGCGGACGAGGCACCGGCGCCGCATTTCGCGCTGACGGCGAAGATCGCCGCGCGCAACGGCCTGACGAAACTGTCGATGGGTATGAGTGCCGATTTCGCCACCGCGATCGCCTTCGGCGCAACTCACGTCCGCGTCGGCTCGGCGATTTTCGGGACTCGGCCGAGGCCGGTTTAGAATCGACGTCTTTTGAGCTTTTATTGGCGTCATCGCCGGGCTTGACCCGGCGATCCATCCTTTCTCAAAAAGATGGATGCCCGGATCAAGTCCGGGCATGACGCAGTCATCGGGGATGCGTCACGCCAAAGGAAAAAGAATCATGACCGGCCATATCGATCCGACCAAGGAAATCTTCGCGCAGTTTCGCGACAACAATCGGCCCGGCCCGATTCACATGCTGAATCTGGTGCGGCTGCATGCCGAAGCCCGTTATCCTGATGGCCGCAAGGCGAGCGGCGCGGAAGCCTACGCGGCTTACGGCCGCGAGAGCGGGCCGGTGTTTTCCAAGCTCGGCGGCAAAATCGTCTGGCGCGGCGCGTTCGAACTGATGCTGATCGGCCCGCAGGAGGAACGCTGGGATCATTGTTTCATCGCCGAATATCCATCGGTGGAAGCCTTCGTCAGCATGATCCGCGATCCCGTCTATCGCGAAGCGGTGAAGCATCGTCAGGCGGCGGTGAAGGATTCGCGTCTCATCCGCCTCAAGCCGCAGGATGGCGGCGAGGGGTTTGGCGAGTAGGACAGGAATAAATAATAGTGGTCGTCCCCGCGAAGGCGGGGACCCAGACTCCCCGGCGTGTCGGCTTTTGAAAGCGGGCTTGCCACACAGGTTTTTCGTCAACGCGAACACAGGGGCTCTGGGTCCCCGCCTTCGCGGGGACGACCGCGGGTATTGTTCTGCCTTCTCCCCTTGCGGGAGAGGGTAAAGCCTCACCCGATCACGATCTTCGTGCGTGGACCGATCCGTTCCAGCAAGCGCAACATCATCGGACGAGTCATGGCGACGCAGCCGGCGGTGGGGCCGAAGGTGTCGCGTGCCAGATGCAGGAAGACGGCGCTGCCGCGATTGGTGATGCGCGGCCGGGTGTTGTGGTCGATTTCGATGATGAAGTCGTAGAGGTGATCGGCGCGTTTGAGACGATCGCCGGCCTCATTCGGCCCGCGCTGCACCGCGCGGTTGTAATGACGGTCGGTCGGGTCCTCGCACCACGCATCCCGCGCGGTGATGTGGCGGACGGGGAGATGGGTACGCGGACGCGGCCAGCGGTCGGCGCGCCACCACAATCGCAGCGGATGAAACGTGCCGCGCGGTGTGCCGCCGTCGCCCTCGAATTTGTTGGCGCGGATGCCGCCGCGCCCCAGCGCCACCGGAATGGTTCGCCCGCCGGCGAGCAGCCAGCCGCGCGTCGGACGGCCAGCGCTGGCGCGCACGCGCAGCAGGCTCAGCGGTCGGTCGTCCCCATAAGCCATTGGAGGATAATGACTTTCCATTCGGCGAAACTCCGCGCCGCCGTCGCCGGGACGCAATCTCGAATCATGTCACGAGAAATATAGCTTGATTGCCAATTGGTAACTGGTTCCAAGCCCCGATCGATCTTATCTGTGATCCGTGATGTCATGCGCGCACCGCACGCGCGCTCCCGTTCGAAGGACGCCAACGATGGCCAATGCTCGCAAGATCCTGATCGTGGATGACGACAACGATTTGCGCGAGGCGCTCGTCGAGCAGTTGTCGCTGCACGAGGAATTCGAGGCCTCCGCCGTGGATACCGGCGCCAAAGGCGCCTCCGCCGCGAAGACCAACGCGCCCGATCTGGTGCTGATGGATGTCGGCCTGCCCGATACCGACGGCCGCGAGGTGGTGCGGTCGCTACGCAAGGGTGGCTTCAAGGCGCCGATCATCATGCTGACCGGCCACGACACCGATTCCGATACCATTTTGGGACTTGAATCCGGCGCCAATGATTATGTGGTGAAGCCGTTCCGCTTCGCCGTGCTCCTGGCGCGCATCCGCGCGCAATTGCGCCAGCACGAAGCGAGCGAAGACGCGGTGTTCTCGGTCGGGCCTTACAGCTTCCGCCCCGGCTCCAAGATGCTGACCAACGGCAACGGCAAGAAGGTGCGGCTGACCGAGAAGGAAACCGCGATCCTGCGTTTCCTCTATCGCGCCGGGCAGGCGCCGGTATCGCGCGACACGCTGTTACAGGAGGTGTGGGGCTACAACTCCGGCGTCACCACCCACACGCTGGAAACCCACATCTACCGCCTGCGGCAGAAGATCGAACAGGATGCCGCAAGCCCGGAAATCCTGGTGACGGAAGCCGGTGGCTACAAGCTGGTGCCGTGATACGTTTGGCGCAACGATTCGTTAATGTTGTGATCCGCGCGCCCGCTTATCCGGACCCTCATGTCCATTGAAGACGATGTTGTCCTGCTCGACCGCGTCCCGACGTTTCACCTGCTGGGGAACGCGGCGATCCGCGTTCTGGCGATCGGCTCGGAGCAACAGGAATTCGCCAGCGGCTCCGTGCTGTTTCGTGCCGGCGATGCCTCTGATTGCGGTTACGTGGTGCAGCGCGGCTCGTTCCATCTGAGCTTTCCCGGCGGCAGCAAGGACGACATCGTCGCCGGTCCCGGCGCGCTGATCGGCGAACTGGCGCTGATCGTGCCGATGGCGCGGCCCGCCACCGCGACCGCGCGGGAATACGCCTCCGTCATCCGCATCACCCGCACCCTGTTCCAGCGTGTGCTCGACAGCGAGCCGGACGGCGCGCGCCGCCTGCGCGACGAATTCGCCCACCGCACCAGCCAGGCCGCCAGCGACCTCGTTCTGATCGGCGGTCGGCTGACGAACTGAGTTCGGCATTATTTTTTCGACGGATTCGCCTCTCGAAAATCGTCGTCCCCGCGCAGGCGGGGCCCAGAATCCCTGGCGTTAATTGTCGCAAAGACGCGCGCCTTGGTGATAGAGCCGAACCGCTGCGGCGTCTGGGTCCCCGCTTGCGTGGGGACGACTCAGAGGAATGTCGGACCTTCTCTGCCCATAACCTGACCGCCACAATCGTCTGCTGAAAATTTGAGCAGTCACGGCTAGGCATTGTGCGCTGCCGTTGCCTTGGCGTGCGGCGACTTTCGCACCTCGCCAGAAAATCCAGCATTTCCAAAGTCCTATCGCCCTCAACCCACTCTGGCACGGCTCTTGATTAGCAACCCGTGACGGAACGCGGCGGCTGCTCAGCCGTGCGGGGCCGGCCGATCGACGGCATGGGGCCGATCGGCGCCGGAGCAATGCGGGGAACGACGGAATGAAAATCGTCATGGCGATCATCAAGCCATTCAAGCTCGACGAGGTGCGGGATGCCCTGACCTCGCTCGGCATCCACGGACTGACGGTGACCGAGGTGCGCGGCTACGGCCGCCAGAAGGGCCACACCGAAATCTATCGCGGCGCTGAATACGCCGTCAGCTTTCTGCCGAAGGTGAAGATCGAGGTCGCGGTCCCGGGCGATCAGGTCGAGCGGGTGATCGGCGCCATCGTCGGCGCCGCCAAGACCGGCCAAATCGGCGACGGCAAGATTTTCGTCATGTCGCTCGAGCACGCGGTGCGCATCCGCACCGGCGAAGCCGATGCCGACGCGCTCGGAATCCCCCGCCCGCATTCATTTTCTTTCAGGAGTAAAATTCATGACGTTCGCTCATCCCGTACGCGCGGGACTTCTCTCCGCTGCTGTCGGCCTCGCCGCAATCGCCGGATTTGCCGACATGGCGCTGGCGCAGGCTACGGCCACCGCGCCCGCCGTCGCCGACAAGGGCGACACCGCCTGGATGCTCACCTCGACATTGCTGGTGTTGCTGATGATCGTGCCGGGCCTCGCATTGTTCTACGGCGGCCTGGTGCGCTCGAAGAACATGCTCTCCGTGCTTACCCAGGTGCTGGCGGTGGCCTGTCTGTCGATGCTGATGTGGGTGGCGATCGGCTACAGCCTCGCCTTCACCGAGGGCTCGCCCTTCATCGGCGGCTTCGCCAAGTCGTTCCTCGCCGGCGTCGCCAAGGACACCGTCAACAGCGGCGGCACCATCCCCGAATACGTGTTCTTCGCCTTCCAGATGACGTTCGCGTCGATCACCCCGGCGCTGGCGCTCGGGGCTTTCGCGGAACGCACCAAGTTCTCGGCGACGCTGTTGTTCGCGCTGTTGTGGGGCATCCTTGTCTACTATCCCATCGCCCACATGGTGTGGCAGAGCGACGGCTACCTGATGAAGCTCGGCGCGCTCGATTTCGCCGGCGGCACCGTGGTGCACATCAATGCTGGCATCGCGGGCCTCGTCGGCGCGCTGATCGTCGGCAAGCGGGTCGGTTTCGGCAAGGACCTGATGGCGCCGCACTCGCTGACCTTGACCTTCACCGGCGGCGCGCTGCTGTGGATCGGCTGGTTCGGCTTCAACGCCGGCTCCGCGCTCGCCGCCAACGACGTCGCCGCGCTGGCGCTGGTCAATACCCTGCTCGCCACTGCCGCCGCGGCGCTGTCATGGATGTTCGTGGAGTGGGCGGCGAAGGGCAAGGCGTCGCTGCTCGGCACCGTGTCCGGCGTCATCGCTGGGCTGGTGGCGATCACGCCGGCGGCGGGTCTGGTGGGTCCGATCGGCGGCATCGTGCTCGGTCTGGTCGGCGGCGCGGTGTCGTTCTTCTTCTGCACCACGGTGAAGAACGCCTTCGGCTATGACGACACCGCCGACGTGTTCGGCGTGCATGGTGTCGCCGGCATCGTCGGCTCGATCGGCACCGGCGTGTTCGTCAGCGCCTCGCTCGGCGGCGTCGGCGTCGAGAACTACGACATGGCGACGCAGGTCTGGAATCAGATCGTCGCGGTGATCATCGCCATCGTCTGGTGCGGCGTGATCTCGGCGATCATCTTCAAGGTGATCGATCTCACCATCGGCCTGCGTCCCGCCACCGATGCCGAGCGCGAAGGCCTCGACATCACCGATCACGGCGAGCGCGCGTACAATATGTGAGACGGCGTCCAAACTATCGCCGTGATTGCGAGCGAAGCCAAGCAATCCAGCTTTCTTCTCCCTCTCCCGCCTGCGGGGGAGGGTTGGGGTGGGGGCTCTTCCGGATTGCGTCGTCGCTGACGCTCTCACAACGATGGAAATATCCTTCGGTCGGGTACTTCCTCCTCCCAAGCTCGCCCGACCGTGAAGGGCTCCGGTGAAAACCGGAGCCCTTCGTTTTGCGATGCGCCTCATTCACGCGAACCGCTTTCCATGCCGCGTGAGGACGCTGTAGGTTTTCATGCGGTGAAGCGGAGGATGCGAAGCGATGCAGTTTCATCTCGACGGGTTTCGGCCCGGCGATCCGGCGATCGCACATGCACCTGAATCCAACGCGGCGAAGCCGGGCACCGTCGACGTGCTGATCGTTGGCTGCGGTCCCGCCGGATTGACGTTGGCGGCGCAGCTCGCGGCGTTTCCCGACATCGCCACCATGATCGTCGAAAGCAAGGATGGCCCGCTGCAACTCGGGCAAGCCGACGGCATCGCCTGCCGCACCATGGAGATGTTCGAGGCGTTCGGTTTCAGCGAACGCGTGAAAAAGGAATCCTATTGGGTCAACGAAGTGGTGTTCTGGAAGCCGGACACTGACGATCCTTCGCGCATCGTGCGCAACGGCCGCGTGCAGGATGTCGAGGACGGACTATCTGAGATGCCGCACGTCATCCTTAATCAGGCGCGCGTGCACGATTTTCTGCTGGAGACGATGCGGCATGCGCCGTCGCGGCTGGAGCCGGCCTATCGACGGCGCTTCGTTGGGCTCGAGATTCAGCAATCGTCCGCGACGCATCCGGTGCTCGCGCGGCTCGAACGGCTCGATCCCGGCCACGACGGCGAGATCGAAACCGTGCGCGCGCGTTATGTCGTCGGCTGCGACGGCGCGCGCAGCAACGTCCGGCAGGCGATCGGCCGCGCACTGACCGGCGATTCCGCCAATCAGGCCTGGGGCGTGATGGACGTGCTGGCGGTGACCGACTTTCCCGACGTGCGGCTGAAAGCGGCGATCCACTCGGCGAACGATGGCAGTATGCTGATCATTCCGCGCGAGGGCGGATACCTCGTTCGCCTCTACATCGAACTCGACAAGCTGGCGGAGGGCGAGCGTGTCGCCAGCAAGGCCATCACCGCCGAGCATCTTGTGGCGGCGGCGCAGCGCATCTTCCGTCCTTACACGCTCGACGTGAAGGAGGTTGCGTGGTGGTCGGTCTACGAGATCGGACAGCGCCTGTGCGATCGTTTCGACAACGCGCCCGACGATGCAACGCATCCATCGGTGTTCATTGCGGGCGATGCCTGCCACACCCACAGCCCGAAGGCCGGGCAGGGCATGAATGTGTCGATGCAGGACGGCTTCAATCTCGGCTGGAAACTCGCCGCTGTGCTTCGCGGGCAAGCGTCGCCGGCGATCCTGCACTCCTATTCCGACGAACGGCGCGCGCTGGCGAAAGAGCTGATCGATTTCGACCGCGCCTTCGCAAAGATGTTCAGCGCGCGGCCGAAGGAGGCCGGCGCGAACGATGACGACGGCATCGATCCGGCGGAGTTTCAAAAATACTTCGTCAAGCAGGGCCGCTTCACCGCCGGCACCGCCGTGCATTACGCGCCGTCGCTGATCACCGCCGCGCCGTTGCATCAGAATCTTGCGACCGGCTTCGTGGTGGGAATGCGGTTTCACTCCGCGTCGGTGATCCGGCTCGCCGATGCCAGGCCGCTGCATCTCGGGCACGTCGCCAAGGCGGACGGCCGCTGGCGATTGTTTTTATTCGCCGACGACAGGATGCCGGACGATTCGTCATCGCGGTTACGCGGGCTGTGCGAATGGCTGGCGCAATCCGGTGCCTCACCGCTGCGGGCCTACACGCCGGCGGGAGCCGATATCGATTCGGTGATCGACGTCCGCGCGGTGTTTCAGCAAGGCCATCGCGACCTCGCGTTCGATGCATTGCCGTCGCTGCTGCGGCCGCGCAAGGGATGCTTCAAACTGATCGATTACGAAAAGGCGTTCTGTCCGGACCTGAAGAACGGTCCCGACATTTTCGACGCGCGCGCAATCGACCGTGCGCGCGGCTGCATCGTCGTAGTACGTCCGGACCAATACGTTGCCAACGTGCTGCCGCTCGATGCGCGTGACGACCTTGCGGCATTCTTCGGCGGGTTCATGCTGCGGGTGAAAAACAGATAGATTTACCCCGCTCTCGTGGGCCATCGGCGAAGGCGTGAGATTTTGCTTATTCCTGCTGATGACGTATGGCGCGACGCTTCTCTGCGAAAATTTTGTACTGCGTCTCTGCGTGGGTGTCGGCTGTTGAGCGCTTCACGCTGCCCATATGTGTCAGCAACGGACGATTGTTGAATTTGATAAATTCATCCATCTTTCCTTCAGCTTCAACCATTGTTACCAAGCGTCCCTGATCCAACTGATCTTCGAAATAATCGAGCAGCATCGTGGCAAAGCGATTCTTTTCTTTGATCTCGGGTTCGACGAGATAATTGTTCGCGATTGTTACATCGCTCTTTCTTACGTTGTCGTTCGCCCAAGCGCGCAGTCCCATATTAGGATGATCAGCATTTGCTCTTTGCATGATCAATTCAGGTGCGGTCATTTGGGTGATTGCCCAAAGCAGTTTGTTCTGCATTCCGGCATAGAAATTTCGCCAAGCGTCTGTATGAGGATCGTAATCACGACACATCGCGCAGATGCTGCGGACCTCGCGGTAAATATTGACCTCCGATGCGCGGATATCTCGGATCGTGTCTCGGAGTTCGGTAATGCGATTTTGTTCGGTCGATTTTTTCAAACGATCTGCATCAATCGACCAGCCTCGTAGTACGATCTCCTTTAGCCGCTCCGTGGCCCACATTCGGAATTGGGTGGCTTGTTTGGAACTCACGCGATAGCCGACAGAGATGACCATATCGACGCTATAAAGCGTGGTAGGTTTGCCCAGACCAATTTGCATTTTTTGCAAATTGCCCTCCTCGGGCAGTTCGCCCTCGGCAATTATGTTGCTGACATGACGGGAAATGACAGAAACGTCTCGACTGAATAAATCAGCCATCTGTTTCTGCGTCATCCAGAGGGTATCTTCTTGGTATATAATATCAATTTTTATGCCGCGATCGGTCCCGTAAATTAGGAGGACATCTCCTGTCACCGCTTCGTCGCCATCTCCGATAATCGGAGTTCTCGCGCTGGCCGATTTGGTCCCACCACCGATGCGCAGGATTTCTTGGGTCGCTCGGGCGCTGTCTTTATCGGGTTTTCTATCAGCCATGTGAGTCCTCAATATCGAAAGTTGCAGGATATCACGATAGATCGTTCTGCAAACGTTCTGCTTTCTCGATGGAGATTTGTCCCCAGCCTCCGATGGTTAATCGCGTCTTAACCTCGGCGTCCTTATGTTAGGCATCCGTGTCTGTCCCGGTCCACGTATGCTTCGTTTTGGTGCGGCCGGGTTCCGAGAAAGTGCTGACGTTTCAACATGGTGATCTCCGCGACATCCGCTGCGGCGCAGTCGGCCTCCCCTCCCGGCGGCCAGCGTTCGCCGTTTGCGCGGCTGGCGGAACTGCTGGCGCCCCATGAGCCCGGCCAACCGCTGATCGCGATGTCGCTGGGCGAGCCGCAGCACCCGATCCCGCCGTTCGTGGGGGCGATTTTGTCGGAGCATATCAACGAGTTCGGCCGCTACCCCATCGCCAAGGGGATTTTGCCGTTTCGCACGGCGGCGGCGAACTGGTTGAACCGGCGCTATGCGCTCGCGCACCCGGTCGATCCGGAAACCGAGGTGCTGGTGCTCAACGGCAGCCGCGAGGGGCTGTTCTTTGCCGCCATCACCGCCGCGCGTTTTGTCGGGCCGCGGCAGGGCGTGCCCGCGATCCTGCTGCCGAATCCGTTCTATCCGGCCTATGCCGCAGGCGCCCAGGCGGCCGGCTGCGAGCCGATCTTCCTGCCGACCACCCGCGACAACGGTTTCCTGCCCGATCTCGACGCGCTCGATCCGGCGACGCTGGCGCGCACGGTCGCGATCTACATCGCGTCTCCCGCCAATCCGCAGGGGTCGGTGGCCTCGCGCGCCTATTGTGATCGTCTGGTCGGCCTCGCCCGGCAATACGGCTTCATGATCCTCGCCGACGAATGCTACTCGGAAATCTACACCAAGACCGCGCCCGGCAGCATGCTGGAAGCGGCGGGGCCGGACTTCGTCAACGTCGTGGTGTTCCAGTCGCTGTCGAAGCGCTCGAACCTGCCCGGCATGCGCGTCGGTTTCGTTGCCGGCGATCCGAAGTTCCTCGCGGCGTTTCACGAGTTGCGCAACGTCGCCGCGCCGCAGGTGCCGGTGCCGCTGCAATACGTCGCCGCCGCTGCCTATAACGACGAGGCGCATGTCGAGGAGAACCGAAGGCTCTATCGGCTGAAGTTCGATCTCGCCGATCAGATCCTCGGCAATCGCTACGGCTACAGCCGCCCGGCCGGCGGCTTCTGCCTGTGGCTCGACGTTTCCGCTTACGGCGGCGACGAGGCCGCGACGGTGAAGCTTTTCAAGGACGGCGGCGTGCGGGTGATTCCGGGCAGCTATCTCGCCCGTCCGCAGGCCGATGGCAGCAATCCCGGCGCGGGCTACATCCGCGTCGCGATGGTGCAGGACAGTGAGACGGCCGCCGAGGCCTTGCATCGGCTGGTCGCGGTTTTGGATTAAGCGCGGGGGCGCACGAGTATGCCGGCGATGGAACGCGTCATTCCCCTGGTCGGGCATTTGCCGGCCTCGATCCGCGACATGCTGCTGCGGCAGTTGCGGGCATTGACGGGACTTGGCCTGATCGCGCTCGCGGCGGCGACGGCGGCGGCGCTGATCACCTGGTCGGTGCAGGATCCTTCGCTCAGCCACGCCACCTCGCGGCCGATCCGCAACATCATGGGTTATCCCGGCGCGATCGGCGCCGATCTCCTGATGCAGATCCTCGGGCTTGGCGCCACCATGCTGTTGTTGCCGGTGGCGGTGTGGGGCTGGCGGATGCTGACGCGGCGGCCGTTCGACCGCGAGGCGCTGCGGCTCGGCTGCTGGGTGCTGTGCACGGTGTTCGCCGCCGGCTTCGCCAGTTGCTGGCCGCATAACGCGGCGTGGCCGTTGCCGACCGGGCTTGGCGGCGTGGTGGGCGATGGTCTGGTGCGCGCGCCGGCGCTGGTGCTGGGGCCGTTCGGCTTCGTCTATTCGCTGCTGTTCGGCACGATCTATCTCGCGGCGACGATTGCAGCCTTCGTCTTCGCGGCGGGTTTCGGCGCGCGCGAAGCCGAAGAAGCCACGCTGTTCGACGACGAGGACGAGACGCCATTGTCCGCCGACGACGAGGCGGAGAACGATCGCCGCGCGGCGATGCTCGGCTTCGTCGTGCATGCATTGATGAGCGCCAAGGCGCGGCTCGGCCGCCTCATGGTCACCGCCTATCGTTCGCTGGTGGCGAGCGGTTCGGGTCAGCCGGCCGCGCGCTTCGAGCGGCATGAACCCTCGCTTGATGGCAATGGTCGCCGCGTCAGTCCCTCCATCGCGCCGCATGACGAGGCGGAAGAAGCCTACGAGGACGAGGAAGAGTACGAAGAAGAAGAGGTCGAGGAGGAGGAAGAGGACGAAGCGCCCGTCGCCCGCGCTCCGCGCAAGAAGGCCGCGCCGCGCGCGCCGTCGCGCAAAGCGCACGTCGAATTCGAACTTCCCTCCGTCAACGTGCTGGCTTCGCCGAAGGCATCGGATCGCGTCTCGCTCAGCAAGACCGAACTGGAAAACAATTCGCGCTCGCTGGAGGGCGTGTTGCAGGATTTCGGCGTGCGCGGCGAAATCGTGAAAGCAAGTCCCGGTCCGGTGGTCACGCTGTACGAACTCGAGCCCGCGCCCGGAATCAAGTCGTCGCGCGTCATCGGCCTCGCCGACGACATCGCGCGCTCGATGAGCGCGTTGTCCGCGCGCGTCGCGGTGGTGCCCGGCCGCAACGCCATCGGCATCGAACTGCCCAACGTCAAGCGCGAGAAGGTGTACCTGCGCGAACTGCTCGTTGCGAAGGAATCCGAGGAATCCACCGCCAAGCTGCCGCTGTGCCTCGGCAAGAACATCGGCGGCGAATCCATCATCATCGATCTGGCGCGCACGCCGCACATGCTGATCGCCGGCACCACCGGCTCGGGCAAGTCGGTGGCGATCAACACCATGATCCTGTCGCTGGTCTACCGGCTGCGGCCGGATCAGTGCCGGCTGATCATGGTCGATCCGAAGATGCTCGAACTCTCGGTCTATGACGGCATTCCGCATCTGCTGACGCCGGTGGTGACCGATCCGAAGAAGGCCGTCGTCGCGCTGAAGTGGGCCGTGCGCGAGATGGAAGAGCGCTACAAGAAGATGGCCAAGCTCGGCGTGCGCAACATCGACGGCTTCAACGCACGGCTCGCGGAAGCGCGCGCCAAGGGCGAAGAGATCACGCGCACGGTGCATACCGGCTTCGACAAGGAAACCGGCAAGGCGATCTACGAGGAAGAAAAGCTCGAACTCGACGCGCTGCCCTACATCGTCATCATCGTCGACGAGATGGCCGACCTGATGATGGTCGCCGGCAAGGACATCGAAGGCGCGGTGCAGCGCCTGGCGCAGATGGCGCGCGCCGCCGGCCTGCACGTCATTCTCGCGACGCAACGGCCGTCGGTCGACGTCATCACCGGCACCATCAAGGCCAACTTCCCGACGCGTATTTCCTTCCAGGTCACATCGAAGATCGACAGCCGCACCATCCTTGGCGAAATGGGCGCGGAGCAACTGCTCGGCCAGGGCGACATGCTCTACATGGCGGGTGGCGGCCGCGTCTCGCGCGTGCACGGCCCGTTCGTGTCGGATGAGGAAGTCGAGAAGGTGGTGCGTCACCTCAAGACGCAGGGCCAGCCGGAATATCTCGAAGCGGTCACCGCGGAAGAACCCGCC
>JAFKKL010000154.1 GCA_017305595.1 Hyphomicrobiales bacterium | reverse complement strand
CGCCAGCACGCCCTCATCACCGAGTTCACGCAGCCGTGCTTCATCGGTGGGGGCGCTGACGATCGGCGTCGGATCGATCTTCCAGTCGCCGGTGTGCAGCACCAGTCCCGCCGGGGTGCGAATACCGAGCGCGTGCGATTCCGGAATCGAATGCGCCACCGGAATGAACTCGACGTTGAACGGCCCGATATCGATGCGCGCACCGGACTCGACAACAGTGACCGGAATCTTCGGCGCACCGCGCTCCGCCGCGCACTTGGCCTCGAACAGCGCGGCGCTGAACTTCGTGGCATAGATCGGGCACTTGAGTTTCGGCCACAGATCGATGATGGCGCCGAAATGATCCTCATGGGCGTGGGTGAGCACCAGTCCCATCAGGTTCTTGCGTTCCTTCTCGAGGAAGGTCACGTCCGGCATCACCAGATCGATGCCGGGCAGATGCTCCTCGTCGCCGAACGACACGCCGAGATCGACCGCGAGGAAGCTGCGCTGCTGGCGGTTGCCGAGACCGTAGACCGACAGGTTCATGCCGATCTCGCCGACACCGCCGAGCGGGGTGAAAGTCAATTCGTCGGGTCGCGCCATTACCTGCTTCCTGTCGAGCCCGCGGTGCCGAAATAGACATCGCCCGCGGCAATCGTCTCGCGCGCGCCCGATGGCGTCACGATCACCATGCAGCCGGCGTCATCGATGGTTTCAAACGTGCCTATCACGGTCGACGATCCGGACTGGATCGACACCGCCTCGCCGAGCCCGGCCGCCCGCTCCAGCCAGAGACGACGGATATCACCGAAACCGCGTCCGCTATTCCAGATGCCGAAGCACTCTGCCCACGCATCGGAGAGCGCGGCAAACACATCTTCGGCGCCTACATCGACACCGAGCGCTCGTAGCGACGTCGCAGGATACGGCGTGCCTTCCGGCGCGGCAATCACGTTGGTGCCGATGCCGACCACTACCGCAAGCCTGTTATCGGCCAGTGCTTCGGCTTCGAGAAGAATGCCGGAGAGTTTTTGCTTGTTGCCGAGCACGTCATTCGGCCACTTCAACGTATAGTCGACATTGGCGCCGCCGCGTGCGAGCGCCTCGATGCTGACGTTGCGCAAGGCGCGCTCCAGCGCGAGCCCGGCAGCGAAGCCGAGCGTCGCCGCCACCGATGGCTGCGCGTCGATCACTTCAAGAACGCTGCTGGCGAGATTGCCGCGCGGCGCGACCCAGACACGCTGCCGTCGCCCGCGCCCCGCCGTCTGCTCGGTGGTGACGAACCACGTCGATCGGCGCTCGCCGCCCCGCGCTGCGGCCAATGCCTCGGCATTGGTCGAGCCGATCGCATCGAATGCAGTTAGCCCATAGCCCGCCGTACGCGCCCGCGAGCCAAGCGCCAACGCCATCAGAACAGCGACTTCGCGGCAGCCGTGGCCGCGCCGACCAGCGGACCGGGATAGACGAAGAACAGCATGTTGAACAGCGCCGAGATAACGACCACCGTTCCCAGTTCGACGCGAACGCTATCGGTCGCACCAGCCTGCTCGTCGAAGTACATCACCTTGATGACGTTGAGGTAGTAGAACGCGCCGACGACGCTGCACAGCACGCCGATCACCGACAGCGTGATCATGCCGGCCTTGATCGCGGCGGTGAACACGTAGAACTTGGCGAAGAAACCGGCGAGCGGCGGAATGCCGGCGAGCGAGAACAGCAGCATCGCGCACAGGAACGCCAGCACCGGATTGCTGCGCGAGAGGCCGGCGAAGTCGCTGATCTCTTCCATCGCGCGGCCGTTGCGCTTCATCGCCAGGATCAACGTGAATACGCCGAACGTCATCACGGTGTAGATGACGAGATAGAGGATCACGCCCTGCACGCCTTCGGGCGTGCCGGCGGCTAGCCCCACCAGCGCGAAGCCCATGTGGCCGATCGACGAATAGGCCATCATGCGCTTGATGTTGCGCTGGCCGATGGCGCCGAACGAGCCGAGTGCCATCGAGGCGATCGAGACGAACACCACGATCTGCTGCCATTCATGGGCAACGTTCGGGAATGCTGTCAGCACGACGCGCACGAAGATCGCGAAGGCCGCGACCTTCGGCGACGACGAGAAGAAAGCGGTGATCGGGGTCGGTGCGCCCTCGTAGACGTCGGGCGTCCACATATGGAACGGCACCGCCGACACCTTGAAGCACAGGCCCGCCAGCAGGAAGACAAGGCCGAACGCAACGCCGACGCTGCCGGTTTTCGCCGCGGTCGCGATGCCGGCGAAGTTCACCGTGCCGGTGAAGCCGTAGATCAGCGACATGCCGTACAGCATCATGCCCGACGCCAGCGCGCCGAGCACGAAATACTTGAGGCCCGCCTCGGTGGACTTCACGTCATCGCGGTTGCAAGCCGCCACGACATAAAGCGACAAGCTCATCAGTTCGAGACCGAGATAGAGCATCACCAGATCGCCGGCCGAGATCAGCAGCATCATGCCGACGGTCGAGACCAGGATCAGGATCGCGTACTCGAAGATGCGGCGCGGCCGCTCCGACAGGAAGCCGTAGGAAATCAGCAAGGTCGCGGCCGAGCCCAGCAGCACCAGGATCTTGAGGAAGCGCGCATAGCCGTCGACGACGAAGCTGCCGCCGAAAGTCGAGAGCTTTCCGGCAGGCAGATAATGGCATTGCAGCACGCCGGTGAGGATCAGGAGCGCGATCGCCAGCGTCACCACCAGCGGGGTCGAGCGCTGGCCACGAAACGCACCGACCATCAGCAGCACCATCGCGCCGACGGCCAGCACGATCTCCGGCAGCACGGGAAGCAGCGAATATCCGGCGGGGGTTAAGTTCATGGGATAAGGTCCTGACCTGCCGTATTCATTGCATCAGCGCGGCTGCCTTCACGGCAGTGATCGCGTGGCTGTAATTGGTGACGAGTTGCTGCACCGAGGCCGCCGAGAAATCGAGCAGCGGCTTCGGATAGAAACCGAACAGGATGGTGAGCACCAGGAGCGGCCCGAGCGTCACCACTTCGCGGAACGTCAGGTCCTTGATGCTGGCGAGCGACGGCTTCACCAGCGCGCCGAACACGATCTTGCGGTAGAGCCACAGCGCATAGGCCGCCGACAGGATGACGCCGAGGGTGGCGAAGAACGCGGTCGGGATCGAGACCTTGAAGGTGCCGATCAGCGTCAGGAATTCGCCGACGAAGCCCGAGGTTCCCGGCAGGCCGACGTTGGCCATGGTGAACGTCAGAAACACGAAGGCATAGAGCGGCATCCGGTTGACCACGCCGCCATAGGCGGCGATCTCGCGGGTGTGCATGCGGTCGTAGACCACGCCGACGCAAAGGAACAGCGCGCCCGAGACGAGGCCGTGCGACACCATCTGGAACACGCCGCCGGCGACGCCCTGCATGGTGCCGGCGAAGATGCCCATGGTCACGAAGCCCATGTGCGCGACCGACGAATAGGCGATCAGCTTCTTCATGTCTTCCTGCATCAGCGCCACCAGCGAGGTGTAGACGATGGCGATGGCAGACAGCGTGAACACCAGCGGCGCGAAATCATGCGACGCCAGGGGGAACATCGGCAGCGAGAAGCGCAGGAAGCCGTAGCCGCCCATCTTCAGGAGGATCGCGGCGAGGATCACCGAGCCCGCGGTGGGTGCCTCGACGTGCGCGTCCGGCAGCCAGGTGTGCACCGGCCACATCGGCATCTTCACCGCGAACGATGCGAAGAACGCAAGCCACGCCCAGGTCTGCAAGTTGCGCGGCACGGCGGTGGTCATCAGCGTCGGAATGTCGGTGGTGCCGGCGTTCCAGTACAGCGCCATGATCGCCAGCAGCATCAGCACCGAGCCGAGCAGCGTGTAGAGGAAGAACTTGAACGTCGCATAGACCCGGCGCGGGCCGCCCCAGACGCCGATGATCAGGAACATCGGGATCAGGCCGCCTTCGAAGAAAACGTAGAACAGCAGGAGATCGAGCGCCGAGAAGGTGCCGACCATCAGCGCTTCCAGGATCAGGAACGCCATCATGTAGGCCGGAACACGATTGGTGACCTTCCAGCTCGCGATGATGCAGAGCGGCAGCAGTGCGGTGGTGAGGATCACGAACGGCAGCGAGATGCCGTCGACGCCCATCTTGTAGGCGATGGTCGAGGTCAGCCAGCGGCCCTCCTCGACGAACTGGAAACCTGCCTGCGTCGGATCGAAGCGCGCCACCAGGATCAGCGAGATCGCGAAGTTGATGAGCGTCGTCCACAATGCGATCCAGCGCGCGTTGCGAGCGGCGGCCTCATCGCCGCCACGCGCCATCAGCCAGATCAACAGTGCGCCAACGGCCGGCAGGAAGGTGACGACCGAGAGAATGGGCCACGTCATCATTTATTGGCCCCCAAGCCCGAACATGAACCAGGTGATCAGACCGGCGGCGCCGATCAACATCACGAAGGCGTAATGATAGAGATAACCGGTTTGAATGCGCACAACGCCGCGGGTGACGTCGAGCACGCGCGCCGCGACCCCGTTGGGGCCGAAGCCGTCGATAATGAAGCCGTCGCCCTTCTTCCACAGCGTAGTGCCGAGCCACTTCGCCGGGCGCACGAAGATGATGTCGTAAAGTTCGTCGAAGTACCACTTGTTGAGCAGGAAGCGGTACAGCGCGCCGTGCTGGTTGGCGAGTTCCACCGGCAGATACGGCCGGCGGATGTAGAACAGCCAGGCCACGTAGAGGCCGATCACCATCATGATCGTCGGCAGATACGCAATCGCCGCCGGGATATGATGCATCTCCTCGAGAATGTGCGGGTGCATCTTCAGCGAGGCGCGGAAGAATTCGTCGACGCCATGGCCGGCGAACAGGTCCTTGAACGGCAGACCGGCCAGTAGCGAACCCGCGCTCAGCACACCGAGCGGCACCAGCATCCACAGCGGCGCCTCGTGCGCAGCCTCGTAGTGATGCTGGTCGTGCGGCTTGCCGTGGAAGGTCTTGAAGATCAGACGCCACGAATAGAACGAGGTCAGGCACGCCGCCACCACGGTCATCAGGAAACCGTAGAAGGCGAACGGATTGTGCGAGACGAAGGCCGACTCGATGATCGCATCCTTGGAGAAGTAGCCGGCGGTGAGCGGGAAGCCGGTCAGCGCCAGGGTGCCTATCACCATGGTGGCGTAGGTGTAGGGAATCTTCCGCCACAGCCCGCCCATGTTGCGGATGTCCTGCTCGTGGTGCATCGCGTAGATCACCGAGCCTGACCCTAAGAACAACAGCGCCTTGAAGAAGGCGTGGGTGAAGAGGTGGAACATGCCTACCGAGTAAGCGCCCGCGCCCATCGCCACGAACATGTAGCCGAGCTGCGAACAGGTCGAATAGGCGACGATGCGCTTGATGTCGTTCTGCACCAGACCGATGGTCGCGGCGAAGAACGCCGTGGTGCCGCCGATCAGCATGACGAACGCCTGCGCGTTCGGCGCCAGTTCGAACAGCGGCGATAGCCGCGCCACCATGAACACGCCGGCGGTTACCATGGTCGCGGCGTGGATCAGCGCCGACACCGGGGTCGGGCCTTCCATCGCGTCCGGCAACCAGGTGTGCAGCAGGAACTGCGCCGACTTGCCCATCGCGCCCATGAACAGCAGCAGGCAGGTGATGGTCAACGCATCGACGTTCCAGCCGAGGAAGTTGATGGTCTTGCCGGTGAGGCCGGGTGCTGCGGCAAAGATGGTGTCGAAATCGGTCGAGCCGATCAGCATGAACACCGCGAAGATGCCGAGCGAGAAGCCGAAGTCGCCGACGCGGTTGACGACGAACGCCTTGATCGCGGCCGCGTTGGCCGACGGCTTCTGATACCAGAACCCGATCAGCAGATAGCTCGCGAGACCGACGCCTTCCCAACCGAAGAACAGTTGGACCAGATTGTCGGAGGTCACCAGCATCAGCATGGCGAAGGTGAACAGCGACAGGTAGGCGAAGAAGCGCGGACGATGCGGATCCTCGTCCATGTAGCCGACCGAATAGAGGTGTACCAGCGACGACACGGTGGTGACCACCACCAGCATCACCGCCGTCAGCGTATCGACGCGCAGCGACCACGCGATCTGCAGGTCGCCGGAATTGATCCACGGCAGCACATGGATCAGCACGTCCTGCTTGAAGAAGCCGACATTGACGAAGGTGATCCACGACAGCGCAGCGGAGACGAACAACAGCGCCGTGGTGATGAACTCGGCAGCCGCGGTCCCCGCCGCTGCCGGCTCGGCCGGCGCGTGGTGGTCGTCGTGGCCGTGATCGTCATGGGCGTGGGACGCGTGGGCATGACCGTGATCGCCGTGGCCGTCATGGCCATGCGCGTGTTCGACGGTATCGCCGCTCGGGTTGCGTGCGTGTGCGCCCGCGAGCGCGATCAGGCCCGCGAGAATGGCGCCGAGCAGCGGCAGAAAGACAATCGCCTGGACCATATCTGCCTCAGCCCTTCATCATATTGATGTCTTCGACCGCGATGGAACCGCGGTTGCGGAAGTAAACGACAAGGATCGCAAGACCGATCGCAGCTTCAGCCGCGGCCACCGTCAGCACCAGCAGCGCGAACACCTGCCCGACGATGTCGTTGAGGAACGCCGAGAACGACACCAGGTTGATGTTCACCGCCAGCAGGATCAATTCCACCGACATCAGGATAACGATGATGTTCTTGCGGTTGAGGAAGATACCAAGGATGCCCAGCGTGAACAGGATCGCGCCGACCGCGAGGTAATGGCCGAGACCGATTGTCATTTCACCCACTCCGCCGCGTCGGACTCGCGCAGGCCCTGCCCCGACGGCACCTGACGCACGGCCATCGCCGCCGCCTTGGTGCGGGCGTTCTGCACGCTGATGTTCTGCCGCTTGACGTTCGCCTTATGACGCAAGGTCAGCACGATGGCGCCGATCATCGCCACCAGCAGCACCAGCGCCGCGATCTGGAAGTAATGAATGTAGGTCGTATACAGCACCAGCCCGATCGCCTCGGTGTTGCTGACATTGCCGGGAATCGGCGCCGTGATGCTCTTCGCCACCGTCGGGTTGATCACCCAACCGCCGGCAACCAGCAGCAGTTCCGCAAGGAAGATCGCGCCGATCAGAAGGCCGACCGGCAGATATTCCAGAAAGCCTTCGCGCAGCGCGGCGAAATCCACATCCAGCATCATGATGACGAACAGGAACAGCACCGCCACCGCGCCGACGTAAACCACCACGAGGATCATCGCGAGGAATTCAGCACCGAGCAGGATGAACAGCCCCGACGCGTTGACGAAAGCGAGGATCAGGAACAGCACCGAATGCACGGGATTGCGCGAGGCAATCACCATCACCGCCGAGCCGACCAGCACGGCGGAGAACAGATAAAAGAACAGCGCGGGAAAGATCATGCCCTCACCTCACCGGTACGGCGCGTCGAGCGCGATGTTCTTCGCGATCTCGCGCTCCCAGCGGTCGCCGTTGGCGAGCAGCTTGGCCTTGTCATAGTAAAGCTCCTCGCGCGTCTCGGCGGCGAATTCGAAGTTCGGGCCCTCGACGATAGCGTCGACCGGACAGGCTTCCTGACACAGCCCGCAATAGATGCACTTCACCATGTCGATGTCGTAGCGCACCGTGCGGCGGGTGCCGTCGTTGCGGCGCGGGCCGGCTTCGATGGTGATGGCCTGCGCCGGGCAGATCGCCTCGCACAGCTTGCAGGCGATGCAGCGTTCCTCGCCGTTGGGATAACGGCGCAACGCGTGCTCGCCACGGAAGCGCGGCGAGATCGGCCCCTTCTCGAAGGGATAGTTGAGAGTCGGCTTCGGCTTGAAGAAATAACGCATCGTGACGACGAACGCCTCGAGGAATTCCGTCAGCAGCAGCGACTTTGCAGCGGTTGTAACGCTCATGACAGCCTCATTGCGGAGCCAGCCCGCCGAATTGCAGGACCGCGGCGACGATCACGACCATGGCGAGCGAGAGCGGCAGGAAGACTTTCCAGCCCAGCCGCATCAGTTGGTCGTAGCGGTAGCGCGGCACGATGGCCTTGGCCATTGCGAACAGGAAGAAGATGAACAGCGCCTTCAGCGCGAACCAGATGATGCCGGGCACCCAGGTGAATGGCGCGAACGGGATCGGCGACAGCCAACCACCAAGGAACAGGATGGTGCCGAGCGCGCACATGGTGCAGATCGCGACGTACTCGCCGAGCATGAACAGCAGGTACGGCGTCGAGCCGTATTCCACCATGAAGCCGGCAACCAGTTCGGATTCCGCTTCGACGAGGTCGAACGGCGGACGGTTGGTTTCCGCCAGCGCCGAAACGTAGAAGATCACGAACATCGGCAGCAGCGGCAGCCAGTACCAGCCGAGCAGGCCCCACTTGGTATCCTGCGCCGTGACGATGGCCGACAGGTTCAGGGATCCGACGCAAAGCAAAACGGTGATCAGCACGAAGCCGATGGAGACTTCGTAGGACACCATCTGCGCCGCCGCGCGCAGCGCCGCCATGAACGGATACTTCGAGTTCGAGGCCCAGCCGGCCATGATGGTGCCGTAGACCGACAGCGACGAGATCGCGAACAGGTAGAGAATGCCGACGTTGATGTCGGAGATCACCCAGTTCAGGTTGACCGGGATCACCGCCCAACCGGCGAGCGCGAGCACGCAGGTCACCAGCGGCGCCAGCAGGAAGATCACCTTGTTGGCGCCGGACGGAATCACCGGCTCCTTGAGCACGAACTTCAGAAGGTCGGCGAAGGATTGCAGCAAGCCGAACGGCCCGACCACGTTGGGGCCGCGCCGGATCTGCACCGCCGCCCAGATCTTGCGGTCGGCGAGCAGAATAAAGGCGATCGCAACCAGCAGGATCACCAGCAGCATGACGCTCTGCGCGACCATGATGATCAGCGGCCACAGATATGCGGTCCAGATTTCAGCCATCGCTTCAGCTCACTCCGCTGCCGTCAACATCTGCCCGGAGGCGAGACGCGAACATTCCGCCATCACCGCAGAGGCCCGCGCGATCGGGTTGGTCAGGTAATAACTCGCATACGCCGCCTTGAACGGCGCGGCATCCGCCTTGCCGCCGCGTCCGGCCAGCGTGCGCACCGCCGCCGCGTCCGCAGCCTCGACCTGGTCGAGCCGCATCAGGTGCGGCGCAGCCTTGAACACCAGTTGCCGCAGCGCCGCCAGCGTATCGAACGGCAGCTTGTGGCCCAGCGTGTCCGACAGTGCGCGCAGGATCGCCCATTCCTCGCGGGCCTCGCCCGGCGGGAAGCCGGCGCGGTTGGTGATCTGCGCGCGGCCTTCGGTGTTGACGTAAAGGCCGGACTTCTCGGTGTAGGCCGCACCCGGCAGGATGACGTCGGCGCGATGCGCGCCACGGTCGCCATGGGTGCCGATGTAAACGACGAACGCGCCGTCCGCGACGTTCACCTCGTCCGCGCCCAGCGAGAACAGCACGTCGACGCCGTTCGCCGCGCTCATCTGCGCGGCAGTCAAACCGCCCTCGCCCGGTACGAAGCCGACGTCGAGCGCACCGACGCCGGACGCCGTGCCATGCAGTACGCCAAAGCCGTTCCAGCCGTCCTTCACCGCGCCGATATCGACGGCAAGCTTCGCCGCCTGCGCCAGGATCGCTGCGCCATCGGCACGCGAGGTGGCGCTGACGCCGACCAGCACGAGCGGCCTCTCGGCCTTCTTGAGAACGTCTGCGAAGGAATGCTTGCCGCTGGCGAGATCGCTCAGCGTCTCGGCACCCGCGCCAAGATAGTCGACGGGATAGGTCAGATCGGCCTGCGCGCCGATCAGCCCGATCTTCAGCTTACCGGTGCGCCAGCGCTTGCGGATGCGCGCGTTGAGCAGCGCACCTTCGTGGCGCGGATTGGAACCGACAATCAAAAGCGCATCGGCCTGCTCGATGCCGGCGATGGTCGGGTTGAAGATATACGACGCACGCCCCGCCTTGGCGTCGAAGGCGTGGCCGCCCTGCACCGCGATGTTGGTCGAGCCGAGGCTCGCCAGCAGTTGCTTGAGCGCGAACATTTCCTCGACGGTCGCGAGGTCGCCGGCGATGGCGCCGATGCGCTTGCCGTTCGTGCCACGCACCTTCGCCGCAATCGCCGCGAAGGCTTCCGGCCACGACGCCGGGCGCAGCTTGCCGTTCTCGCGCAGATACGGCCGGTCCAGCCGCTGCGTGCGCAGGCCGTCGACGATGTGGCGCGTCTTGTCGGAAATCCACTCTTCGTTGATCGCCTCGTTGACGCGCGGCAGGATGCGCATCACCTCACGGCCACGGGTATCGACGCGGATCGCCGAGCCGAGGCCGTCCATCACATCGATCGACTGCGTCTTGCCCAGTTCCCACGGCCGCGCCGCGAACGCATAGGGCTTCGAGGTCAGCGCACCCACCGGGCAGATGTCGACGAGGTTGCCCTGCAACTCGGAGGTCAGCGCGGTCTCGAGATAGGTGGTGATCTCCATGTCCTCGCCGCGGCCGATGGCGCCCATCTCCGGCGCGCCGGCAACTTCGGCGGCGAAACGCACGCAACGGGTGCACTGGATGCAGCGGGTCATCGAGGTCTTGACCAGCGCGCCGAGATACTTGTCTTCCACCGCGCGCTTGTTCTCAGCGAAACGGCTGGTGTCGACGCCGTAGCCCATTGCCTGATCTTGCAGATCGCACTCGCCGCCCTGATCGCAGATCGGGCAGTCCAGCGGATGGTTGATCAGCAGGAATTCCATCACGCCTTCGCGCGCCTTCTTCACCATCGGCGAACGGGTGGAGATTTCCGGCGGCTCGCCCTTGGGGCCCGGGCGGCAATCGCGCACGCCCCAGGCGCAACTCGCGACCGGCTTCGGGCCGCCCTTCACTTCGACGAGGCACATCCGGCAGTTGCCGGCGATCGACAGCCGCTCGTGATAGCAGAAGCGCGGAATCTCGGCGCCCGCCGCCTCGCACGCCTGCAACAGCGTGTATTCGGCCGGCACATCGATCTCTTTGCCATCGATGATGAGTATGGTCATGGCCTCAAGTCTTTCTCAACTTGCGTTCGGTGTCCGCGCAGCATCGCTCACTCCGCCGCGATCATGTGATCGGGGTCGAGGATGCCCTGATCATCCAGCGTCGATTTGCGGGTGAATTCGTCGATGCGCCGCTCGATCTCCGGGCGGAAGGCGCGGATCAGGCCCTGCACCGGCCACGCTGCCGCGTCGCCCAGCGCGCAGATGGTGTGGCCTTCGACCTGCTTGGTGACCTCCAGCAGCATGTCGATCTCGCGCTTGTGGGCGCGGCCCTCGATCATGCGGGTGAGCACGCGCCACATCCAGCCGGTGCCCTCGCGGCACGGCGTGCATTGGCCGCAGCTCTCGTGCTTGAAGAAGTAGCTGATGCGTGCGATCGCCGCGACGACGTCGGTGGACTTGTCCATGACGATGACACCGGCGGTGCCGAAGCTCGACTTCACCGCGCGGGTGCCGTCGAAATCCATGATCAGCTCTTCGCAATCATGCGCCGGGATCAGCGGGCACGACGCGCCGCCGGGGATGATCGCCAAGAGATTGTCCCAGCCGCCGCGAATGCCTCCGCCGTGCTTCTCGATCAGTTCCTTGAACGGAATGCTCATCGCCTCTTCGACGACGCACGGCGTGTTGACGTGGCCGGAGATGCCGTAAAGCTTGGTGCCGACGTTGTTGGCGCGGCCGATGGAGGCAAACCACGCCGCACCCCGGCGCAGAATGTCCGGCGCAACCGCGATCGACTCGACGTTGTTCACCGTGGTCGGACAACCGAACAGGCCGACGTTGGCCGGGAACGGCGGCTTCAGGCGCGGCTGGCCCTTCTTGCCTTCGAGGCTCTCCAGCAGCGCGGTTTCCTCGCCGCAGATGTAAGCCCCGGCGCCATGCGCGACGTAAAGATCGAACGGCCAGCCATGGACGTTGTCCTTGCCGATCAGCTTGGCCTCATAGGCCTGATCGACCGCCGCCTGCAGATGCTCGCGCTCACGGATGAACTCGCCGCGCACGTAGATGTAGCAGGCGTGCGCGCCCATCGCGAAGGAGGCGAGCAGGCAGCCTTCCACCAGCAGATGCGGATCGTGCCGCATGATCTCGCGGTCTTTGCAGGTGCCAGGTTCGGATTCGTCGGCGTTGACGACGAGATAGCTCGGCCGCCCGTCGGTGGATTCCTTCGGCATGAACGACCATTTCATGCCGGTCGGGAATCCCGCGCCGCCACGACCGCGCAGGCCGGACGCCTTCATCTCGTTGACGATCCAGTCGCGGCCCTTCTCGATGATCGATTTGGTGCCGTCCCACGCGCCGCGACGGCGCGCGCCTTCGAGGCCCCAGTCGTCGAGACCGTAGAGATTGCGGAAGATGCGGTCCTTGTCGTCGAGCATCACATGTTGCCCTTCTTGGTCGCGTCGTCGGCAGGCGGCTTCGGCGCGGGCCGCTCCTGGAAATTCGCGGACTCGGTCTGCTTCTTCGGCTCGGCGTCGGCCAGCACCGGCTCCTTCGGCGCACCCTGCCCGGCTGCACTCGGCTGACCGCCGTTCGTCAGCACGCGCGGGCCGCCGGCGGGCGCGGCGAACTGGCGGTCGATCTGCGGACCGGGCTTCGGCAGGTTGCCCGAGGCGAAAC
>JAFKKL010000005.1 GCA_017305595.1 Hyphomicrobiales bacterium | reverse complement strand
ACGCGTACCGCCGCACAACCCATGCCTTCGGCGAGGCGGTCGAGCACCTCGTCCCACGGCAGCGCCACGAACTCGTCACGTCCGCGCCGCTTGTCCTTGCCGGGGCCGTTCTCCAGCCAGCCGCGCCGAACCATCGGCCGTGCCACGCGTGCCTTGTGACGTAGCGCATCGGAAAAATTCTGGATGATGCGGTTGGGATGCGGGTCTTGCGGATGCGGCGTGATGACCAGCCTGTCGTCGACCCATTTGGTCGAAAACACGCCGTAGTGCGAACTGTGCGAACGCGGCGTCGCGGATTTCAAGGTGTTTGCCGTCATCATGTGCTCCCGGAAATAAAGACACTCCAGTTGCATCATCCGGGCATCGATCGAATCGCGTCGGATCGGGCCCACGTCTGGCCTCGTCGATCATCAGCGATCTGCGCGGGGCGGAAGGCGCGGAACGGCAGGACGCCGTTCCGGACTGAGCATCAATGCTTCTGTCCATACAGGATCGGGACCGCGGAATCCACGATCACTTCGATCAGATTCGTTCCAGTTTCCGTGAACGCGTGTTTGAGCGCTGGCATCAGTTCCGCGGATTTCTCGACGCGTACCGCCGCACAACCCATGCCTTCGGCGAGGCGGACGAAATCGAGGCCGGGCAGGTCGAGCCCCGGCACCTTGCGGACCTGCATCACCTGGCTGAACGAGCGCATCGCGCCGTAGCCGGAGTTGTTGATGACGACGACGGTGAGCGGCAGCTTGCGTTGCACGGCGGTCCATAGCGCTTGCAGCGAATACATCGCCGAGCCGTCGCCGATCAGGCAGACCGTGCGGCGATCGGGCCGACCGAACGCCATGCCGACGGAGGCAGGTAGGGAATGGCCTAATCCGCCGCTCGACATTGTGTAGAAACTGTCCTGTCCCGGCATCGGCAGGAATTTCTGCATCGTGGGACGATGCGACGGCACTTCCTCGGCGAGTGCGGCGCCCTTCGGCATCGTCACCGACAACGCGTGCATGAGATATTCGACCGGGATCGGATCGGCGGGCTTCGGTGCCGGCGGCAGCACGCGCCCAGATGGAAGCGCCCGCTTGCTCGTCGGTAATGCGTCGCGCAGCGCCGTCAGCGCCGGACGCATGGTGGCGATGATGCTGGTGCCGAGTGGCGCGACCGAAGCGGCGGTCGGATCGTCGGTGATCTGGAAGATCGTGGTGTCGCCATCGAAGATCGCGGCATGACCTTCGACGTGGAAAGTGAACACCGGCGCGCCGATCACCACGACGAGATCGTGATCGCGTAGCGCGTCGGAGAGTTGCGCCGGCGACGCATGCAGGAATCCGGCGAATTGCGGATGCCGTTCCGGAAAACTGCACCGCGCGGAGAATGGGCTGATCCACACGGCCGCGCGGCTTTTCTCCGCGACCTCGACCGTCAGATCGACGGTGCCGGCGCGATCGACTGTAGGACCCACCACCAGCGCGGGGCGTTTGCTTTTGGTGAGCGCGTCTGCAAGCGTCTGAATATCAGCCTTGTCCGGACCGATCTCGCGGGTGACGCGTCGCGCGGCGAGCGACTGAGTCGGCTGGGTCCAGTCGTCGATCGGAATCGATACGAAGGTCGGTCCGCACGGCGGCTGCATCGCGACGTAGTAAGCACGCGCTATCGCCGCCGGCACATCCTCGGCGCGCGCCGGCTCGACGCTGTACTTCACGTAAGGACGGGGAAATTCCGAAGCGCGTTCAGCATAGAGGAAGGCGTGCAGCGGCAGGATGCTGCGCGCCTGCTGGCCGGCGGTGATGACCATCGGCGTCTGGTTGCGATGCGCGGTGTAGATGTTGCCGAGTGCGTTGCCGACGCCGGCGGCCGAATGCAAGTTGACGAAAGCGGCGTTGCGCGTCGCCTGCGCATAGC
>JAFKKL010000004.1 GCA_017305595.1 Hyphomicrobiales bacterium | reverse complement strand
AGGCGCCGATTCCGCAGAACACGCGCCCGCCCGGTCCATCGTCGGGCCGGCCGAGATCGACGATTCCCGCCCTTAGCAACGCCGCGGCAATCGTCTCGCCGGGCTCGAAGGCGATCGGTACTCCGTTCCAGAACAAATGGCTGCTCATGCATGGACCTCGGCACGCAGGAAGCGCTCTGGAGCGAGAGCCGACAGATCGACGTCGGCGAGCAAATCGCGATTGCCGTCGCGAACCTTCTGCGCCGGATTTTTCGTCGGCGGCGACGTCTTGACGTTCCAGCCTTCAAGCGGTTCCGGATACTTCGCCACGACGCCGTTGATGCTGTCGGCCAAAGTGCGGAATGGGTTGTAGACCTGTTCCTCACTGGACAGGATATCGGCATCCGAGAAGGACAGAACCGGCGCATCAGGCTCGCCGACGTGGATGGTGTAAACCCCGCCAACCTCCGTCAGGCGGCCGTTGCACGTCTTGAGCAGCGCTTCAATCGCGTCGGCCGGCGCAACACTGACGTTGATCTGAATGCCGGAACGATACTGTGCCTCTGATCCATCCGGACCATCCGCCAGAGCGCGGCACTTATTGATAGCCGCGATCCAGTTTACGGACGGAAGAATAGCCGGGCTCGCAGCCTGCAAGCCATACAGCCACTGGCCGTTATAGGTGAAGCCACGCAGGATGTTGTAGATTTGAACGGCGGGCAGATCGTCACCATCTCCACCCCATGTCGATGGATCGTCGTACCGGTGAGACCCGTCGCCACCTATGCTGCTATCTTTCGATGGGTCATACAGCGGCACGCCTGCGCGCGTAAACTTGCACTGCGGGAAGCCATTAAACAGGGGATTCTCGGTCTCGGCATCGTCACGCAGAGCGGTGATGATGACGTAAGGGACGCCATTACCAATGCGATCGCTGTCATAAGGACGATCAGAGCCACCAAACCAACTGACGAGGCGAGAATCCGCCGTCGTCTGTGTGCCGTCGTAAAACTGGAACCAAAGATGATGGAGGTCTCCGAACTTCGTTCCATACTTGATGTGCTTCGTTGATGACCACCCATAACTGTCGGCGACCAAGCTAACTTTCTCGCCATCCACCCAGACGTCAATCATTCCGCCATCGGGAAGGTCGCCTAACGCTCGCACCTCGACGTAGTAAGCGTTCGGTGTTTCGCCGACTTGACCATACGTATTGCGGTAAACCAGAGATCCTGCCGTATTGTACTCACCAAGGATGAGCGAACGCGGCACGTCGCCGCCGCCGGTCAATTTGCCTTGGATGCCGACCTTTTCCTGTGTCGGCTTGCCCTTGATCGCAGCGGCAATGAGATTCAGGCCGATGCCGGCCGCCATCTGCAAGGCGAACGCGGTCGCGCCGACGATCCACGTCCCGGCAAGCGCCGTCCCGGCGAAGATCGCCGTTGCGATGGAGGTAAACAGAGGCATTCAGGATTCCGTGGACGCTAGAACGTCTTGACGAAGGTGGTTTCGGCTACGCGATAGCCGAGCCGGCCGTAGAGCCGAGCGAAGGCATCGGGCCGACGCATTGACGACAGGGCGGCGTCCGCACAGCCGGCGGCGCGCGCCCATTGCTCATATTCAGCGATCAGCGCCGGCCCCTGCCCGCGCTCGGACCAGAGCGCCCGCTCGATCGCATGACGACCGGATCCGAATTCGCAGTCGAACCAGCGCGCCAGAAGCAACGCGTTGTCGCCGACCAGCGCCAGCCAATCATCCGCCTCTATGGCGTGCGCGCAGACGACCGACAGGCGGACGCGATCGAACGGCCATGCGAAATCATGCGCAGCATGATGCTTCCGCAGCGAGGACAGCATCGCCGCGATGTCGCCACGTATAGCCCGGCGGATCATCCCTGCTTCTGGCCCCAGAAGATATTCCAGTCC
>JAFKKL010000153.1 GCA_017305595.1 Hyphomicrobiales bacterium | reverse complement strand
TTTTGATTGGGTGCTGATGCGGATGCTGGCCGGTCTGCCGATCAAGCGCTCGGACATCACCGGCTTCGGCGTCGGAGGTTTGTTGATGGAAATAGTCACCCGGCCGCAGCCGCGCGTGGCCGAACCCGCGCCCGCCGACAATGCCAAGGTGGCCGCGGTGGTGCTCGCCGCCGGCCGGTCCACCCGCATGGGCGGCCCCAACAAGATGCTGGCCGAACTCGGCGGCAAGCCGCTGGTGCGGATGGTGACCGAGCAGGCGCTGGCCTCGAAAGCCTCGCCGGTGATCGTGGTCACCGGCCATCAGGCGGATGAGGTGGAAAAGGCGCTCGCCGGCCTGAACGTGACCTTCGTGCGCAATACCGATTTTGCCAGCGGGCTGGCGAGTTCGGTCAAGACCGGCATCGGCGCGGTGCCGACCGATGCCGCCGGCGCCATGGTCTGCCTCGGCGACATGCCGTTGATCGAGGCCAAGCTGATCGACAAGCTGATCGGCGCGTTCTCGCCGGAGCGCGGCAGCCTGATCGTGGTGCCGACTTGCGACGGCCGGCGCGGCAATCCGGTGTTGTGGTCGCGGCGCTTCTTCCGCGAGTTGATGGGACTGTCCGGCGATATCGGCGGACGCCATCTGGTCGATCATCACAGCGAGGCGGTGGTGGAAGTGCCAGTGGACGGCGATGGCGCCTTCCTCGATATCGATACGCCGCAGGTGCTGGAGGTGGTGCAACGCGCGGCGCAGGCCGACGCGCCGCCGACGCAGCCGCGCATGCCCTCGCGCTCGCCGAGTTGATCGTCGGGTTCCCTCCGTTCACCAGTTTGAAACCGTCCTCCGCTTAGCATCGCCGCGCTGAGAATTTTGGGGGTCGGGGATGTTGTCACGACGCGTTGTCGCGCGCCGTTTTTCGGTGCTGTCGCGAGCTGTTTTCGGTGCCGCCGTTGGATTGGCGCTGATCGGATCGGCCGTCACGCCGTCCTATGCGGCGGGGGCCTTTGCCATCGGTAAATGCGGGGCCTACGGCAAGGCCATCGATTATGCGGGCGTCACCGAGGCCAAGGCGGCGGCGCGCAAGAACTGCTCCGGCGATTGCACCACCGTCACCATGAAGCGAGCTTGCGCTGCGCTCTCGGTGGACATGACCAATCCCTGCGGTGCACACGGTTATGCCGTGGAGTCGCGCATCTCGACGTCGCTCAACGCTGCCGTTCGCAAATGCTACGAATTCGGCGGCAAAGAGTGCGTGATCCGCGCCTGGGCCTGCGACGCGCGTGGCTGACGCCGCATTCACACGACGCATGGAGCTCGATTCCGCGTGGCTCGCGACCGAATGTCGCGTGCGCGATGGATGCTGAATCGCGAAGCTGACGTCATCGCGTAACCTTCAAAACAAAATGCGACGATGATCGCAAATGAGGTGAGGCATGGCTCAGGATTTCGCCGCCGGGAACTATCGTTTCCTTCCCGCTGTCTTTCAGTTCTCCAGCGGCGTCGCGGCGCAGCCCGGATATGAAATCGAGCGGGTGCGGTTCGACAAACCCGTGCCGTTGGCCGAGGGGTTTCGGCGCGCCGCCGAGACGATGCGCGCGGCGAACCGGCCGCTGACGGCGTTCTGCGCTTGTGAGTTGCGCTCGCCCGGCGCATTCAGCGAGGCGGGGTTTCGCGCTTTCAACGAGCACTACGTGAAGACCTTGGCGGAGTGGGGGCTGTTCGACGGCAGCGTCAACAGCGTCAATCCGGTGGCGCGCAGCAACGTCTGTCCGGAGATCGATCCGCCGAGCGAGCCGGTGTTCTACGCGTTTTCGTTCACGCGGCCGGTGAACGATGCGCGCGCGACCTTTGTGATTGCCGGCGGCGCGGAAGCGCGCGGCGGCAGCGCGCCATATCCCGAGCGCACCGTGCGTTATCGCGATCTCAGCGCCGATGGCCTGCGCGAAAAAGTACGCTTCGTGGTCGGTGAAATCGGCCGGCGTGCGGCTGACCTCGGCGCGAGTTGGAGCGACACCACGGCCACGCAGGTCTACACCGTGCACGACTTCCATCCCGTCGCCGCCGACGAGTTGGTGCGCGCCAACGCCGCGCGATCCGGTATGACCTGGCACTTCGCACGGCCACCGGTGATCGATCTCGAATTCGAGGTGGATTGCCGTCGCGTGATGCGCGAAACCGTGATCTGATCGATGGCCGAACAGCGCGCGGATGTGATGGTGCTGGGCGCCGGCATGGTCGGCGTCTCGGCAGCGCTGCATCTGCAAAAACGCGGACGCGATGTCGTTCTGATCGACAGGCACGGCGCGGCCGGCGAGGAGACCAGCTACGGCAATGCCGGGCTGATCGAGCGCGCGTCGGTGTTTCCCTACATGTTTCCGCGCGACCTGACGCATATCCTGCGTTACGCGCTGAACCGCTCCACCGAGTCCTATTATCACCTCTCTGCGTTGCCGGTGGTGCTGCCGTGGCTGTGGCGTTATTTCCGCGCTTCGACGCCGGAGGGCGCGCTGCACAGCGCGCGTGCGGCGCTGCCGTTGATCGAGCGCAGCCTTGCCGAGCATGAAGCGCTGATCGAGGAAGCCGGCGCGCCGGAATTGCTGCGCCGGACCGGCTGGATCAAGCTGTTTCGCTCGCAGGCGTCGCTCGACGAGGGAGTGGCCGACCTGGAACGCGCGCGACAATTCGCGGGCATCACCGCCGATGTGCTCGACCCGGCCGCGATCGAGGCGCGGGAGCCGCATCTCGCCGGCACATTCACAGGCGCGATCCATTGGGGTGCGCCGGGCTTCGTGCCGGACCCCGGCAAACTTGCCAAGACCTACGCGGACCTGTTCGTGCGCAACGGCGGCCGGTTTCTGACCGGCGACGCTCGGACGCTCGAACAGGACGGGCAGGGCTGGCGGCTGCGCGACGCGCAAGGCAACGCGGTGATCGCGCGCGAAGCCGTGGTGGCGCTGGGGCCGTGGTCCGATCTGGTGTTCCGACCGCTCGGTTACAAAATCCCGCTCGGCATCAAGCGCGGTTATCACCGCCATTATACGCCACGCGGCAACGCGGTGCTCAATCATCCGGTGCTCGATGCCGATCGCGGTTTCCTGCTGGCGCCGATGAATCGCGGCATTCGTCTGACCACCGGCGCGGAATTCGCCCGGCGCGAGGCGCCGCCGACGCCGGTGCAACTCGAACGCGCGCTGCCTCTCGCGCGCGATTTGTTCCCGCTCGGCGAGACCGTCGATCAACAGCCGTGGATGGGCGCGCGACCATGTCTGCCGGACATGCTGCCGGTGATCGGCAAGGCGCCGCGCCATCCCGGCCTGTGGTTCGATTTCGGCCATCATCACCATGGCCTCACCCTCGGCCCGGCCACCGGGCGGCTGCTGGCTGAAATGATGACGGGAGAGGCACCCTTTGCCGATCCGACGCCATTTGCGCCGGTGCGTTTCGATTAACGGTCGTATGCGATAACGTCGCCGGCCGTGCGGCCGCCCGCGCCATGCCGCTTGCATCGGCGCAGGCGGCATGGCGATACTGGTAGTCAGGTGAATTCAGGAGCGACGATATGAAAGTGACGATCGAGGTTGATTGCACCCCGCTGGAAGCGCGTGAATTCATGGGCCTGCCGGACGTGCAGCCGATGCAGACCGCGATGATGGACAAGCTTCAGGAGCGGATGTCGAACACCATCGATCAGTTCTCGCCGGACGCCATCATGCAGAACTGGTTCATGTTCGATCCCAAGATGGCCGGACGCATTCAGGATATGTTCGCCAACATGGCGGGACTCGGCACCGGACGCACCAAGACCTGACGTCGGGTTGACGCCATGCCGGCCCAAAGGCCGAAGGCTGCGCTGGTTCGGGGCCGAAGCAGGGTGGTAACAGGTGAAGGCCGTGCGGTTTTGTCGTTTCGAGACCGGCGGCTTCCGCGGCGATTGCCGTTGCAAATCGTGAGCGGAAAAAGGCACAATCGAACCAGAACGCTGCCAAGGCGTCCGAATATCCCCACCGTGAGGAAGACGCATGAGCGGCGCCAAGAAGCTGTCCTCTCTGGACGCATCGTTTCTGTATTACGAAACTCCCGAGATGCCGATGCATGTCGGCAGCATCGCCATCTTCCGGTTGCCGGAAGACTATAAGGGTAACTTCTTCGAAGACTTCAAGGCGATGATCGCATCACGGCTGCATATCGCGCCGATCCTGAAGTCGCGTCTCGAAAAAGCGCCGCTCGATATCGATCACCCGAGCTGGGTCGAGGACGATCAGTTTGATATCGACCGTCACATTTTCCGCGGCAGCCTGCCGGCGCCGCATGACCGCGCCACGCTGGAACGCATCGTCGGCTGGATGCACGCCAAGCTCTTGAACCGTGCGCGGCCGTTGTGGGAGTTCTATGTCTTCGAAGGCATGAAGGACAACGAGATCGGCCTCTACTCCAAGATGCATCATGCCTGTATCGACGGCGGCGCGGGCGCGGCGCTGACTAGCATGATCTACGATGTCTCGCCGGTGCCGCGTGAGGTGCCCGAACCGCCGACTCGACGCAAGGACGCGCCGGAGCCGCGCGAGATGGCGGCGAACTTCCTCAACTCCTATCAGGAGATGTGGCGGCAGGGGTTCGAAGGCGCGGGCTTTACCAAGGGCATCGAACTGCCGCGCTCGGGCAAGAGCGATCTCGGCTCGGTGCTGTTCGACAACGCCATGTTCCAGATCGAAAGCGCGGTGCGCTTTGTCGGCAGCGTGCCGACCATGCTCAAGAGCCTGTCGGAAGTGGCGAGCAAGATCGCCGATCCGAAGTCGCGCGAGAGCCTCACCAGCATGGCGTCGCCGCCGACCATCCTCAACAAGTCGATCTCCTCGGAGCGCAGCTTCGCCGGCGTGTCGATCCCGCTATCGCAGGCCAAGGCGCTGGCGAAGCGCTCTGGTGGCAAGCTCAACGACGTGGTGCTGGCGCTCTCAAGCGGAGTGGTGCGGCGCTATCTGCTCAGCCAAAATGCGCTGCCGAACAAGTCGCTGACGGCGGGCGTGCCGATCTCGCTGCGTGAGGAGGGCAATGCCGACTCCAACAACCAGGTGTTCGGCATGATCTGTTCGCTTGCCAGCGACATCGCCGATCCGAAAGCGCGGTTGGAAGCCATCGCCGCGCAATCCACCAAGTCGAAAGAAATGTCGCATCCGCTGCGCGCGCTGATGCCGCAGATTTCCAATATCTCGATGCTGGGCGCGCCGATCATGGTGCAGATCCTGGCGCTGCTCTACAGCCGCTCGAACCTGTCCGACGTGTTGCCGCCGGCGGTGAACATCACCGTGTCCAACGTGCCGGGTCCGCGTCAGACGCTGTATGCCGTGGGTGCCGAGCTTCTGCATATCTTCCCGGTGTCGATCGCCGCGCATGGCGTCGCGCTGAACATCACCGTGCAGAGCTATCGCGACAATCTCGATTTCGGTTTCATCGCCGGGGCTAACGTGATTCCGCATGTGCAGGTGCTGGCGGATATGCTTCCCGAGGAACTGGCGGCACTGGAAGCCGCCTACGCATCGGCGCCCGATGCGCCCCGCGCCGCAAGCTGAACGGAGCCGTCGATGATCGAGATGCCGCCGCTGCAATTCGCGCAGACGAACGGAATTCGCATGGGGTATTACGAGGCTGGTCCGAAGACGGACACGCCGCCGATGGTGCTGTGTCACGGTTGGCCGGAAATGGCATTCTCATGGCGGCACCAGATCAAGGCGCTGAGTGAGGCGGGCATCCGTGTCATTGCGCCGGATCAGCGCGGCTATGGCGCGACCGACCGGCCGGAGAAGGTCGAGGACTACGATCTCGATCATCTGACGGGCGATCTGGTCGGGCTGCTCGATCACCTGAACATCGACAAGGCGATTTTCGTCGGTCACGACTGGGGCGGGTTCGTGGTGTGGCAGATGCCGCTGCGCCATCCGTCGCGCGTTGCAGGCGTCGTTGGCGTCAACACGCCGCACACCGACCGCGCACCGGCCGATCCGATTTCGCTCTATCGCAGGCGGTTCGGCGACAGCATGTACATCGTGCAGTTTCAGGACCCGGCGCGGCATCCGGATCGCATCTTCGGCAACAAGGTGGCCGAGACGTTCGACTTCTTCATGCGCAAGCCCATGCCCCGCAAGGACAAGCCGCCGGAAGCGGCGACCGCGGGCATCGGTGCGTCGCCAAAGCTGAACATGGCGTTTCCGCAGATGGTCGAGGGCTACAACGGCGATCACGATCCGCGCCAAAAGATCTTGTCGCCCGAGGAAATGAAGGTGTTTGTCGATACCTTCACCCGCACCGGGTTCACCGGCGGCATCAACTGGTATCGCAACATGAGCCGCAATTGGGAACGTGCCGCGACCCTCGATCATACAGTGCGGGTGCCATCGTTGATGATAATGGCGGAGGATGATGCGGTGCTGCCGCCATCGGCCGCCGACGGCATGGAAAAGATCATTCCTGATCTCGAAAAGTATTTGATCCGTAACAGCGGTCACTGGACCCAGCAGGAACAGCCGGAAGAGCTGAGCAACAAGCTGATCGAGTGGCGGCGGCGGAAATTTGGCTAGTCGTCATTCTGAGGTGCGAACTGGCAAGCGCGCCTCGAATGATGATGTGAAGGATATTGTAAGCCGCCATCCTTCGAGACGCGCGCTCAATGCGCGCTCCTCAGGATGACGGCGCAAGCGAGGAGATGATTTAAAATGGCGTCGACCAATCTACTGGACCCGATCCCGCATCCGCCGAAGAAGCCGGTGGTAGGCAACATGCTGTCGATCGACGCGACGTCGCCGATCCAGCATCTGACCCAACTTGCCAAGGAATTGGGGCCGATCTACTGGCTCGACATGATGGGCAAGCCGATGGTGGTGGTCTCCGGGCATGACCTCATCGAGGAATTGAGCGACGAGAAGCGCTTCGACAAGGTGGTGCGCGGCGCGCTGCGTCGGGTACGCGCGGTTGGCGGCGACGGCCTGTTTACAGCCGACACCAAGGAGCCGAACTGGGGCAAGGCGCACAACATCCTGCTGCAGCCGTTCGGCAACCGCGCGATGCAGTCCTATCATCCGAGCATGGTCGACATCGCTGAGCAACTTGTGAAGAAGTGGGAACGGCTCAACGCCGACGAGGAAGTCGACGTCGTCCACGATATGACCGCGCTGACGCTCGACACCATCGGGCTGTGCGGTTTCGACTATCGCTTCAACTCGTTCTATCGCCGCGACTACCATCCGTTCGTCGAGGCGCTGGTGCGCTCGCTCGAAACCATCATGATGACGCGTGGGCTGCCGCTCGAAAAAGTCTGGATGCAGAAGCGCAACCGCGATCTCACCGCCGACGTCGAGTTCATGAACAAGATGGTCGACGACGTCATCGCGGCGCGACGCGACGGCGGCGACACCGAATCCAAGAAGGACATGCTCAATGCGATGCTCACCGGCGTCGACAAGGCGAGCGGCGAGCAGCTCGACGACGTCAACATCCGTTATCAGATCAATACTTTCCTGATTGCCGGGCACGAGACCACCAGCGGCCTGCTGTCCTACGCAATCTACGCGCTGCTCAAGCACCCCGATGTGCTGAAGAAGGCGTATGAAGAAGTCGATCGCGTGCTCGGATCCGACGTCAATATTCGCCCGACGTCTCAGCAGGTCATGCATCTGACCTACATCACGCAGATCCTGAAGGAAGCACTGCGGTTGTGGCCGCCGGCGCCCGCCTACGGCATCTCGCCGCTTCAGGACGAAACCATCGGCGGCAAGTACAAGCTGCGGAAGGGTACGTTCGTCACCGTGCTGGTGACGGCATTGCATCGCGATCCCTCGGTATGGGGGCCGCACCCGGACGTGTTCGATCCGGAGAATTTCAGTCGCGAAGCGGAAGCCAAGCGTCCCGTCAACGCCTGGAAGCCGTTCGGCAACGGTCAACGCGCCTGTATCGGCCGCGGCTTCGCGATGCACGAGGCGGCGCTGGCGCTTGGCATGATTCTTCAGCGCTTCAAGCTGATCGATCACAAGCGCTATCAGATGCATTTGAAGGAAACGCTGACGATCAAGCCTGAAGGCTTCAAGATCAAGGTGCGTCCGCGCCTCGATAGCGAGCGGATCAGCAAGGGACCAGCGGCTGGCCCTGCCGCCGCGAAGCCGGCGGCGCCCGTCGCGCAGGCGCAGACGCGGCCCGGTCACAACACGCCGCTGTTGGTGCTGTTCGGCTCCAATCTCGGCACGGCCGAGGATATGGCGACGCGTGTCGCCGATCTCGCTGAGATCAATGGCTTCAAAACCAAACTCGCATCGCTGGATGACGCCGTCGATAACTTGCCGAAAGAGGGCGGCGTTCTGATCTTCTGCGCCTCCTACAACGGTGCGCCGCCCGACAACGCGACGGAGTTTGTGAAGTGGCTGCAAAGCGACCTGTCGAAGGACGCGTTTGCCGGTGTCAAATACGCGGTGTTCGGCTGCGGCAATAGCGATTGGGCGGCGACCTATCAGTCGGTGCCGCGGCTGATCGACGAACAACTCGCGGCGCACGGCGCGACGAATGTGTTCGAGCGCGGCGAGGGCAACGCGCGCGAGGACCTCGACGGTCAGTTCGAAGCGTGGTTCGCCAAGCTCGGCCCGACGGCGATGAAGGCGCTCGGCATCGACGCCAAATTCAGCCGCAGCGCCGACGACGCGCCGCTGTACCAGATCGAGCCGGTGGCGCCGACGGTGGTAAACACCATTGCCGGCCTCGGGGGCGCGGTGCCGATGAAGGTGCTGTCCAACACCGAGCTACAAAACAAGTCAGGGCCGAATGCATCGACGCGTTCGACGCGGCACATCGAGGTGGAGTTGCCGCCCAGCACGACCTATCGCGCCGGTGATCATCTCAGCGTCATTCCGCGCAACGATCCGGCGCTGGTGGATTCGGTGGCGCGCCGCTTCGGTTTCCTGCCGACCGATCAGATCCGCTTGCAGGTGCCGGAAGGGCGCCGCGCGCAACTGCCGGTAGGACAATCGATCTCGGTCGGACGATTGCTCGGCGAGTTCGTCGAGTTGCAACAGATCGCAACCCGCAAGCAGATCCAGATCATGGCGGAGAACACCCGCTGTCCGATGAGCAAGCCGAAGCTGCTCAGCCTCGTCGGCGACGACGCGGAGTCGCAGGAACGCTATCGCAGCGAGGTGATGGCGAAGCGCAGGTCGGTCTTCGACCTGATGGAGGAATTCCCGGCCTGCGATCTGCCGTTCCATTCGTACCTGGAAATGCTGTCGCTATTGGCGCCGCGCTACTATTCGATCTCGTCGTCGCCCTTGGCGGAGCCGAGCCGTTGCAGCGCCACTATCGGTGTGGTCGAAGGACCTGCGGCATCGGGCCGGGGCACTTACAGGGGCATCTGCTCGAATTACATGGCGGGTCGTCGCGCCGGAGATACCGTCTATGCGTCAGTGCGGGAGACCAAGGCGGGTTTCCGGCTTCCTGAAGATCCGATGACGCCGATCATCATGATCGGGCCCGGCACCGGGCTCGCGCCGTTCCGCGCCTTCCTGCAGGAACGCGCGGCGACGATGGCGCAGGATGTTCAACTCGGGCCGTCGTTGTTGTTTTTCGGCTGCCGGCATCCGGAGCAGGATTATCTCTACGCGGACGAGTTGAAGGATTTTGCTGACGAGGGCATCACCGAGCTTCACGTCGCCTTCTCGCGCGCGAGCACGGACAAGACCTACGTGCAGCATATGATCGCGCAGCAGAAGGATCGCGTCTGGCAACTGATCGAGCAGGGCGCGATTATATACGTCTGTGGCGACGGCGGCAAAATGGAGCCCGACGTCAAGGCAGCGCTGATGGCGATCCATCGCGAGAAGACCGGCAGCGATGAAGCCGCTAGCGCGCGCTGGATCGACGACCTCGGCACCCGCAACCGCTACGTGCTCGACGTCTGGGCAGGGGGTTAGTTCGTTTCCCTCTCCCCTTGCGGGAGAGGGTGGCTTCGCGAAGCGAAGACGGGTGAGGGGTAGCCGATGTGCGCTGACCCCTCATCCGGCACGGACTACGTCCGCGCCACCTTCTCCAGCAGGGGGAGAAGGAAGAAGCGCATTGGTACGAGCTTCAGTGCACCGTCGCTTTCGCCCCATGCGCGTGGTTGACGATCGCGCCGACGATCTGCGGCCACAGCGCGATCGGCAGGGCATGACCCATGCCGTCGACCATCACCAGTTTCGCGCCGGGGACGGAGGCGGCGGTGTCCTGGCCGCCCTCGGGGCGCACCAGCGGATCGACGTTGCCGTGGATCACCAGGGTCGGGGCCGTTACCGCCTTGAGCCGCTCCTTGCGACTGCCCGAGGCGAGAATGGCGCGCAACTGACGTGAGACGCCGGCCGGATTGAGGCCGCGCTCGAAGGTACGGATGGCGCGCTCGCGGTCGAGCGCTTCATCCTGCGGAAAACTGCCGACGCGCAGCAGTTTCCATGTCTGTTCGAAGCGCTTGATGAAGGCCTCGCGTTCGGTGACCGGCGGAGCCAGCAACAGCGCCGCCGCTTCGCGCGTCGGCCCCGGCAACTTGGGATTGCCGGTGGTGGACATGATCGAGGTCAGCGTGCGCACCCGCTCCGGGAAAACGATGGCGAGTTCCTGCGCGATCATGCCACCCATTGACGCGCCGACGATATGCGCCGAGCGGATGCTCAGTGCGTCGAGCAGGCCGACCACATCGGTCGCCATGTCGCGCAGCCTGTAGGGTGCGGCCACCGGAATTTTGAGGAACCGCAACTTGAGAAATTCAAGCGCGCCGATTTTCCCGCCGCCCTTCAGTTTGCTCGATTTTCCGATGTCGCGATTGTCGAATCGAATGACGCGAAAACCTTGCGCCGCAAGCTGACGGCAGAAGTCGTCGTCCCAGTGAATCATCTGGGCGCCCAATCCCATGATCAGCACCAGCGGTTCGGCGTCCGGCGCGCCGAAAATTTCATAGCAAAGCTCGATGCCGTTAGCGCGCAGCATTTGCGGCGGTTGATGCGGGATCGGGTTCACGTCGTTGGCTCCTTAGCTCATTGGGAACGAATTGATGCAGGTGATTTTGGGACGCGCGGTGATGTTCGGACAGGTAACGGGAAACGGTTCGAGAAATATTGACCACACTGAAACAACAGTATGGAATGACAGCAAAAGAAAAGCGAGGCTGACCTCCGCAAGGAAGGCGGTCCGGGCGGGAATGAAGGAGGGACTTTCGTGGCGAATAAGAACAGCAACGACCCGGTCGAGATCTGGCACACCATGCTCGGCGAGATGGAGAAGGGCTTCAATTCCTTCGCCACGCAGACCATGACATCGCCCGAATTCAGCAAGGTGATGAACCAGGCTGGCGGCATTGCCGCGGGCGCGCAAAAGCAGTTCGGCGACCTGATGGAGAAATACCTCGTCGGCATGAACCTGCCGAGCCGGTCGCAAATGGTGAACATGGCCGAGCGGCTACAAGCCATCGAGGCGCAGCTCAGCGAGATCAAGACGCTGTTATACCGGATGCAGGATAAGTCCGGCGGTGCGGGCGAAAGATTCGCAAGCACGCCGAAGCCGCCGCGCACGCGACGGCCGCCGTCTGCTGCTGGAGAATCCAAATGAACGCGGTCCCAGGTTCAGCGCTGGATTTCACGTCGGTCTCGGAGCGCATCCAAACCGAGGTGCAACGCGCGATACAGCGCAGCATCAAGGGCGTCGAATACATCGCCTCGTCGGGACCGATGCCGGGCGTGACGCCGAAAGACATCATTCTGTCGCGCGGGACGATGCAGCTTTATCACTATCGGCCGATGGCCGACGAGATCTACCGCATCCCGGTGCTGATCGTGATGGCGACCACCAATCGCGGTTACATTCTCGATCTCGCGCCCGGACAAAGCATGGTCGAGTTCCTGCTCAAGCGCGGCTACGATATCTACATGCTCGACTGGACCGCGCCGAAGCCGGAGGAAAAAAGCCTGCGGCTGGACGACTACGTCCTCGGCTTCATCCCCGAATGCGTCCGCACGGTGCAGGAGGATTCCGGCGAAGCCGACGTCAACATCATCGGCTACTGCGCCGGCGGCATGCTGTCGACGCTCTACGCATCGGTGCATACCGATGGACCCTTGAAGAATCTCGTCTGCTTCACGACGCCGATCGATTTTCGGCACATGACGCTGTTCCAGAATTTTTCCGACCGGCGCTATTTCGACGTCGACCGGCTGGTGGACAGCGTTGGCAACGTGCCCGCGGAAATGATCATGACCTCGTTCGACATGCTGCGGCCGGCGGCGCGCGCGATAGGACAGGTGCAGTTGTGGGAAAACATCTGGAATGACGAGTACGTCAAGTCCTTCCGGATGATGGACAAGTGGGGCGCTGACACCCTGCCGCTGGCGGGAGAATATTTTCGTCAGATGACCAAGGATCTGATGTGGGATAACAAGATCTTCAACGACACGATGACCGTTGGCGGCCGCAAGGCCGTTCTCTCCAACATCAAGGTGCCGATCCTTCACGTCGTCGCCGAACACGATCACATTGTGCCTTACGAGGCGTCGCGGCATTTGATCGCGAAAGTGGGATCGACCGACAAGGAAGAAGTCATGCTCAAGGGCGGACATGTCAGTCTTGCCGCCGGCGGCAACGCGGTCAAACGGATGTGGCCGAAACTCGATTCATGGTTAGGTGAGAGATCAGTATGAACAATTCCGAGCTACGTTCCTATCCGCGGCAGGTGGTCACCGAGGCCGGACCGATTGAATTTCGCCTGATGGGGGCGGCCGACGAAACCGCGGTGCTGGACTTCGCACGCGCGCTTCCAGTGCACGACCTGTTGTTCCTGCCGCGCAACATCACCGAACCGAAGGTGTTGACCGCGTGGGTTCGCGAGATCGAGCGCGGCACCATCACCAGCCTGTTGGCCTGGAAGGACGACAAGGTGGTGGGCTGCGGCACCATC
>JAFKKL010000152.1 GCA_017305595.1 Hyphomicrobiales bacterium | reverse complement strand
AGGACGACGACGGCTTTCTCGGCGACCGCGCCAGCAAGGGCGCGTTCCAGCAGATCCTCGACGACTGGCGCAAGCCGCTGAAGAAGAACGGCGACGATCCGCTCGGCAAGAAGCCGACCGACGATCTCAGCAAGACCACGCCCGAGGAGGCGCTGAAAGGCGACGACGTGACGGCGGCGGCGCTGGTGCACGGCGCGCTGGAGGAATTCGCCCAGCAACTGGCCTATGTCACCCGCCGCTTCCTCAAGACCAAGGCGTGGGCCGACACCGAGCGCATCGTCGTCGGCGGCGGGTTTCGGCAGAGCCGGGTGGGGGAGATCGCCATCGCCCGCGCCGACCTGATCCTCAAGGCCGAGGGATTGAAGGTCGCTCTGATCCCGATCCGGTTTCATCCGGACGAGGCCGGGCTGATCGGCTGCCTGCATCTGGCGCCGCCGTGGATTTTCGAGGCCTATGACAGCATCCTCGCGGTCGATATCGGCGGCTCGAACATCCGCTGCGGCGTGGTCGAGACCCATTGGAAGAAGGCGAAAGACCTCTCCAAGGCGGCGGTCTGGAAGTCCGACCTGTGGCGCCACGCCGATGACGAGCCCACGCGTGAGGGCGCGGTGAAGCGGCTGGTGAAGATGCTCAAGGACCTGATCGAACAGGCCGATACCGAGGGGCTGAAGCTCGCGCCGTTTATCGGCATCTCTTGTCCGGGCGTGATCGAGGACGACGGCGCGATCGAGAAGGGCGCGCAGAACCTGCCCGGCAACTGGGAAAGCAGCCGCTTCAACCTGCCAGCCAGCCTGTTCGAGGCGATCCCGATGATCGGCGAGCACGACACCACCGTGCTGATGCACAATGACGGCGTGGCGCAGGGCTTGAGCGAAATGCCCTACATGCAGGATGTCGCACGCTGGGGCGTGCTGACCATCGGCACCGGCCTCGGCAACGCCCGCTTCACCAACCGCAAGAAAGAGGACAAGGCCAAGGACGACAAGGCGAAGGACGGCAAGGGCAAGAAGGCCGCGGGGGCTAAGGAAAAGCCGAAGAAAAACAAGGGATAGCCGGTTTGCCGCAGATCTTCGTGTTTCCCGGAAACGAAGGCCTGTGCCGCCGGGTGCTTTCGGTGCCGGCGTATTGACCGGCCATAGCCCTCCAAGGACGGCGTCGTTCGTTGAATGGCCGTGTCCGGCCGTGGGGGGAAATGGATTCATCGGCAGCCAGCCGAAGATTTCGGAGCCCGTCAAGGATTCCCGAAAATCGTGGCCGCGTTGTCGGGCGGGCGCCCGGAATGGCAACAAGCCGGGGCGATTATTCTGACCCGCTGTCAGGTCATGATCGCCAGCCGAATATTTTCGTCCGGGTGCGGCTTGTCTGGCCTGCCATCCTCGCCTAGAACACCGCCGACCACCGACGGGGGGATTCCCCGCGATCTTGGCGCCTGGAGAGGTGGCAGAGTGGTTGAATGCACCGCACTCGAAATGCGGCATAGGTGCAAGCCTATCGGGGGTTCGAATCCCTCCCTCTCCGCCACTTGCTCCGGATCATAATACTGCGCCGATGCGCGAGTTGTGTCGCTTCACGGCGAACGGAGCGACCATGAACGGCTGTTAAGCGCCTCACCATCGCGACGCGCTGCAGCGAGTTCGATCAGTGGCTTCCCGTGGAAGAGCGCATAGGGCGGCACGTCCTGCGCATGTGCGAGTTCGGTGCGCTTCCGGCGCAGGGCTTCGAACGGATCGCGGTGCGCCTCAAGAACTAGAGGCGCATCGCTACCGTTCGATCGCAACATCACATTCTTCGTGCGCGCCCTAGCTCTCGCCGCCGTCGTCATCTGGCGGCTGTGATGAATTCGAACCCCAATGTCCTCGCGCTTTTTGACAACCGTCAAGTTCGGCCTGACGACGCTCGTATCTATTCCGATTTTGCTAAACGGGTTGTTTTTTTCATTGTGCCTCACCGCCGGTAGTGCCGATGCCGGGAGATTTCTTATGTCGAATACCGATCAATCCAAGGCTTCTCAATCCAAGGCTTCTCGATCCGAGACTTCTCGACCCAAGCCTTCGCCCCGCTTGTTCCTGAGTGCTTGGAAGACGACATTGTTGCTCATTGTTGTCGTTGGGGGCGCCGCGTTCGTCTTTGGGTTTACCTTTGGATTTACCGCACACAAATTCAAATATGCTCAGGTTCAGAAACTTCTGAGAAGAATAACCCAAAGAAACCCGCCCGATCCGTCGGGCGTACTTTCCCGGCAATATTCTCGCGATCAAGAGAGGATTCTCTCAGACAGAAGGGTCGATACCGGGCTTCTACCCGCGAAAATCAAAGCCGTTCGCATTAGCGACCATTTCCCGATCGCCAAGACCGGTGGATCGATTACGACGATTGGAGATGTTGTTTTGGTGCTCGACCGTCTGGGGAATATTTATTCCTCTCGCGCTAACGGAGAGCTGCTCGAAAAGCAGGCCTTCCCTCAGCTTCCAAATAACATCGAGGCATATTTGAGAGCGCCGGGCGCTTTGCTCGATGGAAAGAAATTTCGAGCATATGACATCGCATATCTAAAGCTTTCCAGGATGCTTGCCGTCTCGCACGAGTATTTCGACGTTAGCCTTGGTGAAACGCGGCTCGCAGTTTCAGTCATACCGGTGGATGACGAGGGTATAAGGCCGACCGGGAAATGGCGGACAGTCTTTTTAAGCGAGCCTGAGCCAAATGGGCCGAACGAGGATGGTGCCGGCAGACTGGTCGAAGCGGCGTTGGACAAGATTTACCTGACAGTCGGCGACTACATGATCACTTCGCCAGAGGTTTCCCAGGATCCGAAATCGTCCTTCGGGAAGATTATCGAAATTGACGTCAGGACGGGAAGCAAGCGCGTTATCAGTCTCGGGCACCGCAATCCGGAAGGCCTGCTGAAGACCAGGAGCGGCGCGCTTTTTTCGACCGAGCATGGCCCGAAGGGAGGGGACGAGCTTAATTCGATTGTTCAGGGCGCCAATTACGGTTGGCCGAACGTTTCGCTGGGAACTGAATATGCGAGTTATGACTTTGCCGGAAACGCCAGGACGGGGGACCATTCCGGTTATACGTTGCCCTTGTTTTCCTGGCTGCCTTCAATAGCAGTCTCCAATTTGATCGAAATTCAGGGGTTCGACAGCCGCTGGGACGGAGACATTCTGGTTGGTTCGCTGAAAGCGCTGTCATTGTTTCGACTGCGACTGGACCGGGGAAGAGTTCTTTACTCCGAGCCGATCTGGATCGGCCAAAGGATTCGCGATCTCGCTCAGTTGAAGGACGGAACGATCGTGCTTTGGACTGATGACGCACAGTTGATGTTTGTTTCCGTCGATCGGGAGCAGCTGAGCGCGAATGAACGCCCGGCAAGTCAGGTTAGCGAAAGGCTGAACTCCGCGTGCATGTATTGCCATCATTCCGGAGCTACGACGAGCGCGGACCCGGCTCCAACCCTGACCGGATTGTTCTCAAGAAAAATCGCTTCGGACAACTTTCGATATTCGGCAGGACTGCGAAATCTGACTGGTTCATGGGATGACGAAAAACTGAAGAGATTCCTTGCAGCGCCGGATAAGTTCGCGAACGGCACCAGCATGCCTAATTTGGATCTGGATCCGAAGAGCATCGATGCGATTGTGCGAGACCTCAAGTGGTACTCGGCGGAAGCCCAGAGACACTGATGCGCGGAGCTTGCTGCTGTTAGCCGTACCCGGCGATCACCGCGAGGAAGGCTTCGCCATAGCGTTCGAGTTTGGCGTCGCCGATGCCGGGCACCTTCGCCATCGCGCTGCGCGAGGCCGGGCGCGTTGCGGCCAGTTCAATCAGCGTCTTGTCGTGGAAGATCACGTAGGGCGGCACGTTCTGCGCGCGCGCCAGTTCGGTGCGCTTGCGGCGCAGCGCCTCGAACAGGTCGTGGTCCGCCTCGGTGACGGCGGATGGCGCAGCGCTGCGCGCGGTCTTGCTGCGCCGTGCGCGCGGAGGCGCCGGCACGCGCAGCATCAAGGTCGGCTTGTCGCGCAGGAAGTCGCGGCCGGCGGATGCGATCGACAGGCCGCCATGGCCGGCGAGGTCAACATCAATAAGGCGCAACGCGATCAACTGGCGCAGGATCGCCCGCCATGCGCGGTTGTCGTGCTCGGTACCGATGCCGAAAGTGGAAAGGCGGTCGTGGCCGAACTGCGCGATGCGCTCGTTCTCTATGCCGAGCAGCACGTCGACGATATACGCCTGCCCGAAGCGCTCGCCGGTGCGGTAGATGCATGACAGCGCCTTCTGCGCGGCGATGGTGCCGTCGAACAATTCCGGCGGCTCGGCGCAAGTGTCGCAATTGCCGCACGGCTCGCTGTGGTCGCCGAAATAGGACAGCAGCACTTGTCGGCGGCAGCCTGCGGTTTCGGCCAGGCCCAGCAGCGCGTCGAGCTTCTGGCGCTCCATGCGCTTGCGCTGATCGGGCGCGTCCGATTGCTCGATGAAGCGGCTGCGCAGCGCGATGTCGTCGGGACCATAAAGCATCAACGTGTCGGACGGCAGGCCGTCGCGCCCGGCGCGGCCGGTCTCCTGATAATAAGCCTCGATGCTGCCCGGCAGGTCGATGTGGGCGACGAAGCGCACGTCCGGCTTGTCGATGCCCATGCCGAAGGCGATGGTCGCGACCATGACGACGGCCTCGCCGCGCTGGAAGCGCATCTGGTTGGCTTCGCGCGCCGTCTTGTCCATGCCGGCGTGATAGGCAAGCGCGTCGTAGCCCTGCTCGCACAGCCAGGCGGCGGTTTCCTCGGTCTTCCGTTTCGACAGGCAGTAGACGATGCCGCTCTCGCCCTCGTGCCGCTTGAGGAACGCCTTGAGTTGGGCGCGTGGATTGTCCTTCTCTTCGATCGCGTAGCGGATGTTGGGGCGGTCGAAGCCGGCGATGAAGGCGCAGTTGTCGGCGATGTCGAGATGCGACAGGATTTCCGCGCGCGTCGGCTCGTCGGCCGTCGCCGTCAGCGCCATGCGCGGGATGTCGGGAAATTGGCGGACCAGTGCATCGAGCTGGCGATAGGAGGGGCGGAAGTCGTGCCCCCATTGCGACAGGCAATGCGCCTCGTCGATGGCGACCAGCGACAGCCGCGCGCGGCCAAGCCGCTCCAGCACCGCCTCGCGGAGCAGCGTCTCCGGCGCGACATAGAGCAGATCGAGATCGCCATTATAGATATCGCGCCACAGAGTGCGCCGCTCATCCGGCGGCAAGTCTGAATTGAGGGCGGCGGCCCGCACGCCCGCCTGCCGCAACGCCGCGACCTGATCGGCCATCAAGGCCAAGAGCGGCGACACGACAAGCCCGATGCCGGGCCGGACGATGGCGGGGATCTGGTAGCACAGCGACTTGCCGCCGCCGGTCGGCATCAGCACGAAGGCGTTATTGCCGCCGATCACGTGATCGACGATGCGCGCCTGCGGTCCCCGGAACGCATCGTAGCCATAGACGGTTTTCAGAATTTCGAGAGCGGTGGCGGTCATCGGCGTCGGCAGGGAGAATCATAGAGACGCCCCTTCATAGCAGCTTCGCCGCGATTGCGATCCCCGATGCGCCACTGGAACATGTTTGCCGAGGCTGAATTTGAGGTCGTTACCCTGAGGTGCTGTCGCGTAGCGACAGCCTCGAAGGGTGCCGGCAGCGATCCTTCGAGGCTCGCTTCGCTCGCTCCTCAGGATGACGGCACGCGCTTCAATTCAAGCCGACCGCGCCTAACGCATTTTTTAATCGGACTGAATCGCCGCAGACAGCAACTGCGCCCACGCGCTACGGATCGAGTTCGCTGTCCCAATAGAGATAATCGAGCCAGCTCTCGTGCAGGTAATTCGGCGGGAACAGGCGGCCGTTGCGGTGAAGCTGATGCACGGTGGGCGCGAACGGCGTCTGCCGGGGATACATGTTGGCCTGCGCCGTGGTCAGGTTGCCTTTGCGCAGATTGCAAGGCGAGCAGGCGGCGACGACATTCTCCCATGTCGTTTGCCCGCCCTTCGAGCGTGGAACGATGTGATCGAAGGTCAGGTCCTCGTGCGAGGAACAATACTGGCAGGAGAACTTGTCGCGCAGGAATACATTGAAGCGGGTGAACGCCGGATGCGTGGTCGGCTTCACGAAGGATTTCAGCGAGACGACGCTCGGCAGTTGCATCTCGAAGGAGGGGCTGTGCACCGCGTGGTCGTAATGCTCGACGATATTGACGCGGTCCAGGAACACCGCCTTGATCGCGTCCTGCCACGACCACAGCGAGAGAGGGTAGTAACTCAGTGGCCGGAAGTCCGCATTGAGGACCAGGACCGGCCAACCGCCTTGTGAGACATGTGCGTTCAAGTAACGCTCCCGGCCTCCATTATGGCTGCGAAGCAGCTTGTGCCTGAATACTACAGGCACCGTGACGGCATTGTGAAGGGTTTTGGCGGTTTATCCGCCGGCGGATGGCGGCTGTCGTGGCAGCAGGCCGACTTCGATGGCCTTGATCTGAAGCGCCAGATATTTCGAATTGATGCGGCATTGTGCCAGGCTGCCGGCGATGAACCACAGGCCGGGTTGCGGCGTACGGACGTACATATTGCGGAGTTCCTGGTCGTCGCCAAAGCCCCAGATCGGCCCGACGCGGGTGGCTGTCGCCTCGCCGAACAGCTTGCGCACCAGATGTTCCTGACCCTTGTAGCCGGTCGCCAGCACGATCAGGTCGGCGGACAAGGTTTTGCCGTCGCGCATCCGCGCGCCCTCCGCCACGAAGCCATCGATATCGGCATACTGGATCAGGCCGATCTCGCCCGCTGCCACAAGATCGGAACAGCCGACATTGAAGTAATAGCCGCCGCCGCGTGTGAGGTATTTAAACTGCCAGCCGGTGCCGTCCTCGCCGAAATCGTATTTGAAGCCGGCCCGCGCCAGTCCCGCCAGCAGGTCGCTGTCGAGTTCCTTCGATGTCGCGGTCATGAGCTGGTGGCTCTTGCGCGCCAGCGCCAGTGGCGTGGCGGTGGTGATCAGGTCGCAGTCGTCCAGCGGCGGACCTTCGTCGTAAAGCGTGTAGGCGAGCTGCGCGCTGGGTTCGACATTGGTGACCAGTGTCGGGCTGCGCTGCACCAGCGTGACGTTGACGCCGCTGGCGTGCAGGTCCTGCGCGATGTCGTGGCCGCTGTTGCCGGTGCCGATCACAAGCGCGCGGCGGCTGCGCCACGTCTCGCCGTCGGTGTACTGGCTGGAATGCAACACGGTGCCGGCGAAATCCGGCAGCGTCGGAATCTTGGGACGATTGGGAATGCCGCTGACGCCGGTGGCCATGACGATGTGGCGCGGATGCATGACGCGCGTGGTGCCGTCCGCGCGACGCAGCGTCACGGTCCAGCGGCCGGTGACCTCGTCGTAGCTGCCGCCTTCGAACTCGGTACCGGTCCAGAAATTGAGTTCGAGGCTCTCGACGTAGGATTCGAACCAGTTGGCGAGCTTGTCCTTCGGAATGTAGGTCGGCCAGTTTCGCGGAAACGGCATGTAGGGCAGGTGATTGACGTGGACCTGATTGTGCAGCGTCAACGCGTGATAGCGTTTGCGCCAGTTGTCGCCGATACGCGCTTCGCGATCGACGATCAGCGTATCGATCTGAAGGTGAGCAAGGCGCGCCGCGATGGCGAGCCCGGCCTGGCCGCCGCCGATCACCAGCACGTCGGGATCGCGATCCTGATAGGCGAGTGCGGTGCGGCGCTTGTCGAGCCAGTTTGGCCCGTGAAAATTGCGCGCGGTGGCGGTGCCGGTGGAGAGTGCGCGGCCGTCGCGTTCCTCGAAGCCTTTGAGTTCGTCGAGCGCGGTGAGCAGCGTCCAGGCTTTCAGCGTGTTGTTGTCTTCGTGATCTGGGATCAGGCGCAACACGCCGCTGCCGCGGCCCTCGGCAGTTTCGAATGCGAAGATCGCCTCGAGGCATTGCGTGCCGGCGCGCATCACGGTGCGCGGCGCGGTGCGTCCCAGCGCAAGGCAAAAATCGCGCGACGCATGGCGTGAGGCGAGCGGGGCAAGCGCGGCGAGAATGGCATCGCGACCATTGAAGGTGTTGAAGGTCCATCTCAGCGCCAGCACGTCGCGCCAGTAGCTGTCGGGGTGGAACAGTTTGGCAAGTTCGTCGCCGTTGTCATGCGACAACGAACTCTCGAACTGGTCGAGCCATTCCTCGACCAATGCAGCGGCGGACTTCGTCTTGTCCAGCATGGATGTTTCCCCGACGGCTCGCTTTACCAGCGCCTTCGGGCAAACTATAGCGCGTGAGCTTGTTCGCGAAAGGGCAGCAAGGCATTTCGCCTATGCGGTTCCCAGCGGCGCATTAGCCAAGCGACAGCATGTGCGCCTGATCCGGCCTGACACGGCCGTTCAGAGTGTCGAGATAGATCTGCTGAACGGCGGTCTCGCCACGGCCATCGGTCACCGTGATCCAGCGGTCCAGCATCGGCACGAAACTCGCCCATGCCGCGCCGAAACGAGTGTCGATGCCGCCCGGCCCCCATTCCTTGGCGCGTTTGCGAATCTGGTCCGGCGCGAAGAACCACGTCGGCTTGGCGCCGGGCAGGTTTGCGGTGTCGTCGGTCGCGTCCTGATGCGTCAGTCCGACGCGGCCGCTATAGACCAGCCTGTCGCTGAAATGCCGATGCAGTTGCGTGCGAAGCTCGCCGTTGCCGGCCATGTCAACATAGGCGGCTGGGTGATCGGTGGCGAGCGACGAGACGTCGTCATAAGTCACCACGTCGTCGTAGCAGCCGAGCGATGTGACGTAGCTCGCATTGCCGCGTGAGGTGAGGCCGATGACGCGGATCGGCTTGCGTTGCGTATGCAATAGATGCGCGAGGCCGAACGCGGTTTTGCTGGATGCGCTCGACAGCATCACGCTGCGTGCGCCGAAGAAGGCGTTCTCCGCGAGAAAATCATCGACCAGGAACGACAGCATGAACAGCGGCCGCAGCAATGCCTGATAGTCGCCGGCGCGTCCCTTGAGCGCCGCATCGCCGCCGACGCGCGTATAGGCGTTGTAGACCGGCGCGACGTCCTGGCGGTGCGCGGCGCCATCGCGCAGTCCGCGTTTGCCGACGTCGGCGGCCTCAATGATGAGATGCGTGGCCATCGGGAAATAGCCGAACAGCCGCTCGCCTTCGGGAATGTCGGGATGGCGCGAGGCGATGACGTCGCCGAATCCCCACACCGGAATGTTGCCGAAGCCGCTCGGTGCGGGAAACAGGCTCCAGTATTTGAGCTGATCGCCCAGCATCGCATAGGTGATGTTGTTGGCGGTGAAGGCGAAGCGATCGACTTTCACCAGCAGGCCGTCGACGGGCAGATTGTCGGTGGCGGGCAATGCTACTTCGACAAAACGGCTTTGCTGAAGATCGTCGCGGGCGACGATGAATTGTTGCGATGTCACGTTGTGGCCTTCGGTGATTTGCGGGCGCGCGATGCTTTGGTCGCGGGGAGTCTCGCCTTGATCGATGTCGGTTTTGCGACACGCACTTTGTTTGAAACTCCGTTTGGAACAGGCGGCTTCGCCGCATCGTTTTTCGAGCCGGCGATGACGCCTTCGCGCTTCTTCATCACCTTGTAGTAAGCCCACCACAGATGCGCCGCCGCGCCGCGCACCGGTCGCCATGGCTCAGCGATCGGAATCATGTCCTTCGTCGTCGGCCGTGTCTTCAAGCCGAGTCCGATCTTGATGGCCTCCTGCACCGCGAGATCGCCCGCCGGCCATGCGTCGCCGTGGCCGAGGCAGAACAACAGGTAGACGTCTGCCGTCCACGGGCCGATGCCGTGCAATGCCGTCAGCGTATTGTGTGCGGCATCGGCGTCTTCCTCCGCCAGCACATCGAGGTTGAGGCGTTCGCTGGCGAGTTCGCCCGCAATGGCTTTCAATGTTTTGATCTTCGCCGCCGACAGCCCGAGCCGGCCGAGCCGGTCGGCTCTAGCCTTGCGGATGGCGTCGTGATGGAACGGATCGTAGGCCTTGGTGACGCGGCCCCAGATCGCCGCCGCGCTGGCGGTGGAGAGTTGCTGGCCGCAGACGATCGCGGCGAGGCCGGTGAAGCCCGGCTCGCGCCGTCGTAGTGCCGGCATCCCGGTCTGTTCGAGGATCGGCGCGAGGCGCGGGTCGAGCTTGACCAGCAACGCCATTGCCTCTTCGAGATCGTCCTGGGAGTTGAGATGAATGGTCATGGCAGCCTAAAACGATCACGTCCTACGGAAGAGTTCAATGCCGCCACCCGTTTTCCGTTTCGCGCCGAGCCCGAACGGCTACCTGCATCTCGGTCACGCTTATTCGGCGCTGCTCAACGCCGATCTGGCGCGGCAGGCCGGGGGCCGGCTGCTGCTGCGGATCGAGGATATCGACGCGACGCGATGCCGGCCGGAGTTCGAGGCGGCGATTTATGAGGATTTGCGTTGGCTCGGCATGGTTTGGGAGATGCCGGTGCGGCGGCAGTCGGAACACTTCGCGTCCTATCGCGCGGCGCTGGACCGCCTTGCCGCGAAAGGACTGATCTATCCAAGCTTCGAAAGCCGCGCCGAGATCGCGCGCATGGTGACTGAACGTGAAGCGAGAGCGGCATGGTCGCGCGATCCCGACGGTGCGCCGCTTTATCCCGGTACGGCGAAAGAACTCCCGGCGCGCGAGCGCGAGGCGCTGATGGCGTCCGGCGTGCCTTATGCGTTGCGGCTGGACATGGCGGCGGCGCTGGCAATTGCTGGCGATTTCGATTGGAGGGAAGAGGGCGATGGGCCCGGCGGCGAAACCGGCCTTGTGGTGGCGCGGCCGGAGGCGTGGGGCGACGTCATCCTCGCGCGCAAGGATACGCCGGCCAGCTACCACCTCGCGGTGGTGGTGGACGATGCGTTGCAGGGGATAACGGATGTGGTGCGCGGCCAAGACCTGTTCTGGGCCACCAGCGTTCATCGCCTGTTGCAGCGCCTGCTCGACCTGCCCGCACCGCGCTATCGTCACCACGCCCTGCTGCGGGATGCCGCCGGCGCAAAGCTGTCAAAGTCGACCCGGGCGACCGGCCTGCGGGAGTTGTGGGCCGAGGGCGTTTCGCCGGCCGAGGTGCGGCGGCGCATCGGCCTGTAGCCGTGGCGGTTGAAAACGCCGCCCGCCCGCTCGTGCGGGCCTGTCCCGCCATGCTATGAAGTCTCGGGTTGGGGGATAGCATGGCGCTCACATCACGAGCACCGCGAGGGAAACGCGCGCCGGGCAAGCGGGCGGCGAAAAAGCGTGCCCCGGCCTCGAAGGCGGGCGGCACGAAAAAGGCGGTGCGGCGCATTTCCGGCTCGGCGGCTCCCGCATCGGTCGAGGCGGCATTGGCGGCGTTCGCCCATGAGGTTCGCACGCCGCTGACCGGGATTCTCGCCGTCAGCGATCTGTTGGCGACCTCCGATCTCGGCGAACGCGAGCGGCGTTGGGTCGACACCATCAAGGCAAGCGCGGAGCATCTTGCGGGGCTGGCAACGCTGTTCGTCGATGCGGCGCGCAGCCGCGCCAGGGGCGGCGGCATTGAGGCGCGAGAGGATTTCTTCGATCTGCGCGCGGTGGCCCGCAGCGTCGGGGATTCGCTGACCGGACGCGCCGCCGCCAAGGGGCTGCAATCGCGCGTGCGCATTTCGGATCGGCTGCCGGCCTTCGTCACCGGCGATCCGGTGCGGCTGCGTGCGGCGCTGGAGAATCTCGTCGACAACGCGGTGAAGTTCACGTCGGAAGGCGATGTCGAACTCAAGGTAACGGTGGCGCGTGCCGCCAAGGGCAGGATCGTTGCGACGTTCGCAGTGTCGGACAGCGGCATCGGGCTGACCATGGCGGAGATCAAGCGGCTGTTCCAACCGTTCTCGCAGGCTAATGTCGGCATCGCCGCCCGCTTCGGTGGCGCCGGGCTCGGGCTGTCGTCGGTCAAGCAACTGGCGCGCGCCATGGGCGGCGGTATCACCGTTGCGCCGCGTCGGGGCGGCGGCGCGGTCTTCACATTGACCGTCGCGCTGAAGCCGGCGGATGCACCGGTCGCCATTGCGACCGGGTCGGACGAGGCATCGCATGCGGCCGGCGGCTTGCGCATTCTCAGCGTCGAGGACAATCCATTCGGCCGCGTCGTGCTGAATGCGATCCTCACTGAACTCGGTCACCACGCCGAATTCGTCGGGCGCGGCGAGATCGCCGCCGAGCGGGTGGCGCAGGGCGGGTTCGATGCGGTGCTGATGGACATGGTGCTGCCGGGCATCGACGGCGTCGAGGCGATCCGGCGCATTCGCGCGCTACGCTCCGATCAGCGCGGCATTCCGATCATCGGCATTTCGGGAAAGGACACCGACAAGGCTTTGGCGCGAAAGGCCGGCGCCGATGCCTTCCTGCTCAAGCCGGTGTCTCCCCGCGCGCTGGCGACGGCGCTGTTTGCGGTCCGCCATCGCGTGGCCGCCGGGCCTTGATGATCGCGGCGTTGAGTTCGCCGCCGAGCACGAAGATTGCCGCGAGGAAATACAGGAACACCAGCGCGATGATCACCGACGCGAGGCCGGCATACATCGACACGTAGTTGCTGGCGAAGCGCGCGAGATAGAGGCCGAAGCCGATGCTCGCCACCAGCGAGGCGACCATGGTGAACACGATGCCAGGCAAAATCTGCGCGAAGCTGCGCCGTCCCGCCGGCAGCCAAGCATGCAGGATGAACAGCGCGGCGACCATCGCCGGAATGGCGATACCGTAGCGCGTCAGCGTCAGCATCCGCTCGTTGGATTCCACCAATAGCGGAATGTAACGGCGCGCGGTTTCGAGGATCAGCGGGCCGAGCACGATCAGGAACGCCAGCAACAGCGCGGTGGCGGCGGCGATCAGCGTATAGCCGATCGATTCCAGCCGCAGCCAGTACCAGCCCCGCTGTTCGGTGACGGCATAAGCGCGGTTGAGCGCGACCCGCAGGCTCTCGACGCCGTTCGATGCGAAATAC
>JAFKKL010000151.1 GCA_017305595.1 Hyphomicrobiales bacterium | reverse complement strand
CGAAATCCATCGCCCCGCGGCGGCGGGCGATGGTCTGCACCGGCGAAACACGCTATGCCGGGTTTCGATGCCTCAGCCGCTTGCCCGCATTCTTGATCAGTTGAAGCGCGAACCCTCGCGCACTGGCTCCATCGTCGTCACGTTGTTTGGCGACGCCATCGTGCCGCGCGGCGGCTCGGTTGGGCTCGGTACGCTGCTGGCGTTCTTCGCCATGCTTGACATTGAAGGCGGTGTGGTGCGCACCGCGATGTCGCGGCTCGCGTCCGATGGCTGGTTCGAACGCGAGCGGGTGGGGCGCAACAGTTTCTATCGGCTGGCGGACAAGGGCCGCGAAACGTTCGATACGGCGGTGCGCCATGTCTACAATCCGCAGCCGTCCGACTGGACCGGGCGCTTTGAATTGCTGCTGCTCGGCAATGGCGGCAAGCACGATTCCGCGCGCGAGGCATTGCGTGCCGCCGGCTTCGGCAGTCCGTTGGCCGGTGTCTGGGTCGCGCCGTCCGGTGTACGCGTGCCGGTGGAAGCCGCAGGCGCGATCCGGCTGGAAGTCTCCGCCGAGGACGACAGCGGTCGGCGGTTGCTCAGTGAAAGTTGGCCGTTGCATCTCACCGCGGGAGCCTATCAGCGCTTCATGAAGACCTTTGCGCCGCTGCGTGACTGGCTTCGGCGCGAGGAGCTGCTGTCCGACGCCGATGCATTCACTGCGCGCATCCTGCTGATCCACCATTATCGTCGCGTGGTGCTGCGCGATCCTCTGCTGCCCGGCAGCCTGTTGCCGGCGGATTGGCCGGGGACGCCCGCGCGCCAGCTCTGCGCTGACCTCTATCGCCGGCTGATTCCGGCCTCCGAACAATGGCTTGATCGGAATGGTGTGAGCGCGGCGGGGGCGCTTCCGCTCGCCGGCGCGGAACTCGGACTGCGGTTCGACGACCAGCATTAATATGTTACAGAAAATTCTTGTTTGGAGTTATTTTTGTTATATATTGGCCCGTAACACATAGGGAGGCGGCCCATGTATACGCAGGCGCTCAATACGTCGGATGGCGAAGACCGTTTCGTTGAGGACGCAACGCTGGCGACCGCGTTCCAGGCGCGTATCGATGTCGACGACCGCATCGAGCCGAACGACTGGATGCCGGCCGCTTACCGCAAGACGCTGACGCGGCAGATTTCCCAACACGCTCACTCCGAGATCGTCGGCATGTTGCCGGAAGGCAATTGGCTGACCCGCGCGCCGAGCCTGCGGCGCAAGGCGGCGCTGCTCGCCAAGGTGCAGGACGAATGCGGCCACGGCCTCTATCTTTACGCCGCTGCCGAAACGCTCGGCACCTCGCGCGAGGAACTGGTCGACGCGATGCTGTCGGGGAAGGCGAAGTATTCCTCGATCTTCAATTACCCGACGCTGACCTGGGCCGACATCGGCGCCATCGGCTGGTTGGTGGACGGCGCGGCGATCATGAATCAAATCCCGCTGTGCCGCTGTTCGTACGGTCCTTACGCGCGCGCGATGATCCGCGTCTGCAAGGAAGAATCGTTTCATCAGCGGCAGGGCTTCGAGATTATGCTGACGCTGTCGCGCGGCACCGCCGAGCAGAAGGCGATGGCGCAGAACGCGCTGGATCGCTGGTGGTGGCCGGTGCTGATGATGTTCGGTCCGCCGGATCAGGCGAGCCAGCACAGCGACACCTCGACGAAGTGGAAGATCAAGCGCTTCTCCAATGACGAACTGCGCCAGAAATTCGTCGACGCGACGATCCCTCAGGCGCAGTTCCTCGGCCTCACCGTTCCCGATCCGGGCATGACGCAGGATGCTGAAGGCCATTGGCGCTACGGCGAGATCGACTGGACCGAATTCAAGCAGGTGCTGGCCGGCAACGGTCCATGCAATCGCGATCGTCTCGCCGCACGCCGCAAGGCGCATGATGAGGGCGCGTGGGTGCGCGACGCGGCCGCCGCTTACGCCGACAAGCGTGCCGGCCGATCCATGGTTCAGGCAGCCGAGTAAATAGCGGAGGAAACGATGGCGACACCGAACACGCCGCTCTGGGAAGTTTTCATCCGCAGCCGCAATGGCCTCGCACACAAGCATGTCGGCTCGCTGCACGCCGCCGACGCCACGCTGGCGTTGCAGGCCGCGCGTGACATCTACACCCGGCGCGGCGAGGGGCTTTCGATCTGGGTCGTGCCCTCCAGCGCGATCACCGCGTCCGATCCCGCCGAGAAGGGCATGATGTTCGAGCCGGCGGAAACCAAGATCTACCGGCATCCGACGTTCTACGACGTGCCGGAAGAAGTCGGGCATATGTAACAGCGTCATGGCCGGGCTCGTCCCGGCCATCCACGTCCTTCTTGCGGGTCGTCGAAAGGCGTGGATACCCGCGACAAGCGCGGGCATGACGACGTAGATAAGTTTATAGGAGCGAGTTGCCCTATGACCGTAGCTTCAATCACGGTTTCCGAAACGCCGCTGGTGCTCTACGCATTGCGTCGCGCCGATGACGCGCTGATCCTCGGCCATCGCCTTTCGGAATGGTGCGGCCACGCCCCGATGCTGGAAGAGGACATGGCGCTCGCCAATATGGGCCTCGATCTGCTCGGGCAGGCGCGGGAGCTTTACGCTTACGCTGCCAAGGTCGAGGGCAAGGACAACACCGAGGACACCTTCGCCTATCTGCGCGACGTACGGCAGTATCGCAATCTGTTGCTGGTCGAACAGCAGAACGGCGATTTCGCCCGCACCATGGTGCGGCAGTTTTTCTATTCCGCTTTCGCCGATCTCTATTGGCGCACGATGATGACGTCGCGCGACGCGACGCTAGCGGCGATTGCCGCGAAGTCCGAAAAGGAAAGTGCCTATCACCTGCGCCACTCGTCCGAATGGATGGTGCGGCTCGGCGACGGCACCGAGGAGAGCCATCGTCGTGCGCAAATCGCCATCGACGATCTCTGGGCGTTCACCGGCGAGATGTTTTCTGTCGATGACAGCGAGCGCGGACTGGTCGACGCCGGCATCGCGGTCGATCCGGAGACGCTGCGTCCGCAGTGGCTCAAGATCGTATCGGGTGTGCTCGCCGAAGCCACGCTGGCGCGGCCCGCGAACGACTGGATGCAGAAGGGTGGCCGCATCGGTCATCACACCGAGCATCTCGGCCATCTGCTCAGCGAATTGCAATCGATGCAGCGCAGCTTTCCGGGAGCGACATGGTGAATCACGTGACACGCGATATGGAGTTGCGTCAGCGCGCATGGGACGCCGCCGCGCAGGTGGTCGATCCGGAAATTCCGGTCTTGACCATCGCCGATCTCGGCGTGCTGCGCGACGTGTCCGTGCATGACGGCGAGATCGAAGTCGCGATCACGCCGACTTATTCGGGCTGCCCGGCGATGAACATGATCGCGGTGGAAATCGAGGTCGCGCTGGAGCGCGCCGGTTTCCGTAAGCCGATGGTGCGCACCGTGCTGTCGCCGGCTTGGACCACCGACTGGATGAGCGATGACGGCCGCCGCAAGCTGAAGGAATATGGCATCGCCCCGCCGCAGGCGGGCAGCGGCCGCCGAGCGCTGTTCGGCGTCGAGCAAGTCGCGTGCCCGCAATGCGGTTCGACCGACACCGAAACGCTATCCGAATTTGGCTCGACTTCGTGCAAGGCCCTATGGCGCTGCAAGAGCTGCCGCGAGCCGTTCGATTATTTCAAGTGTCATTAAGCTGAATATCTGGATGATTTAACTGGCGCCTTTTTCCTTCTCCCCTTGTGGGAGAAGGTGCCTTCGCAAAGCGAAGGCGGATGAGGGGCGCCACACGAAAACCCCTCACCCGGATCGCCTCCGGCGATCCACCCTCTCCCACAAGGGGAGAGGGGAAGAAGGCATTTATGATGGCCACGCCCCGTTTTCACCGCCTTTCCGTCCATGACCTGCGCCGGGAAGCGAACGATGCGATTTCGTTGACCTTCGCGATCCCGAAGGAGTTGGCGGATGATTACGCCTTCGCGCCGGGCCAATACCTGACATTACGCACCACGATGGAGGGCGAGGAAGTGCGGCGCTCCTATTCGATCTGTTCGGGACCGGACGACGGCGAGATGCGCATCGCGGTGAAACGCGTTGACGGCGGCGCATTCTCAAGCTGGGCTGCCGAGGAATTGAAGGCAGGCGATGCGCTCGACGTGATGACGCCGACCGGCCGCTTCGGCATCGCACCCGCGCCGGACGCCGCGCGCATCCATGTCGGCTTTGCCGCCGGCTCCGGCATCACGCCGATCCTGTCGATCATTCGTGGGGTGCTGGCACGCGAGCCGCATAGCCAGTTCTTCCTCTTCTACGGCAATCGCTCGACCGACGGGATCATTTTCCGCGAGGCACTGGAAGAATTGAAGGACCGCTATATGGAGCGGCTCTCGGTATTCCACGTCATCTCGCAAGAAGAACAGGACATTCCGATCCTGCACGGCCGCCTCGACGCCGAGAAGGTGAAAGTGCTGTTGCGCTCGCTGGTGCCGGCCGAAAGCGTGGATCACGTCTTCATCTGCGGACCGCTTGCGATGAGCGAGGATATCGAGGCGACGTGCCGTGAGATCGGCATCGCTGACGAGCGCATTCACGTCGAGCGGTTCGTCTCGGAGTTCGGCGGCAAGGCCAGGCCGAAGGCCGTTGTGGTTGAAGGTGCGCCGCCCAAGGCCGTGGCCTCGCTGATTATCGACGGCAAGCGCCGCGATGTGCCGGTGGCGGAAGGCGAGGCCATTCTCGATGCCGCGTTGCGCGCGGGTATGGATCTTCCGTTCGCTTGCAAGGGCGGCATGTGCTCGACCTGCCGCGCCAAGCTGGTGGAAGGCGAGGCACCGATGGAATTGAACTATTCGCTGGAGCCGTGGGAATTGGAGGCGGGCTTCGTTCTCACCTGCCAGGCGCATCCGACGTCGACAAAGGTCGTGGTCGATTACGATCAGATGTAAGCGACCGACGACTATCGATCGGCGGCGATGGCAGCGATCTTCGCATCGAGAATGTAGCGCGGCAGCGCGAACGCCGCCCGGTGTACCTCCGAGGTATAGTAGCGGGTGGCGAGCGTGCTTGCGCGCTCGGCAAGAATCTCGAGCGGTGGGTCGCACGGATCGCGGTCCAGACTTCCCCAGCCGAGCGCCATATGACCGCCGGCATAGGAGGGCGTCGCGAGGACGTAGCACTCGGCGACAGGAAATACGCGCGCCAGATTTCGGATGGCGGTGGTGAATTCGTCACGTTGCACGAACGGCACCCCGCTCTGCGTCACCACGATGCCGCCGGGACGTAAACATCGCCGCAAGCCGGCATAGAAATTTTTCGTGAATAACACGGCTCCGGCACCGATCGGATCGGTCGAGTCGACCAGGATGACGTCGAAGCGTTGATCGGTCGTCCCGACAAAGTCGGCGCCGTCAGCGATCTCGATGGTGAAGCGCGGGTCGGCGAACGCGGCGGCATTGAATTCCGCGAAATGGCTGCGCGCGAATTCCACGACTTGGGCGTCGATCTCCACCTGCATAACGCGGGTGATGCCGGCGTGTTTGAGTACTTCTTCGGCGAGCCCGCAGTCGCCGCCGCCGACGATCAGCACATCGCGCACCGCGCCATGGGCGAGGATCGGCACATGCGCCATCATCTCGTGATAGATAAATTCATCGGCGCTCGTCACCTGCGTTGCGCCGTCCAGCATCAACACCTTGCCGAACAGTGGATTCTCGATCAGGTCGATCCGTTGCTGGGGACTGTGATCCGCCTGCAGCACGCGTGTGACCTCGAACGACAATCGCATGTTCGCGAATGCCGTTTCGGTGAGCCAGCGTTGTTCGCTCATGCGCCTTTCCCGCGCAGCAATTCTTTCACTGCGATCCGTTCAGGCTTGAACGCCTGGCGCAGAATATCGATGCAGCGGGTCGGCTGCGCGTCGCCGCACATAAACACGTCGAGCGCGGCATAGCGTCGCTCGGGCCACGAATGGATCGAGATATGGCTTTCCGCCAGCACTGCGACGCCGCTGACACCGCCATTCGGCTCGAACGGATGCAAGTGCATATGCAGCAGCGTCGCGCCGGCGGCATCGACGCACTGTTTCAGCGTTTCGGCGATGTGGTCGAGATCGTCGAGCCGTTCAGCCTCGTAAAGATCGATGATCAGATGCGATCCCGCGCAAACGATCCCGTTCTTTTCGATGAAATGATCAGCCTGTACCTGCAGCGCTTCCTGCGCGCGGGCGTTAAAGTGTTCTTCCTTTTGGGAGGCATTCAGCGAAACTGCGCCCATCCCCAATTGGAAGAGGGCGTCGCGAGACATGGCGTCCTCCCCAACCAGCAGATGAAGTCCGCGAAACGTGCAGACCGATGTTATATAGTCATCGCGCACCTACGTTGCAATCCCGTTCTCCGGTAGCGCATCTATCGAAGAATTTCTTTCCTTTGCCGTGCCTCAGATCGAATCGATTCAGTGCGATTCGATTGTTTTGGTTCACAGCTTCGGTGGTGGTGCGTGGCCGAACAGTTTCTCCATCGAGAGGCCCAAGCCGAGCAGCGTGATGTCGCTGCCGATGGGGCCGTCGATTTCCAGGCCGACGGGCAGTCCGCTCTGCGTCATGCCCGCGAACAGCGACAGGCCTGGAATACCGGCGTTGCTGCCCGGGTCAGTATTGCGGATCATGGTGTCGAAGGTTGGCATCGGCTTCCCGCCGTTGATCGTCATCTCGCCCGATCCCATTGCGGTGTCGATCGGAGGCGCCGGTGATATGGTGGTCGGAAACAGGATGCCGTCGAGATTGTTGTCGCGGAAGTAATTTTCGTAGAGCTTCTGCAACTGCGGACGCAGCGTGCCGACGGCCTCGGGATAGGCCTTGCCGAAAGCATCCGCCGTGATCGCGCCGAATGCACCTTTCACATCCGGACTGGCGATCTTCGCTGCAATATCGGCCAGCGTGATGCCTTTGATGCCGGAAGCTTTCAGATAGGCGGGAATGTCTTCGATCGGCTCATGCAGCGCAATGGGAAACGACAGCTTGGCGTTGAGATCGGCCAGTCCGTCGATGTCCTTGCCGATCAGTTCGGCGCCGGCATCTGTCAGTTTCTTGCGTGCGGCAGCGACCACATCCAGCAAACCGCTATCAAGTCCGCCCCACATCGACGGCGGTACGCCAAAACGCTTGCCGTGCAAGTCAACCGCGGAGGCCATCACGGTGCCGGTGATGATGGAATCCAGCAGCGCGACATCGGCGACGCTCCTGCCCATCGGGCCGACAGTGTCGCGGGTGTGGCTGATCGGCACCACGGCGTGATCGTCGTTGTAACGTCGCCGCGCGCCGCCGTTGCCGACCGAGGGACGCAGGCCGACGATGCCGGTGAGTGCTGCCGGCACACGGGTCGAACCACCGGTGTCGGTCCCGAGCCCGCAGGTCACGATGCCGGCCGCGACCGCGGCAGCCGTGCCGCCGGATGAGCCGCCGGGGATACGCGTGGTATCGTAGGGATTTTTCACGGGCCCCGCGAAGGACGACAGGTTGGTGCTGGTGATGCCGAACGCCAGTTCATGCATATTGGCTTTGCCGATGATGATCGCGCCGGCATCGAGCAGTTTTTGCAGCGAAGGCGCGTTGTTCTTCGGTCGCGCGTTTTGCAGTGCTGGCGTGCCGCCGGTGGTCGGCATGTCCTTGGTGTTGATGTTGTCCTTGACCACGATCGGCAGTCCGGCGAGCGGGCCGGTGATCTTGCCGGCATCGACGTCGCGCGCGGCCGCGAGCGCGGCGTCCTTGTTGAGATAGATCAGCGTATTGAGGTCTTTCAATTTTTCCGCGCGGTCGATCGCGGCCTGCACGGCGCTGACCGCGGTGATTTTCTTGTCGCGGATGGCCTGAACGATCTCAGCGGCGGAGGTAGGCGTTGCGTCGGCCTGAGCCATGGCTTGCTCCATCAATGGGAAGGAGGGAAGGGCGGTGGCTGCGGCGACGCCCAGCGAGGTTTTTAGCATATCACGACGTGAGGGGTGGAGTGGCATGACAGTCTCTCCGTCCATTCGGGTGAAGTTTGCTTTCTAAATTCCTCGATAGCCTCTGTTGATTATTCCTTCGGTCGTTTGTCGTAGACGCGCTTGGCTTTGCCTTGCGAACGCGCCAGCGATTCCGGCGCGACGATAGTGACGGTGCTCGACACACCGATCGTGTTCTTGATGTGCGCGACGATCTTTTCGGCGTGGACGACGAGACCCTGGCCGTCCCAGCTTTCCGGGCGCGCTTCCGCCAGCACGGCCATCTCGTCCATGCGGCCTTCGCGCGTCAGCTCGATCTGGAAGTGGCCGCCGCACCAGTCGGTGGCGAGCAAGGCTTCCTCGATCTGCGTCGGGAACACGTTGACGCCGCGCAGGATGATCATGTCGTCGGAGCGGCCGGTGACCTTCTCCATGCGTCGCATTCCGGGCCGCGCGGTGCCGGGCAACAGCCGCGTGAGGTCGCGGGTGCGATAGCGCACGATGGGGAATGCCTCTTTCGTTAGCGAGGTGAACACCAGTTCGCCTTTCTCGCCATCGGGCAGCACCGCGCCGGTTTCGGGATCGATAATCTCCGGATAGAAATGATCTTCCCAGACGTGCAGACCGTCCTTGGTCTCGACGCATTCTTGCGCGACGCCGGGGCCGATCACTTCAGACAAGCCGTAAATGTCGGTAGCGTCCATGTTGAAGGCGTGTTCGATCTCGCCGCGCATCGCATTGGTCCATGGCTCGGCGCCGAAGATACCGAATTTCAATGAGCATTTGCGCGGATCAAGCCCCTGCCGGCCGAACTCGTCGAGGATCGCCAGCATATAACTCGGCGTCACCATGATGATGTCGGGCTTGAAGTCGTTGATGAGCTGAACCTGCCGCTCGGTCATGCCGCCCGAAACAGGAACGACGGTGCAGCCGAGCCGCTCGCCGCCGTAATGTGCGCCGAGGCCGCCGGTGAACAGGCCATAGCCATAGGCGTTGTGCAGGATCATGCCCTTGCGTCCGCCGGCGGCGCGGATCGAGCGCGCCATCACGTCCGACCACACGTCGATATCAGCTTGCGTGTAGCCAACCACGATCGGCTTGCCGGTGGTGCCGGATGAGGCGTGGACGCGCACCAGTTGCTCGCGCGGAACGGCAAACATGTTGAACGGGTAGTTGTCGCGCAGATCCGTCTTCACCGTGAACGGAAACTTGGCGAGGTCGGATAGTTGCTTGAAGTCGGACGGATGCACGCCCTTGGCATCGAACGCTTTCTTGTAATGCGCGACGTTGTCGTATGCGTGTTTCAGCGACCAGGCGAGGCGCTTGGTTTGCAACGCCATGATCTCGTCGCGCGAGGCGCGCTCGGCGGAATCAAGCACAAGGCCGTCTTTGGTTGTCGAAAGCGTCTCGCTGGTGGCCATGGCTATCGTCCTGATCCTGATCTAGTCGCGTGATGAGGTTTTATCCGGCGCTGCCGCATCGACCATGGTGCCGCCGATGGTGCGCGAGTAGCCGCGCAGTTCGGCGATCACCGTATCGCCGTTGGCGGTGACCCGGATGTCGTAGATGCCGGAGCGACCGGATTTTGAAATCTCGCGGGCGTCGGCCACCAGCCTGTCGCCCAGCTTGCCGGGTCGAATAAAGGAGATGTTGCCGTGCGCCGCCACGGTGCGCTCGTTGTAGGAATTGCAGGCGAACGCGAAGGCGGAATCCGCCAGCGTGAAGATGAAACCGCCATGGGCGATGCCGTGGCCGTTGACCATCTCGGGCTTCACGGTCATCGCCAGCACAGCATGGCCGGCGCCGATCTCGACGATCTCCATGCCGAGGCCGCGCGAGGCGTTGTCCTCTTTCCACATCGCGTCGGCGCAGGCGCGTGCGAGATCGTCTGGTGAAGGCGTTGTCGTGGTGCTCAAATTGTCCTCCCGATATGGCGCGGCGCGGGCAGCATTCTCCCGCAATCGGTCAGGACGTGGTTCACGACGTTTCTCCCTTCGACCGCGCGGCCGCCCCAATGTTGAAACGAGGCTTCGCCGTTCGCAAGGCTGGTGGACAAGCACAAAGCCTATTGAATTAAACGATCGGTCAGTTAATTATTAGCCCAACCGGCCACGCTGTCAACGGCCGATCGACACCGGAGACAGGAGGAAACGATGACCATCACTTTGCAGAATCTTGCGCTGGATCGTTGGGTCGAGGCGGCGAGCGGCTTCGTCGATATCCCGAGCGCGGTGGACGGTAAGACGGTCGCGCGTGCCTCGAGCGTTGGGCTCGATTTCGCGGCCATGGTGAAGCACGCGCGCGATGTCGGCGGTTCTGCGCTGCGCGGCCTGACGTTTCATCAGCGCGCCGATCGCTTGAAGGCGATTGCGGCTTATGTTTCCGAGCGCAAGGAGCAGCTTTACAAACTCGCGGGCGATACTGGCGCGAGTCGCCGCGACAACGCAGTCGATATCGAAGGCGGGCTCGGCACGCTCTCCGCCTACGCCTCGCGCGGCCGGCGCGAATTGCCGGCGACGCGTTTTATCGTGGAAGGAGAAGTGGAGGGGCTGTCGAAAGGCGGCACGTTTGTCGGCCAGCACATCCTGACGCCGCTGCACGGCGTCGCGGTGCATATCAATGCGTTCAATTTTCCCTGCTGGGGCCTATTGGAAAAATTCGCACCGGCGTTTTTGGCCGGCGTGCCGGTGATCGCCAAGCCGGCGACGGCGACGGCCTACGTCACCGAAGCCTTGGTGCGGCTGATGCACGAGTCAGGGGCGTTGCCGCCCGGCAGCCTGCAACTGATCTGCGGCCCGACCGGCGATTTGCTCGATCATCTCGGCGGGCAGGATCTGATTGCCTTCACCGGCTCGATCGAGACATCGGAAAAACTGCGCAACCATCCGAACATCGCCAAACATTCGATCCGTTTTGTCGCGGAGCGTGACTCGCTGAATGCATCGCTGCTCGGCCCGGACGTTGATCCATCGCAGCCGGAGTTCGACCTGTTCGTGCGCGAAGTGGTGCGCGAGATGACGGTGAAGACCGGGCAAAAGTGCACCGCGATCCGTCGCGTGCTGGTGCCGCGCGCGCAGGAAGCGGCGGTGATCACCGCGTTGAAGGCCGCGCTCGGCGCGGTGAAGCTTGGCGATCCGCGCACCGAGGACAAGGTGATGGGGCCGCTGGTGAGCCGCGCGCAGCGCGATTCCGTGCGCGGGCAAATCGCCAAGCTGAAGCGTGAGGCCGAAATCGTGTTCGGTGATCCCGACCGCTGCGAGGCGAGCGGCGTCGATGTGCAGGCGGGCGCGTTTATTGGCCCGGTGCTGCTGCGCGCCACCGATCCGAAAGCCGCGCAGCGGGTGCATGATACCGAAGCCTTCGGGCCGGTCGCGACCGTGATGGCCTATGACACGCTCGACGAGGCTATTGAACTCATTCGACGCGGCGAGGGCAGCCTTGTCGCGTCGGTGTTCACCTACGATGCCGGCGTGGCGGAAGCGGTGCTCCTCGGCATCGCGCCGTTCCACGGCCGCGTGCTGATCGTCGATCGCGATTGCGCCAAGGAATCCACTGGCCATGGCTCGCCGATGCCGTCGCTGTTGCACGGCGGCCCCGGCCGCGCCGGTGGCGGCGAGGAACTGGGCGGCCTGCGCGCGGTCTATCACTACATGCAGCGCACGGCGGTGCAGGCCTCGCCCGCGCGCCTGTCGGCCATCACCGGCACCTGGATGAGGGGCGCGCCGGCGCCGCGCGCCGAGGTGCATCCGTTCAAGCGCAACTTCAACGAACTGCGCGTCGGCGATAGCATCGAGACCGCGAGCCGGCCGATCACGCTCGATGATATCGAGCACTTTGCGCATTTCACCGGCGATACGTTCTATGCGCACATGGACGAGGCGGCGGCGAAGGCCAATCCGTTCTTTCCGGGGCGGGTGGCGCATGGCTATCTGATCCTCTCTTTCGCTGCCGGTCTGTTCGTCGATCCGGCGCCGGGGCCACTGCTCGCAAATTACGGTCTCGATAACCTGCGTTTCCTCAAGCCCGTCTCGCCGGATGATGTCATTCGGGTGCGGCTGACCGTGAAGCAGAAGTCGCCGGCGCGGCGGCCGGAATACGGCGAGGTGCGCTGGGACGTCGAGGTTGTGAACCAGAACAACGAACCGGTCGCCCGCTACGACCTCCTGACCATGAGCGCGCGGCCGACCTGATTTGGCCTGGGGCAATGATGGCCGCCAAATAGCAGGATTTTCTGCTTTCGGGCGGGGCATGAAGTTGCCCGTATTGGTCGCGGGAGAGAGAGTTTTTCTCTGTCTCGCGCGGCCGGCGGTGGCTTCCTTCTTATGTTTTCCGGGCCGTGGACGGGAATTGGGCGCGCGATATATAGCAGGGCAGGATTTTTCACTGCGGCCCATCGCGGCGGGGTATTTTGTTCTCCGCTGGTGTGAGGAAACAGCCCGTGTCATTCGGTCCCAACATCGTCGTTTATTCCGGTCTCCTGATCGGCCTCATCTTCGGCGCAGTTGGCCTGCTCAGCGGCTTCTGCCTGTTGAGCAGCCTTCGCGGCTGGTGGGGCGAGGGTGACGGCCGGCTGGTGCGCACCTATGCGCTGGCGATTGGCGTCGCGGTGCTGGCCTCGCAGCTTCTGGTGCTCGGCCACTACGTCGATCTCGACAAGTCGATCTATCTGCAAGCGAGCTTTTCCGCGCCGTTGATGTTCTTTGGCGGCTTGCTATTCGGTTACGGCATGGTGCTGTCGAACGGCTGCGCCTCACGTGCACTGGTGCTGCTCGGACGCGGCAACCTGCGCTCCTTTGTCGTCATCGTGACGTTGGGCATCGCTGCGCAGATGACGCTGAAGGGTTTGATCGCGCCGGCGCGGCTGGCGGCGTTGCAGGCGACGCAAAGCGCGCCGGATGTCGTGTCGCTGCCGGCTTTACTGGCGACGCTTGGTCTTGATGCAACCACGGCACGCGTGCTGGCGCTGCTGGCGGTGAGTGGTGGTCTTGCGCTTTTCGCCTTCTCGCATGCCGCGTTTCGCAAGTCGGGTGGCCAGATCGCTGCCGGCGTGGTGATCGGCCTGCTGGT
>JAFKKL010000003.1 GCA_017305595.1 Hyphomicrobiales bacterium | reverse complement strand
AGTTCGGCATCGCTCACCGCGAGATGCACCTTGCGGTTGGGAATGTCGAACTCGATGGTGTCGCCTTCCGCGACCAGACCGATGGCACCGCCTTCCGCCGCTTCCGGCGAGACGTGGCCAATCGAGAGGCCCGATGAGCCGCCGGAGAAGCGGCCGTCGGTGATCAGCGCGCACTGTTTGCCCAGCCCCTTCGATTTCAGGTAGCTGGTCGGATACAGCATCTCCTGCATGCCGGGACCGCCGCGCGGGCCTTCGTAGCGGATCAGCACCACGTCGCCCGGCTTGATCTTGTTGGTGAGGATCGCCTCCACCGCCGCGTCCTGGCTTTCGAAGATGCGTGCAGGGCCGGAGAATTTCAGGATGCTGTCGTCGACACCGGCGGTCTTCACGATGCAGCCGTCGCGCGCGATGTTGCCAAACAGCACGGCGAGGCCGCCGTCCTTCGAGAACGCGTGTTCGAAATCACGGATGCAGCCCTTGCTGCGATCGGTGTCGAGTTCCTCGAAGCGCCGCTCCTGACTGAACGCGACCTCGGTGCGCACGCCGCCCGGCGCGGCCATGTAAAAATTGCGCACGCTGTCGCTCTTGGTGCGCTTGATGTCCCAACGCTCCAGCGCATCCTTCATCGACTTGCTGTGCACCGACGGCAGGCTGGTGTCGATCAAGCCGGCGCGATCGAGTTCGCCGAGAATGCCCATGATGCCGCCGGCGCGATGCACGTCTTCGAGATGGACGTCGGCTACCGCCGGCGCGACTTTGCACAGCACCGGCACGCGGCGCGACAGACGATCGATATCCGCCATCGTGAACGGCACCTCGCCTTCGTAAGCGGCGGCGAGCAGATGCAGCACGGTGTTGGTGGAGCCGCCCATCGAGATGTCGAGCGTCATGGCGTTCTCGAACGCCTTGAAGTTGGCGATGTTGCGCGGCAGCGCGCTGTCGTCGTTCTGTTCGTAATAGCGGCGCGCCAGATCGACGATCAGGTGGCCGGCTTCGACGAACAGGCCCTTGCGATCGGCGTGGGTGGCGAGCACCGAGCCGTTGCCCGGCAGCGCGAGGCCGAGCGCCTCGGTGAGGCAGTTCATCGAGTTGGCGGTGAACATGCCGGAGCACGAGCCGCAGGTCGGGCACGCCGAGCGCTCGATCACTTCGACGTCAGCGTCGCTGACGGTGTCATCGGCGGCGGCGACCATGGCGTCGATGAGGTCGATGGACCTGATCTTGCCGTTGAGGTTGACCTTGCCGGATTCCATCGGCCCGCCGGAGACGAACACCACGGGAATGTTGAGACGCAGCGCCGCCATCAACATGCCGGGGGTGATCTTGTCGCAATTGGAGATGCAGACCATGGCGTCGGCGCAGTGCGCGTTGACCATGTATTCGACGCTGTCGGCGATGATCTCGCGCGAGGGCAGGCTGTAGAGCATGCCGTCGTGGCCCATGGCGATGCCGTCGTCGACCGCAATGGTGTTGAATTCCTTGGCGACGCCGCCGGCCTTCTCGATCTCGCGCGCCACAAGCTGGCCGAGGTCTTTGAGGTGGACGTGGCCGGGCACGAACTGGGTGAAGGAGTTGACGACCGCGATGATCGGCTTGCCGAAATCCTCGTTTTTCATGCCGGTGGCCCGCCACAGCCCGCGCGCGCCGGCCATGTTGCGGCCATGGGTGGAGGTGCGGGAGCGATAGGCTGGCATGATGAAATCCTCGAACGACGGGTTTGGCGTGCTGGCAATAAAATTCCGCCGATGGCGGCGTGGCGACCATACTCTCGCCCGGCGGCGGGTCAAACCGGGCCTTGCGAAAAATCGCCGCACGAATGGATGCCATGCGCGGGATTGGTCGCGACGGGGACATGAGGCTTGGTGGGAAAGTCTCTTCGGACGGACTCGCCACACAAAAATCGTCGTCCCCGCGCAGGCGGGGACCCAGAC
>JAFKKL010000150.1 GCA_017305595.1 Hyphomicrobiales bacterium | reverse complement strand
ACATGGCGCACGATCGCCGTCTTCTCGGCTTCGGGACCAACCATGAAGCCCGGCGTGTCGCACAACGAGATGAGCGGGATATCGAACGCATCGCACAACTGCATGAAGCGCGCCGCTTTGTCGCCGGCATCGGCATCGATCGCACCGCCGAGATGCTTCGGATTGTTGGCGATGAGGCCGAACGGCTTGCCTTCGATGCGGATAAAGGCGGTGATCATGCCGACGCCGAAGTCGCGGCGGATCTCCAGCACCGAGCCTTCGTCCGCCAGCAGATCGATCACATTGCGGATGTCGTAGACGCGCAGCCGGTTCTCGGGGATCGCCCGACGCAGCAGCCGCTGGTCCGGCGCTTCCCAACTCGTCACCGCGCCCTGGAAATACGACAGATACTTTTGCGCGACGGCGGTGGCTTCCTCTTCGTCCTCGACCAGAATATCGATCACGCCATTGGGCGACTGGAACGACACCGGTCCGACTTCCGCCGGGTGATAGACGCCAAGCCCGCCGCCCTCGATCATCGCCGGGCCGCCCATGCCGATCGACGCATTCTTGGTCGCGATGATGACGTCGCAGACGCCCAGCATCGCGGCGTTGCCGGCAAAGCAATAGCCCGACACCACGCCGACCACCGGCACCAGACCGGAAAGTTTCGCGAACTGCACGAAGGACGGACCATCGAGGCCGGTCATGCCGAGGCGATCGGTATCGCCGGGACGCCCACCGCCGCCCTCGCCGTAGAACACCAGCGGCATCCGCCACTGCTCGGCGAGGCCAAGCATACGATCGATCTTCTTGTGGTTCATGTGGCCCTGGGTGCCGGCCAGCACGGTGTAATCGTAGGAGATCACCATGCAGCGCGCCTCGTGGGCACCGAACTTGTCGGCGTTGACCGTCGCGACGCCGGTGATCAGGCCATCCGCCGGCGTGTTCTTGATGAGATCGTCGAGTGGACGACGGCGGCGCTGCGCCGCGATCGCCAACGATCCGTATTCGACGAACGACCCTTCATCGACCAGCTGCGCGATATTTTCGCGCGCGGTGCGCTGGTTGGTCTTGCGACGACGCTCAACGGACGCAGGACGGTTCTCGTCGCGCGTGTTGGCGTGGCGGGCAATCACCTCCGCGAGATCGGGACGGATATGATCGAGATCGATATCCAGTTGCTCCTCGACCGCACTGCCGCCGACATCGGCCGGCTCGATGAACAGGATCGCATCGCCCTGCATCAGCGTCTCGCCGTCACCGGCCGCGATCTTCACCACCTTGCCGCCTTGCGGCGCGGCGACGAGATGCTCCATCTTCATCGACTCGATCACCACGATATGCTGGCCGGGCCGCACCAGATCGCCCTCGGCAACATTGATGGTGACGATGGTACCCTGGAGCGGCGCCGGCACCGCTATCGAACCTTCCGGCGCAGCGGCAGCACCGCCGGCAGTCTTCGTAGTCCCCGTGTTTGCGATCCCCGCAACCTGCTCGAAGAACAGCGGCCGCTCCGGCTTTTTCGTCGCACCGACGAGTTCGGCAACATGCGTGTCGACGAAATTGGTGCTGATGCGGTTGGCGACAAAGTCCGGATGCGCCAGCACCGCCTGAATGAACGGCGCATTGGTGGCAACACCCTCGACGCGGAATTCACGCAGCGCACGGCCGGCCTTGGCAACCGCTTCCGGCCAGCGTGCGGCCGGCGCATGGACGATCACCTTGGCGAGCAGCGAGTCGAACGCGGCGCTGGTCTTGTAACCGGAATAGCCGAACGTATCGACGCGCACGCCGGGACCGGAGGGCGGATCGAACACGGAGAGCGTGCCGCCTGTCGGCTTGGTCGCGCCCTTCTCGTCCATCGTCTCCATGTTGATGCGAAGCTGGATGGCGTAGCCGCGCGGCGCAGGCACCGCCGCTTGCGTCAAGCCCAGCGAGGCCAACGTCGCGCCGGCCGCAACCGCGATCTGCGAGCGGACCAGATCAACGCCGAGCACCTCCTCGGTCACCGTGTGCTCGACCTGAAGACGTGGATTGGCCTCAATGAAAGCGAACGATGGCTCGCCGCCGGTCGTCCCCTCATCCACTAGAAACTCGAAGGTGCCGAGGCTGTCGTAATGCGCCGCCGCGGCGAGCTGCTTGGCGGCATCGACGATGCGCGCCCGCAGGCTTTCGCTCAAAGAAGGACTCGGCGCCACCTCGATCAACTTTTGATTGCGGCGCTGGATGGTGCATTCACGCTCCCACAGGTGGCTGATGCCGCCGTGCTTGTCGCCGATGATCTGCACTTCGATGTGGCGCGCCTTGCGGATCAGACGTTCGACATAAACGCCGTCGCTGCCGAACGCGGCCTTGGCCTCCGACTGGCAGCGCGCATAGGCGTCATCGAGCTGCGAGGCCTGCTCGACGATCCTCATGCCACGCCCGCCACCGCCGGCCAGCGCCTTGATCATCACCGCCGCGTTGTTACCGAGCGACGCAAAGAATGCCTTGACCTCGTCCAGCGTGGTCGCGCCTTCGGTGCCCTCGATGATCGGCACGCCACAACGCTTCGCCAGGATCTTGGCTTCGACCTTGTCGCCGAACAGTTCCAGCGCTTCCGGCGACGGACCGACGAAGGTGATGCCCTCTTCCTTGCAGCGCCGCGCCAGCCCTGCGTTCTCGCTGAGGAATCCGTAGCCGGGATGCAGTGCATCGCAGCCAGCGGCCTTCGCCGCCGCGACGACCGCCTCGATATCGAGATAGGCACGCGCGCCGCGGCCGGGGATCTCGCGCGCCTCATCGGCAGCGCGGACATGCAGCGACAACGCATCGTCAGCCGGATAGATGGCGACGGTGGCGATGCCGGATTCACCGGCGGCGCGGGCAATGCGGATGGCGATCTCGCCGCGATTGGCGATCAACAGCTTGCGGAATGACATGAGTGATTTCCGGTTCAACACAAAAACTTGCAAGGCCGCGGTGCTGCGGCCCAGCGACAACAATCAGGCGCTCAGTTCCTGCTTCTTGACCTTGCCGGTCGCCGTCATCGGCAACGCATCGATGATGCGGACCTCCGGCACCTTGTAAACGGCCATGCGCTCCTTGCACCACGCCTGAATTTCTTCCGGCTGCACAGTGCCGATCGCTTCCGGCTTGAGTTGAATGAAGGCGACGGGCACCTGCCCCTTGCCGGGGTCTTCGCGGCCGACCACGCCCGAGCCTAGCACTGCCGGATGCTGGCCGAGCAACGCCTCGATTTCCGGCGGGAACACGCTCATGCCCTTGACCTTCAGCATCTCCTTGCGGCGGCCAAGAAAGTGTATGAAGCCGTCAGCGTCGATCAGGCCGATATCGCCGGTGCGCAACCAGCCGTCGACGAGACATTCCGCCGTCGCTTCCGGCTTGTTCCAGTAGCTCTTGAGCAGCGACGGGGTGCGGACGCGGATTTCACCTTCGCTGCCGATCGGCAGCAGCTCGCCGGTTTCGAAATCGGTGATCTTGAACTCCGCACCGGGGACCGGCAGGCCGACAAAGATCGGCTGCGAGTTGAGGTCGAAGTTGTCGTCCTGAAAACCGGTGGTGAAGGTGTTCGAGGTGTGGGTCTCGGTCATCCCCCACGAGCTTTCGGCGAGAATGGTGCCGGTCAAATCCTTCCAGCGCTGACGATAGCCGGCGTTGAGCTTCTTGACGAACGACACCACCCGCACCTGGCTGAGCGAGGACAGATCGAATTCCTTGAAGCGCGGATGATCCATCATCTCGACCGCGCCGTCGACCGGCATGGCCATGATGGAGACCTTGTGTTTCTCGATCGCTTCAAGCACGCCGACCGCGTCCCAACGCGCCAACAGCACCAGCGTGGCACCGGAGAACAGCGGGAAGATCAGGCCGAGATTTTCGCCCGCAATCCAGAACTCCGGGAAGAACGAGAGAAACACGCTCTTCTCGTTGCTGGTCAGCCCGGTACCGTAATTCGCAGCCGCAGTGTAGACCATGTCGCGCTGGGTATGGACGCAACCCTTCGGCATGCCGGTGGTGCCGCCAGTGTAATTGAGCGCGGCGACATCATCGAGCGCGGCCGGCGGTAGCGGCACGACGTCGCCCATCGCTGCCAGCGCCGGCAGCAGATCGGTCGCGCCCGGAATCGCGATGCGCGGCGCGCGCAGAGAGTCCGGCACCGGGATCGTCGGCGCAGCGGGAATCACGTCGGCGAGGCTAGTGACGATGACCTCACGCAGCTTGGTCTCGCCCTTCACCTGATTAACCGTCTCGATCAACTGGTCCTGCGCAACGATCACTTCGGCATCGGTATCGTTCAGTTCATAGGAAAGCTCAAATGCCCGCGACAACGGGCTGACCGGCACATGCACCGCACCCAGCTTGAGGATGCCGAAGAACACGATGTGGAACTGCGGGCAGTTGGGCATGAATACCGCGACGCGGTCGCCCTTCTTGACACCCTTGGAGACCAGCAGCGCCGCGAAGCGATCGCTTTGCTTGTCCAGATCGGCATAAGTCATGACGTTGCCATAGAAGATCACCGCAGGATGATCCGGCTGTTTCTTCGCCCAGGCTCGCAGATATTCGGTGAGCGCAACCTCGCCGTGAAGGTACTGCGGCTCACGCGCCGCGCCTTTCGGCCACGCCTTGCGCCAAAGCGCGTGAACCTGATCCAGATAGTCCTTTTCATTCAAAGCAGCGGCCATGCTCGCCGGTCCTTCATACCTGTGTGCCGATTACGACGCGGATGAATTGAGTTCGCCCAGAATCTGATTCTTGAGCTTGTACTTTTCGACCTTATTGGTCGGCGTCACCGGCAGCGCCGGGACGAAACGGATGTGAGCAGGCTGCATGTATTTCGGCATCACCCGCTTGGTGTGTTCGCGCAGTTCGTCTTCGCTCAACGTTTCGCCTGTCACGAGTTCGACGAACACAGCGATATCCTCTTCACTGCCAACCTTCGCGGGGATCGGCACGGCGGCCGCGGCGCGCACCTTGGCATGGCTGGCGATCAGCGCCTCAACCTCGTAGGACGAGACGTTCTCGCCGCGCACGCGGAAGAAGCCGCCCATGCGGTCGACGAAGCAATAGAGGCCTGAACCATCATCGAGCTGCTTGCAGGCATCGCCGGTGTGGAACCAGCAGGTCCGGAACACCTTGATGGTGGCTTCGGGCTTGCGGAAATACTCCTGAAGCAACAGACCCGGAAAGCGCGGACGGAACGCAAGCTGCCCGACCTGGCCTGGCGGCAGCAGGTTGTCGTCGTCATCGAGAATGGCAACTTCGAACAACGGATTGGGCACGCCCATCAGCCCCTTGGGCAAGGTCTGCGCACCATCCAGCAACGGCCGGCCGATCGCCGCGCAGCGCGCGTGGATCTCTGCTTTCGACGGTCCGTGCCACAGCGCCGTCGGAGTGCCCTGCTCGTCGCCGAACTGGTCGATCACCACTGCGAAGGCTGAACCAGACTCGGTCTGGCCGAAACCGGCCGTGACGAAATCGAAGCCGAAGCGGCGCGCAACCTCGTGGTGGTTGCGCGGGAATGGCTGCATGTGAACCTTGTTCAAGGTGTTGGCGCGGTCGTCGGCACGCGGCTCGACGCTCATCAGATACGGCACCATCACGTCGAGCAGCACGCAACTGGTCGCGCCGCATTCCCTGATGCGATCCCAGAATTTATTGGGACTGAACTTGTCCCACAGCCCCACCGTGTTGCCCTGCCACACCGCGCGCGCCAGCAGGAAGAACGCGCCGCCGACATGATACAGCGGCAGGTCGCAATAGATCACGTCGTCCGGCGAGGTCAGTTGCCGGGTCTGGAAGCCGTAGTGGTTCATCCAGCGGAACGGTTGCAGCACACCCTTGGAGGGACCAGTGGTGCCCGACGTATAGACGATATTGGCAAGATCGAACGGGCCGCGCGGAACAGTCGGCACCGGCGCGGTACTGGCGGCAAGGCTTTCGAACGATACGATTTCAAGGCGCTCGAAAGCCGGACCGAACCTGTCGTCGGTGCGGTCGTGGTCTTTCGGCTGGGGCGTATGTACGATCAGCCGCTGCAACGGAATGTCGTCGACCACCTCGCCGAGCACTTCCGCGAAAGAAGGATCGGTGATCAGCGCGAACGGATCGGTGTCCTTGAGTTGATAGGACAACAGCACGCCGCGAAAATTAAAGTTGACCGGCGCGAAGATGCCACCGGCCCGCCAGATCGCGAACATCGCCAACGCGCTGAGCAACGAATTGCGCGTCAACACACTGACGGGAACACCCTCGGTCACGCCCAGCGCGGCGAGGCCCGCCGCGATGCGATCGGTGCGCTGCTTGAATTCGGCGAAAGTCAGCTTGATGCCGTCCTCGCCGTAATGGATAAAGACCTTGTCCGGCACGGTGCGGGCGCATTCGTCGAGCTTATCGAGCACGACGTCGCCCTCTGCAACTAACGCGGCGAATGTCTGCTCGGGCGTCATTGTCTCTCGCATGATTTGCAATCCACTAGCGGCGCTTCATGGTGGGATCGAGCGCGACCCGGAGCGATTCACCCAGCGCGTTGAACGCCAGCGCGGTGAAAAGAATCGCGAGTCCCGGCGGATACATCTGCTCCGGCGCGATCTCCATGTTCTGATAAGCCCGCGCCAGCATCGCGCCCCAGCTCGCATTGGGCGGCTGAATACCGAGACCGAGGAAGCTGAGGCTCGCCTCCGCGAGCAACGCGCCAGCAAGCAGCAGCGTCACCTGCACGATCACCGGTTGAATGGTGTTGGGCAGCACATGGCGCCACAGGATGCGGCTCGTCGAGGCGCCGAAGCAACGCGCACTATCGACGTACAGCTCATGACGCACCACCAGCGTGCGCGCTCGCACCAGCCGTGCAAGCTGCGGTGCGAACACGATACCGACCGAGATCATGCCGTTGGTGAGACCGATGCCGAGCGCACCGGTGACCGCGATAGCCAGCACGATGGCGGGGAACGATAGAAAACTATCGATGATGCGGCTGACGATCTCGTCAACCCAGCCGCCGAGATAACCGGCCAGCAGGCCGACCGGCACGCCAATCAAAACCGCGACGAATACCGCGAGGAAACTCGCATAGAGCGACGCAGTACCGCCATAGATCAACCGGCTGAGCGTGTCGCGGCCGAGATCGTCGGCGCCGAGCCAATGCGCCGCCGACATCGGCGCCAGCGTCGCATCGAAATCCTGCGCAAGCGGAGAATACGGTGAAATCCATGGCGCCAGCGCAGACATCACCACAAGGATGCCGAGAAACGTGAGGCTGATCGCACCGCGCAGATCCGACCTGAACCACTTGCCGAACTTGCTCATGCGGCTCGGCCGCGCGTCGATCGCCAATGCGGTGTCCGTCATGTCAACTGATCCTCGGATCAAGGATGCTGTAAAGCACGTCGGTCAACAGATTGAGCGTCACCACGATCAGCACCATGGCGAAGACCACGCCCTGCACTACGGGAAAATCCCGATGAATGGCGCCGTTGACGATCAGGTTGCCCATGCCCGGAATCGCGAATACCGCCTCGACTACGACGGTCGCGGCCAGCATCCGGTTGAACAACAGGCTGATGACAGTCAGCAGATTGACGCTGACGTTCTTCAGCCCGTGCCGCCACAGGATCGATGACGGCGGCAATCCCTTGGCATGCAGCGTTCGCACCTGCTGCGACGACAGGATTTCCACCAAGGACGACCGGAGCTGGCGTGCGACTTCAGCGATGCCGCCGGACGCGAGCGCGCAGGCCGGAAGGATCGCGTGCCGGATCGCGTCCCAGAAATCCTCGCTGATCGGCGTGGCGCCGGTGGCGGGCAGCCAGTTGAGATCGAGCGAAAAGAACGCGACCATCAACATGCCGAGCCAGAAATTCGGAATCGCCACGCCGAGCGACGCGACCGTCATGACGAAACCGTCGGTCCACGATCCCGGCTTGCTCGCTGCGGCAATACCGAGCGGAATGCCGATGACGAGCGCCAGCAACATCGCAAGCACGACGATCAACATGGTGTGCGGCAGGCAGCGCTCGATCGAGGACAGCACGGATTCGCTCGAGACCAGCGAACTCGACAGATCGCCGTGGACGGCCTTCCACAACCACGATCCGTATTGCACCAGGAACGGGCGATCGAGCCCGTAAATGTGCTGGATCTCGGCGATGCGGGCGTCGGATGCGTTGTCGCCGGCGAGCGTCACCGCGACGTCGCCGGGCACCAGCTTCAATAATCCGAATACGATGAACGTCGACAGCACGATCACCGGGATCGCCTGCAACAAGCGACGGACGATAATGCTGCGTTTGCGGGACAGAGACATGACGCCGATGGTCCGAAGGGAGTGAAGGCGTCGCGTACGCGGACAAGTCCGCAACGCGACGCCGGAGGGATTAGCCGAGATGCATGTTCTCGAATTTCGGCTTGCCGAGCAGGTTCGGCTTATAACCCTGTGCCTTCTTGCTCAGCGCATCCAGCTCGTACTGGAACGCAATCGGTGCCGAGAGCCCATTCTCCATGATGAAGCGCTGGATCTTGGCGAACACCTTGGCGCGCTCGGCCAGGTCTTCACTTTCACGGCTCTGCTGGATCAGCTTGACCAGCTCAGGATCGGCTTCGCGGCCGGCGTTGTAGTAAGCGCCCTTATCGAAGCCCAGCGCGTAGGTCATGCTGGGATCAGGCCGGCCGGTCCACGCCGAAAGCAGAACATCGAACTTCTTCTCGGTGGCGAAGAACTGTGCGCTGATTTCGGCGATGGTGCCGCGGGTGAATTTCAGACGAATGCCGGCCGCACCAAGCTGCGCCTGCAAAACCTCACTGCGACGAACGGAGTCCTGGTCGTTGTAGCTGCCGATCGTCAGTTCGATGCCATCCTTGAAGCCGGCTTCCGCGAGCAGCTTCTTGGCCTTGGCCGGATCGTGCGGATAAAGCGTCGACACCGATTTGTCGTAGGCCCAGTGCGAACTCGGAAGCGTCATGGTCGCCGGCTCGCCGAGACCACTCATCGTCGCTTTCACGAAAGCCTGACGATCGAGCGCAAAGTTGATCGCCTGCCTTACCTTGACGTTGTTGAGCGGCGCGCGTGCATAGTTGAAATAGAGCTGGATGCAGTAGAGCGTTGGCGCGGTGATCACCTGCAAATTCTTGGCACGATCGATTACTGGCTTCAAACGTGCCGGCAGCGAGAAGGCCATTTCATTCTCGCCGGCGATGACGGAACGCAGCGCGGTGGCGAGCTCCGGAATGATCGAGAACTCGATACCATCGAGATAAGGCCGCCCTGGCCGCCAGTAGGTCTCATTGCGGGTGACGACGATACTGGCATTGTCGGCCCAGCTCACGAACTTCCACGGACCGGCACCGACCGGTTTGCGGTTGGTATCGTTGCCGAGCGCCTTGATGTTGGTCGGCGACACCATCATGCCAGCGCGATCGGATAGGATCGCGGGAAGCGCAGTATCGGGATTCTTCAGCTTGAGCGTAACTTGGAGCGGACCGGTCACCTCGACGGAAGCGACGCTGGTGAGGTCCGCCTTGACATTGGAGCGCGGGTCCTGCCGGTTGCGCTCCAGATTGAATTTAACAGCCTCGGCGTCAAGATCAGTACCATCGTGGAATTTGATGCCCTTGGTGATATCGAGAACCATCGTCTTCGGATCGGGATAGGACCACTTCGCGAGGCCGGGCTTTGGCTTCAACGTGGTGTAGTCCCATTCGACGAGCGTGTCGTACATTGTCCACAGGATGCTGTGGTCAGAACCTGCGCCGCCGGTCGCGGGATCCAGCGACGACGGATTGGCGGGAGCCGCAACCTTGAGGATACCGCCCTTCTTCGCGGCTTCCTGCGCAAAGGCCGGCAGGCCGGTCATGCTGGCCAACGCCGCGCTACCTGCGAGTGCCAGGATCTCGCGCCGGCTCAACATCCCGACCATGCGATTGGGGTTCGTCATCTTAATCCTCCCTGTTTCGAATCGTGTTGCGAAATGGCGTTGTTCGACGGCGGACCATCCGGGGTCGAGAAATGACAAGCGACCCAGTGTCCCGGTTTCAATTCACGCCACGCCGGCACTTCATCGGTGCAATGCGGTTGCGCGACAGGGCAACGGGTGCGGAAGCGGCAGCCGCTGGGCGGCGAAATCGGGCTGGGGATTTCGCCTTCGAGCACGATGCGCCGCGCGGTGCGCATGGAAGACGGCAATGGCAGCGGCTCGGCCGACAGCAGAGCCTGCGTGTAGGGATGCAACGGCCGCTCGATGACATCTTCGGCCGAACCCAATTCCATCAGCTTGCCGAGATAGGTGACAGCGATGCGATCCGAGATATGCGACACCACCGAGATGTCGTGAGTGATGAAAACGTAGGTCAGGCCGAATTCGCGTTGCAGATCGGCGAACAGATTGAGGACATCGCCCCGGATCGAGACGTCGAGTGCCGCCACTACCTCGTCGCAAACAATCACCTTGGGCCGCAACATCAGCACGCGCGCGATGTTGACGCGCTGCTTCTGGCCGCCTGAAAGTTGATGCGGATAACGGTCGGCCATTTCGCGCGGCAGCCCGACACGCGACAGCACCGCCAGTCCGTCCTTGCGTCGCGATGCGTCGTTGCCTTCCTTGAGGACTTCGGCCGGCTCGATCACGCTGTCGAGAATGGTCATGCGCGGATTGAGCGCAGCATTCGGGTCCTGGAAAACGATCTGGTAATCGCGCCGGTGGCGGCGAAACTCGGCACGGCCCAAGGTCGCCGGATCGCGCCCCTGATGCAAAACCTGCCCCTCGGACGGTTTGATCAACGATACCAGCGCCCGCCCCAGCGTCGTCTTACCCGATCCCGATTCACCGATGATGCCGAGCGTCTCGCCCGGGAAAACGTCGAAGTCGATGTTGTCGACGGCTTTCACGGTATCGCTGCCGTCCCGCGTCGGAAACAGGATACGCAGGTTTCGCACCGACATGATCGGCGTCGACGCAGATGCTGCCGTCACGTCTTGAACTGTTGCGCTCAATTTACGGCTCCCGGCAACGAAATCTCCGTCGCTCGACAACATTGAACGGAATGTTGGGGCCCAAGCGCCACCAGCGTTTGCCGAGTGTGACAGCCTTCTGCAGCGTAGGAACAGCGTGGCGCGAACCGGCATCCGGGAGGCATGGCATTCGGCGATGGCACCCGCCCCGGGATCGACGGCAAAACGCTTCGCCGCGCACTCAGGCTTGGCAACGACCGCAGCAGGCCGGACGTGTAGGGATGGCGCGGCTTCATCAAAACATCATCGACCGGCGCATCCTCCACCACTTCACCCGCATACATCGTGATCATCCGGGTGCAGGTTTCGGCGACGACGCCCAGATCGTGGGTGATGAACAACAGCGCTGTGCCGGTGCGCTCGCTGAGCGTTCGCAGCAAATCCGTAATCTGCGACTGCACCGTTACATCGAGCGCGGTGGTCGGCTCGTCGGCAATCAAAAGCTTCGGCTGACAAATCAGCGCCATCGCGATCATCACACGCTGGCGCATCCCGCCCGAGAGTTGATGCGGATATTCATCGCAACGCCGCTCCGGCGCCGGAATGCCGACTTCCGCCAACGCAGCAATGGCACGTTGCCGCGCTTCCTTGCGGTCGACGGGGAAATGCGCGCGGTAGGCTTCGCCGATCTGCTCGCCGACGGTAAAAACCGGATCGAGAGCACTCATCGGTTCCTGGAAAATCATCGCCATATCGCGCCCGCGAACGGCGCGCATCTGCCGCGCCGACAGTGTCGCAAGATCGCGACCCTCGAACAGGATCTGCCCGGACAGACGCGCCGTCTGTTGCGGAAGGAGCCGCAATAGGGAGAGTCCCGTGACGGTCTTTCCGCAGCCGCTCTCACCAACAATTCCGACCCGTTCACCCGGCGCAACGGAAAAGCTGACCTCACGAATGATCGGCAGTTCTCCCTCGGAGGTCTGAAACGCCAACGAGAGAGCGCGCACGTCGAGCAACGCCTTCGTCGACGATACATCCGCGTGATGCGCGTTCGTTTGGGTTAGAGGGGGCTGAACAGAGGCCGATGCGATCACCATGATCAAGCCGCCTCGGAAGCTGAGATCACCGAGCTACGACGGCAAGACATCGCCGACGCGATTGGCATCCGAGGCCCTCGGTCCGTCACGGAAGTCAGGAAGATCAGTTTTTCGGCTGACTGCCTCACGCCTGTCGCTCCTTCCCGATCAACCCGATCTTGGCGCCGGTTCCGATCGTCTTTGCGCATATGCGCGAGAATCGGCTAAATCGTTGCAAACAAAGGAATTCCGTCGGCCTGCAGAGACCACAGAAATCCGTTGGTGGATTATGAGAGGCTATAAAGGCCAACTCTTGTCAATTGTCAACAATTGACAAATTGAGGTATAGATGAAGTCGAGGCCGCTTGACCGGTCTCAAAAACGACTGGAGCAAGTCATGGCAGCGCCCCTTTTGAAGCTGGCGGCGACAAACGACGGCGATGCGGACGGACGGTTTTCACCGCGGACGATCCCTGAGCAGCTTGCCGAAGAATTGGGAGCGGACATCGTCGCAGGCCGACGCAAGGCCGGCGAACGCCTGATCGAACTCGATCTCGCGCAGAATTTCGGCGTCAGCCGCGGGCCGGTTCGCGAGGCCCTGCGCATTCTCGAACGGCGGCGCATGGTCGACCTGCTGCCGCGACGTGGCGCTTATGTGCGACCGCTCTCGCTGAAGTCGATTGCCGATCTTTTCAACGTCCGCCTCGCCCTCTCCCTGTTGGCAGCGCGAACGATGGCTACTTCGCCCGTCGAAAGCTATGTGGAAACACTGGCGCGCCGCTGCGCTGAACTCAACGAGATGGTGGAGACCGGTGACCCCATCGCGTTTGCGCGCGTGACGACGCGCGCCGTGCGAACCATCGCGCACGGCTCCGACAACGAGCTTCTGTTGGAATTGTCGATCGATCTCGCCAACCAGACCGTCTGGGAGACGATCTGGAAAACACCGCTTGACTATCTCACCCTAGGCGTGCGCCGCGAGGCCGCGGATCTGATGACGGAAACGCTGGAAGCCATCCGCAGGCGAGACCCCGAAACAGCGGTTCGGAGTCTTCGCGTGCTGCTTGAAAACGATCGCGATCGCGCGCTCGCTGTGCTGACAGACTTGCGCAAGGAAGCGGGCGATCTCAGTGCGATCTCCTCGGGCTAGTGGCCGGTTTCGACGAATGATTCCTTGAGGCTCGCGCTGTTGAGCAGCATGGTCGCGATC
>JAFKKL010000149.1 GCA_017305595.1 Hyphomicrobiales bacterium | reverse complement strand
GGGTGGTTTGTCGCCCTGGTCTATCTGTTTTGCGTGCTGGCTACGACGCTCTCCTTTGCATTGCCGGGCAGTCAGGCCAACCCTTACTGCCTGACTGGCGAGGATCATGCTTCTGGCATGGTCCACGTGCATGACGAAGGCGTACCGCACGCTCACAAGGATGCACACGCCCATCATCATTCCGGCATTCAGATGCAGGCTGATGTATCCGCCGATCACATCGTGAAAGCCGTTGCACTGAAAAGCGATTCCAGCCCGGCCAAGGCGCCGCATGGAATGGACGGAAAGTGCTGCGGCCTGATGTGCGTGACGGCGCTTCCCGCGCCGTTCGTTGCGATGATGCAACCCTCGATGCCGAAGGCGGCCCGGGTGTCCGACAGCTATCGCAAGCTGACGGACAACGTCCCCGCCGTGCATTACCGTCCCCCCATTTCCTGACCTGAGACAATCATGACGCGGTGCCGTGCCTGTTTCGGGCATGCGCACCTGTGGTCCCATCGTCAATTCAGGAAATCCTTATGTCAGCGCAGATTGGGGCGACTGGCGCCGCCGTTGCATCGGTGGTGCATGCAAGATTCGAAAAACGGACGGGGTTGTTCGCGGCGTTAGTTGTCGCGGTCATCGCTTTGGGCGGCTGCACCGCGCAGACGGTGCCGCTGGCCGGCGCTGACCCTGCCGATCCCGGCGCAAAGGTCGCCGGCGTTGGCTATCGATCGACCGTTGCGCCTTACACCAGCCTTCGCCCGACCACGCCATCCGGCTGGAAGGAGCAGAACCGGCGCGTCACGCCATCACCGAAATCCGGTCACGAGCATTAGGAGCGCGTCATGACGATTTTGCGTAGCGTGCCGCTGCATCAAAATATTCTCTGTCGCAGACGGTTGGCGCTGGTCCTCGTCGCTTCCCTTTTCCTGTCCGGCTGCGCGACGTTCTCGTCCGACCGCGGCATGAGCACGGTCGCGGAGATCACGGACGGTGCGATCAAAAAAGACGTCATTGCGATCCATTCCGGTGGTGATGCGCAGATCGCGGACGATACTGTCAAGCGGCTGCTGCGTCAGACGCTCAATGTCGATACTGCCGTTCAGGTTGCGCTGCTCAACAATCGCGGCCTTCAGGCAGCCTATAATGAATTGGCATTGGCGGAGACCGATCTGATTCAGGACAGTCTTCCGCCTAATCCGACGTTCTCGATCTCGCGAATCGCGGGCGGCGGGGCTGTCGAAATCGAGCGGCAGGTCGTCGGTGACATCCTTGCGCTGGCGACGCTGCCGTTTCGCTCCGAGATCGCGAAGAAGCGTTTCCATCAGGCACAACTGCGGGCGGCGTTGGAGACGTTAAGGCTCGCGGCAGATGTGCGGCGGTCCTACTATCGCACTGTCGCAGCAAATGAGATGATCGGTCTTCTGACCGATGCCAAATCGACGGCGGAAGCGACGGCGAAGCTTGCTTCGAAGCTGGGTGAAACCGGTTCGCTCAACAAACTCGATCAAGCACGCGAGCAGGTCTTCTACGCGGAAACGACCGCCGATCTCGCCTCTATGCGCCAGGAGGCGATCAGCGCGCGCGAACGTCTTGCCCGCCTGATGGGTCTATGGGGCGGCGATCTCGCCTTCCGTATCCCGAAGACGCTACCGTCCTTGCCGCGGCATCCATCGGCGTTGCCGTCGATCGAGGTCGATGCAGTGATGCATCGCATCGACTTGCAGATCGCACGGATCGAACTGGATGCTTTAGCAAAGACGCTCAACCTCACCGAGGTAACTCGCTTCGTGACGCTGCTCGATGTCGCGGGCATCGCGAAGACCACTCGGGACCCGGATGGCTCGCGCTTCCGCGAACGCGGCTTCGACATCCAGTTTCAGATTCCGATCTTCGACGGTGGTGAAGTGCAGGTACGGCAGGCGGCCGAAACCTACAACCAGGCCTTCAATCGCCTGACCGAGAAGGCAGTCAATGTGCGTTCGGAAGCGCGCGATGCCTATCGAACCTATCGATCGACCTATGAGATCGCGCGGCAGTACCAGCGCGAGGTTCTCCCGCTTCGAAAAATCATCACCGAGGAAATGCAACTGCGTTTCTCCAGCATGCAGGTGGATGTTTTCGCGCTGCTGGTCGAGACGCGTCAGCGCATCGCGTCGATGCGGGCCGCAATCGATGCCAAGCGCAATTTCTGGCTCGCCCAATCGGACCTGCAGACCGCCGTGAACGGGGGCGGCTCAGGAGAAACCCAAACGGAATCGCGCCCGGCCGCCACTGCCCTGGCAGGCGGCGGCGGCCATTGAAGGAGAACGCGCATGTTATCGCGAAGAGGATTTTTGGGGACCGCGGCGCTGGTCGGCGTCAGTACGGTGAGTGGCCGCGCGCAGGCTGCGACTATTCCGGAAGCGCCGATCATGGACAAGGCGACGATGCAGCCACCGCTGCATCCGACCAGCGGACCGGATTATCGCCCGGTCGTCACCCTCAACGGCTGGTCGCTGCCCTGGCGCATGAACGGCGACTGGAAGGAGTTTCATCTCGTTGCAGAGCCGGTGGTCCGCGAATTCGCTGACGGTATGAAGGTGAATCTGTGGGGATACAACGGCCAGGCGCCGGGCCCGACGATCGAGGCAGTGGAAGGCGACAAGGTGCGCATCTTCGTCACCAACAAGCTGCCGGAGCACACCACCGTTCATTGGCACGGCATGATCCTGCCGAACGGCATGGACGGCGTCGGTGGATTGACGCAGCCGCATATCACGCCGGGCAAAACCTTTGTCTACGAGTTCGTTCTGAAGAAGAGCGGCACCTTCATGTATCACCCGCACTCCGACGAGATGGTGCAGATGGCGATGGGCATGATGGGTATGTTCGTCGTGCACCCGCGCGATCCGTCGTTCCGCCCGGTCGATCGCGATTTCGTCTTCATCATGAGCACCTATCTCATCGACCCCGGCACCTATCTGCCGAAGGTCAACGAGATGACCGACTTCAACATGTGGACCTGGAACAGCCGCGTGTTTCCCGGCATCGATCCGCTTCCGATCCGTCTCGGCGACAAGGTGCGCGTGCGGATCGGAAATCTGACGATGACCAATCATCCGATCCATGCTCACGGTCACGATATACGCGTGAGTTGTACGGATGGCGGCTGGATTCCTGAAACCGCGCAATGGCCGGAGACGACCATCGACGTGCCGGTCGGCGCCATCCGTGCATTCGACATGGTGGCCGACAATCCCGGCGACTGGGCGTTCCATTGTCACAAGTCGCATCACACCATGAACGCCATGGGCCACGACGTGCGTAATCTGATCGGCGTGTCGCGGAAAGATCTTGCGAAAGCGGTCGGCAAGCTCGCGCCCGATGCCATGGTGATGGGAGAAACCGGCATGGCGATGGGCGAGATGGAAATGCCCGCGCCGGACAATACACTGCCGATGATGACGGGCTCCGGACAATTTGGGCCAATCGAAATGGGCGGCATGTTCACGGTGATGAAGATCCGCGAAGGGCTCGGCCGCGATGATTACAGCGATCCCGGTCCTTACAAGTTTCCCGAAGGTACGGTCGCCCACGAGGTCGCGTCCGTCAGCGTGCCGCCTCCGTCTTCCGCGCAGACCAAACCGCCGATGGACTCCAAGCGGCCGATGAAAGGGATGAAGCACAACCATACCGACGGTAGGAAGATGTAAGCGTACCGGCTGCGGGTGCGATGACGACGGCCGCGGCAAATGCCGACGGCGTCACTGACAGCTTTCCGACGGAAGGCATAACCAAAGAGGAATGATCATGAAAACACGCAACCTCATAGCCGGAATTCTTACTGTCTCCTTCGCAGTGTCAGCTGCGACCATGGCGCGAGCGGAGATGGTGAAGGGTGAGGTCAGGAAGGTCGACGAGACCGCCGGAAAGATCACCTTGAAGCACGGTCCGATCAAAAGCCTCGATATGGACGAGGGCATGACCATGGTGTTTCGCGTTCAGGACCCGACGATGCTGAAACAAGTCAAGGTGGGGGACAAAGTGCAGTTCGAAGCTCAACGGACGGCCTCGGGTCTCGCCATCACCAGAATGCAGAAGGGGAAGTAACGCTCACACAGTGCGACGCGGCGATATCGTGCGCCGTGTCGTTCCTTATATGCCGCGGAATGCCGATCGGTATTCCGCATCCGATACGTCAACAGGAAGAATGAGATGCGGACCACGTCCATAATGGTACTTACAATTCTCGCAGCGGTTTTCTCCGGTGGGACAGCCCTTGCGCATCCTCAACTTCAGGCGGCCGAGCCCGCGGTGGGTGCGGTGACGGCGCCGCCGAAGCAGATCAGGATTACGTTCAACGAGGCGGTTATTCCGAAATTCTCCGGCGTCGAGATCAAGGACAAAGCGGGCCGAATAGTCGCGACCGGCAAGGCGATGATCGATCCCGGTGACAAGAGGCGGTTGGTGGTGCCGGTCATGGAGGATTTGGCTCCCGGTCAATACAGGGTCGACTGGCACGCGGTTTCGGACGACACACATCGTATCAAGGGGACCTATTCGTTCAGCGTGAGCCGCTGATGATCGAAGCCGGATTGCTCGTCGCGAGGTTGTTGCATTATGCGGCGGTGACGTCTCTCGCCGGATTGACGTTTTTTCCGCTCTACGCCTGCATGGAGACCGAACCGCTTGCCCTAAGCCGGTGGCGAAGAAAATGGAGTTTCTGGACGGCCGTTGCTGCGTTGGTGAGTGGTCTGTTCTGGTTCGCATTTGTGGTTGCAAGCATGGGAGACGGGATTGGCGATCTTGTCGACCCAGAGACGCTGCGTGCGATTGTTGACGGCACGAGTTTCGGCAAAGTCTGGTCGTTGCGCATGCTGGTTGCGCTTGCCGTCGTCGGGATGGCAGCGTCGAGCGTTCGTTGGGACGCGGTCGCGGATCATCGCGCTTGGACGATGCCGGTTCTTGCTGCGGTTCTACTGGCGTCGCTCGCGGGGACGGGCCACGCTCGCGTCGAGGAGGGATGGGCCGGCGCCATTCATACAATATCGGACGGCGCGCACCTTCTTGCTGCGGGGGCCTGGCTTGGAGGACTCATCCCGCTTGCGGCGATCCTGCGTCGCTCCGGCGCAGCAGGCTTGGTGGTTGAGCCGAGGCAGGTGGGGCAGATTTTGTTGCGGTTCTCCGGCATGGGTTACATCGCGGTAGCGACGTTGATCGGATCTGGCCTCGTCAACAGCTGGTTTCTCGTTGGACCGCCGGCCGGATTGCTGACAACGTCATACGGCCAGTTTCTTCTTGGAAAGCTTGTGCTGTTCGGCGTCATGCTGGCGCTCGCGGGTGCGAACCGCTTCTGGCTTGTCCCGTCGATGAACAAGGCGCGCATCGACGCGCCCGATGAATGGAGCAGGTGGTCCGCCCGGCTGCGCAACCACGTGCTTGGAGAACAGGTTCTGGGATGGATGGTTCTGGCGGTGGTAAGCTTTCTCGGCACGATGCAACCGGCGATCGGGCAATGACGAAGATCGTGGCGGGGAATGCAGATGATGATGTTCACTTGCTTCCGCAGGAGAGAGACAACTGCTGCCATTGTCGAGATATAACTTTGAAGTTATTGCTATCACCAGTCGTTTGAAGAGGAACGTGGAAGGGAAACCGTCATGAGCGAGGAACTTGTTGTCCGCGAGGATCAGGGAGCGGTGTCCTTTCTGTCGTTGAATCGGCCGCGCAACGGCAACAGTCTGTCGCTGGCGACGATCGACGCATTGACCCGCCATTTGATGGATTTGCGGCTAGAGCCGTCGGTTGCGGTGATCGTGCTGGGCGGAATCGGCAAGAAGATTTTTTGCGCAGGACATGACTTGACGGAATTCGACGGGGAGACCGATCCGGAGTTCTTCAAGACGGTGTCTACCCGATGTTCGGCGATGATGCGGGCGATGCGCGATCAGCCGCAGATCATCATTGCGAGCGTCGAGGGCGTGGCTTCAGCCGCCGGGTGCCAGTTGGTCGCCAGCGCCGATCTGGCGATTGCTTCCAGCGAAGCGCGGTTCGCAACCCCCGGCGTGAATATCGGCCTGTGGTGTCTGACGCCGATGGTGGCGTTGTCACGCACCGTGATGCCGAAGCACGCGATGCAGATGTTGACCACGGGGCGCCTTTATGATGCGGAGTTCGCGTTGCGGGTCGGGCTCGTTAACGACGTGGTCGCGCCCGAGCAACTCGCCGAAACCGTCAAATCCCTGGCGGCGGAGATCGCCTCGAAATCGACCTATACGCTGGCGCTCGGCAAGCAGGCATTCTATCGCCAGCTTCAGATGCCGATTTCCGATGCTTACGAGTATTCCGGCGAACTCGTGGTGCGGAACATGGCGCATGCCGATGCGCGCGAGGGGATCAATGCGTTTGTCGAGAAACGCAAGCCGATCTGGGTGGGCCGCAAGTAGAGATTCGCGCCGTGTCGACCGCGGCCGTCGTGTTGCGATCAGCGTGCACGCAATGCGCCCTTCACCAGGTCGACCAGTTGGCGGGCGATTTCCTCGCCGCTGGCTGATCCCTCCGGCGTGAACCAGCGCGTCATCCAGTTGATCGATCCCATGAAGAAGAACACCGTCAGCTTGGGGTCGACGGCGCGGACGGTGCCGTCACTCAAGCCCTCGGCGATCAGCTTGCGGAAAGCGCGATCGAACTTGTCACGGCGCTTGCCGACGATCGCCTTGTTGTGCGGTTCGAGCGCATAATACTCACCAAGCACGGCGAAGGAGCCCATCTCGCTGGTGATGGTTCGGACATACTTGTCGACCAGCAGAAGAATCTTTTCCAAGCCGGTCTTGCCGTTCTCCTCGCAATACTTCATCGCTTCGTCTCCGAAATCGAGCGACAGCATGTGACATTCGAAGAGAATTTCCTGCTTGTTCTTAACGTAGTAGTAGAGCGCCGCCTTGGTGACATCCAGCGTCTTCGCGACGTCTTCGAGCGAGGTGTTGTGATAGCCGCGTAGACTGAAGGCGCGGCCGGCTTCGCGAAGCAGTGCGGCCCGTTTGAGCGAGAACTGTTGCTCCCGGCTCAAAACGACGCTTTTCCACGCCGAGGCGTGGCGGCCGCGTCTTGCTGTCGAAGCCTTCTTCATGAGATCATGCCAGATAATCCACGGCCTCTTGGCCGAATCGCGCTTTCGAGTGCCATAGTCAAAACTATGGCTTCAAAGTCAATTCGTCGAACGTCAGGCTGAGAGGCTGCGCGCGATGATCTGCTTCTGGATATCGCTGGTCCCCTCGTAGATTTTGCAGACGCGAACGTCGCGATAGTAACGCTCGACCGGAAAATCCTTCAGATAGCCGTAGCCGCCGTGGATTTGCAGGGCGTCCGAGCAGACCTTTTCCGCCATCTCCGAGGCGGTGAGTTTGGCGATGGCCGCTTCCTTGGCGCAGGGCGCGCCGGCCTCGAGCAGACGCGCGGCGTGGATATAGTATTGCCGCGCGACATCCACTTGGGCCGCCATCTCGGCGAGATGGAAGCTCACCGCCTGTAATGCGGCGATCGGTTTGCCGTAGGCTTCGCGCTCGCTGGCATAGCGAATTGCCGCATCGAGTGCAGCTTGCGCGACGCCGACCGCCTGCGCGGCAATCGCGATGCGCCCGTCGGACAGGCCGCCCATCACGATCTTGTAGCCGCCCCCGACTTCGCCGAGCACATTCGAAGCTGCCACCCGAAGGTTGTCGAGTTGGATCTGCGCAATGTGCGCCGTGCGCTGTCCGAGTTTGTCCTCGACGCGTGCAATGTTGTAGCCGGAACTGGCGGGGTCGACGAGAAACGTCGTGAAGCCCTTTCTGCCAGCCTGCGGATCGGTGCGGGCCAGCACGATGGTCATGCCGGCCTCGCTTCCGTTGGAGATGAACTGCTTGGTGCCGTTGAGCACGTAGTGATCGCCGTCACGGCGCGCGGTGGCGCGGAACGCCGCGGTGTCTGAACCGGCTTGTGGTTCGGTGAGGAGGAAGGCGCCGATCTTCTCGCCGCGTAGCATCGGCGGCAGATACTTCTGCTTCTGCTCTTCGGTGCCATGCAGAGCGATGGTGTAGGCCGTCACGTTGTGGACGTGAAAAATGGTGCCGACGCCGGCATCCGCAGCGGCAATTTCCTCGAGCGCCAGGCAGTAAGAAAGAAAGCCGGCGTTGGAGCCGCCGTATTGTTCGGGCGGCAGCATGCCCATGAAGCCGAGACTGGCGAGTGTCTTCAGTTCAGCATGCGGCCAGGCCGCTGTGCGATCGCGCTCGGCCGCGGTTGGTGCGATCGCATCGGTGGCCACGCCGCGTGCGACGTCGCGCACCATCATCTGCTGATCGCTCAGGAACGAAAAAGATTTCTTTTCGGGCTGCGCCATCCCGGATCCTCCTGCATGTCATTATCGGAGATTGCGCGGCGCCGGTAGACCGTGTCGCTTTGCAGTCGAATGGACTGAGCGGGTGACGTTGCCCAGCCAGGCATGGCAATCTCTCTATTCGACCTGATATTAGGTTATTTAACGCTGTGGTCAATTTAATAATCGCCGTTATATCTGCTTCCGCTTTCTGCGTTGTCATCCGCCCCGGAAAGGCGTGACGGTGGTGTTATTGGCCGCACGTCGGAACGATGAATGCGAACTGCGATGCGCGCGGAAGCGGCGTTTCCCCTACGATTAAAGGTTAGCGACGTCGGTCGATGCCGCTAAGGAGTTGCTGAAATCTACAGGCACGCCCGACAACATCCCGCGGCGACCGGTCGTGCGATTGCGAGCGGGCTTGACGTAAATTGACTATCAAGTTAAAAATAAACCTGTTTGGTCATAAAAATCCGCCAAGGATCGACCGACTTTAAGGTAAGGCGCTGACTCGGTCGAAATGCCGCATACCTGGGGGAGGATGAATGTCGCAGGATTGCGCTGGTGAAGGAGGTGCATGTTGAGTGCCGTTTCACCGATCTATTCGCCATCGCAAAATTCCGCTGCGGCGCAAAACTCGGCGGTCCTGGTTGCGGACGGTATCCGGATGGCCTTCGGCGGCGTCGTCGCGCTCGACAAGGTGTCGATTTCGGTCGGCGCGGACGAACTGCTGGCGGTGATCGGACCGAACGGCGCCGGCAAGACTTCACTGATGAATTGCCTCAGCGGGTTCTATCGGCCGCAACAAGGTGAAGTGCGCTTCAATGGTTCTGTGATCTCCGGCATGGGGGTCCATAATATCGTGCGCGCCGGTCTGGCGCGAACCTTCCAGGGCACGCACATCTTCTCGAATATGACCGTGATCGAAAACATCATGGTCGGCCGTCACATTCACATGAAAAGTTCGGTCCCGTCGGCGTTTCTCTATTTCGGCGCGTGCCGGCGCGAGGAGATGCGCCACCGCGAAGTCGTCGAGGAAATCATCGAACTGCTTGAAATCGAGTCGATCCGCCACCAGCCGGTCGGCAGCCTCGGCTACGGCTTGCGCAAGCGCGTCGATCTTGGCCGCGCGCTGGCGCAGGAGCCCACCATCCTGCTGATGGACGAGCCGATGGCAGGCATGAACACAGAGGAGAAGGAAGATCTCGCCCGCTTTATTCTCGACGTGCGTGAGGCGCGGCGGATTCCCGTGGTGCTGGTGGAGCATGATATGGGCGTCGTGATGGATCTTGCGGACCGCATTGTCGTGCTCGATTTCGGGCGCAAGATCGCGGAGGGAACGCCGCGTGAGATTCAGGAAAATCCGGCGGTGCTGAAGGCGTATCTGGGCGAGGGGAATCGCTGATGCTGCCGATGCGTACCATTCCGCAACTGCTGCTGGATCGCGCCGGCGCCGCCCCCGGCCAACTTGTCGAGCGGCACAAGTATCGCGGCATTTGGCGCGAATACACCTACGGCGATGTACTGGAAAAAGTGCGAGCCTTTGCGCTTGGTCTCGATGCGATGGGCATTCGTCGCGGCGAAACCGTTGCCATCATCGGCGAGAACGAGCCGGAGAATTTTTGGAGCGAGTTCGCGGCTTTTTCAATCGGCTGCAAGATCGTCTCGCTCTATCCGGATATCACCGCCGACGAAATCGAATACCTGCTTAATGACAGCGATGCGGTTTGTCTGGTGGCGCAGGATCAGGAGCAGGTGGATAAGGGGCTGGCGATCCTCGATCGCGTGCCGCATCTGCGTCAGCTGATCTACTGGGACAACACCGGGATGTGGTCCTATCACCATGCGCGGCTGACGCCGTTCGAAAACGTGCTCGAAGTTGGGCGTGCGCGTCATGCCGAGGATGCCGATTGTTTCCGCAAACTGGTCGAGGCGGGGCAGCCCGATGATATCGCGGTGCTGTCGTATACGTCGGGCACTACCGGGCGACCCAAGGGCGTGGTGTTGACGCATCGCTATCTCGTCGACAACGCGCATCGCGTTATCGCGGCGACCGGCATCAAGCCGGGCATGGAATATCTCACCTACATCGCCCCGGCTTGGGCGACAGAGCAATTCTTCGGCGTTACCATCGGCCTGCTGATGCCGCTGGTGGTCAACTTTCCGGAGTCGCCTGAGGAGGTTCTTAATAACATCCGCGAACTCGCGGTCGAGGTCATGGTGTTCGCGCCGCGGCAATGGGAAAGCCTCGCCGCCACCATTCAAGGGCGGATGCTCGATGCCGGCCGAACGCGGCGAGCGATCTACGCGTGGGGCGTCGATATCGGCCACAAGGTTCATGTGGCTCGGCTCGAAGGCAAGCCGATCCCCTTCGCTGCGCGGCTTGCATTGCCGCTGGCAGAAATGCTGGTGCTGAAGCCGCTTCGTGACAAGCTTGGTCTCACGCGCATCAAGCTCGCGTTATGCGGCGGTGCCACCATGGCTCCAGATGTGTTCCGGTTGTTTCATGCTATCGGTGTGCCGTTGCGCAACATTTACGGCACGACGGAAATCGGTCTGCTGACCCTCCATCAGGGCGATCGCTACAATCTCGAAACCGTCGGGCATTGGCTGGTAGCACATCCGGAGTCTGGCGCGGCGCTGGAGTGGCAGGTGTCGGACGAAGGTGAACTGCTGATTCGCGGCGGCAGCTTCTTCCAAGGCTATCACAAGAAGCCCGATAGCGTCGCGCAGCGCGTGCAGGACGGCTGGTATCGCACTGGCGACGCAGTGTCGGTCACCGACGGCGGCGAACTCGTGTTTCTCGAGCGTCTCGACGACTTGCGGCAGCTTCGCTCGGGCGAGCGATTCCCGCCGCAGTTCATCGAAACGCGGCTGCGCTTCAGCCCGTTCATCAAGGACATCATGACGCTCGGCGACGAGACGCGCGACTATATCGGCGCGCTGATCAACATCGACATGAGCGTGGTGTCGCGTTGGGCGGAAGACCGCAACATCAGCTTCTCCACTTTTACTGATCTTTCGCAGAAACCCGAAGTCGCCGAGCTGGTGCGCGGCGAGATCGCGCGTGTCAACATATTCCTGCCCGAACATGCGCGGGTGCAGCGCTTCGCCAATTTCCCGAAAGAACTCGATCCAGATGAAGGCGAATTGACGCGCACGCGCAAGCTGCGCCGCGAATTCCTTGCGGAACGCTACGCTGCCCTGATCGACGCGATGTATGGTGGCCGGGATCATCAGGCGCTCGAGATCGCGGTGACCTATCAGGACGGGCGCAAGGGCACACTCTCCGCCGGCGTCGCGATCCACGATGTCGCCAACGGGACCAAGGCCGGCACCCCCGAACAATTGCGAGCCACCGCATGATCGATTTTATCAACTACCTTATCAACGGGGCATTGGTCGGGCTGTTGTATGCCCTCATCGCCATGGGTTTCGTGGTGATTTATCGCGCATCGAAGGTGTTCAACTTCGCTCAAGGCGAACTCGTCGTGTTCGGCGGCTTCATCGTCTGGTGGATGGTCGCCTCCATGGGGCTGCCGCTCTGGGTTGGTCTGCCGCTCGCCTTTGTCGCGGCGGCGATCTTCGGGCTTTTGGTCGAGCGCATCTTCTTCTCCCGCCTCGCCGGCGAATCCGTGTTTGCGATGGTGATGGTCACGATCGGATTGCTGATCCTGATCCGCGGCCTGATCCTCGTGCTGTTCGGCCCGCAAGTGCGGTCGTTCCCGATCATCTTCCCACTGCAACCGGTGATCATCGGCGATATTCTGATTCCACGCTCGCTGCTGGTCGGCGGCGTCATCACCGTAATCGTCGGCTTCGGTCTCTCGTGGTTCTTCAACCGCACCCGCGCCGGGCTGCGCATGACGGCGGTGGCGGAGGATCATCAGGTCGCGTTGTCGATGGGTATTTCGGTGAAGCGCTCCATCGCCTTCGCGTGGGTCCTCGGTGCGGTGCTCTCCACGCTCGGTGCGATCATCTTCCTCAGCGGCAAGTCGCTCAACTTCCTCGCGTCCGATATTGGGCTCGCGGCATTGCCGGTGGCACTGTTGGCGGGCTTCGAGGCGATCGCTGGCGTTCTGCTGGCGGGTCTGATCGTCGGCATCATCCAGGGGCTGGTGACGGCCTATCTCGATCCGATCGTCGGCGGCGCCATCGGCACGGTGTTCCCATTCATTATCATGCTGCTCATTCTCTTCATTCGGCCGACCGGAATGTTCGGCTGGAAGACCATCGAAAGGGTCTGACCGATGGATCCGGCAGGCGTATTCGCCACCAGTTTCGAACGCGATCAGGCGTTGGTCCGCACGCGCGGACAATGGATCGCGCTCGCTCTGCTTCTGATCGCGTTGGTCGTGCTACCCCATGTGTTGGGGCCGCGTCTGGTGGCGATCTCGACCAACATGCTGATCATGGCGGTCGTGGTGATCGGGCTGCAGATCAACATGGGCTATGCGGGGCAGATCAATCTCGGTCAGGCTGCCTTCATGGGGGTCGGCGCTTACGCCACCGGCGCGCTCGCCATCAAGTTCAATCTGCCGTTCTGGCTCAGCATTCCGCTCGGCGGCTGTGCGGCCGCGCTGTTCGGCTTCATCTTCGGCCTGTCGGCAGTGCGCATCAAGGGATTCTATCTGGCGCTGACCACCATTGCGGCGCAGACGCTGTTTCACTTCCTGATTCTCAACCTGCCCCAATCGTGGTTCGGCGGATCGAACGGATTGACGCTTGAACCGGCTCAGATCTTCGGCTTCAGCTTCGTCAGCGATATGTCGATCTATTACCTTTGCCTCGCAGTAACGGCGGCAATGGTGTTCGGGGCATATGGCATCGTACGCAGCCGGCGCGGACGTGCGGGGTAGCGCTGCTCGTCGTAGCTGATCTCCGCCGGATCGTGTTCGATCGGCTCCTGC
>JAFKKL010000148.1 GCA_017305595.1 Hyphomicrobiales bacterium | reverse complement strand
CCAGAATGCCACCCAGGTTGGGATACGGCATCTCGGCTTTGCCCGCGATCTTGCCTGTCGTCACATCGATGGCCGTCACGCTACCGGTGATCTTGAACGGCTGGCTCGGTCCGCCACCCGTGAAGAACTCACGCGGCTTGATCTTGTCCGGAGTCATCGCCTCGGGCGTGATCCGGTTGCAGCTTTCGATGACGGGAATGTACCAGAGCTTGAGGTCCGGGTTATAAGCCGTCGGCGGCCAGTTCTTGCCGCCCATGTTGCCCGGACAGATATCCGTCGTCTTGTCTGTCCGGTTCGGCGTCACTGCATATTGCTGCACCGACTTGTTCGGATCGTACTCCACCGGTTTGCCGGATTCCGGATCGATCCCCTTGGTCCAGGTCACCTTCTTGACGAAGGGCAGCCCCCAGACAAATTTGCCCGTGGTGCGATCGATCGCGTAAGCGAACCCGTTGCGATCCGCTTCCAGTGCCAGCTTCTGCGGGCCGTTCTTGCCGGGAACGTCGACCAGAACGTTTTCCGCCACACTGTCGTAATCGTAGGGATCGTTTGGCGTATGCTGGTAGTGCCACTTAATCTTGCCGGTCGTGGCATCGAGCGCCAGCGAACTGTCGGTATAAAGATTGTCGCCCGGCCGATAGGCGTTGTCCCAATCCGGGCCGGGATTACCGACGCCCCAGATGATGGTGTCGGTGGCCGGATCGTAGCTGCCGGTCACCCAAGTCGAACCGCCACCGGTTGCGGCGGCATTCTTGTCGTCTTTCCAGCTCTCATGCCCCGGATCGCCTTTGCCCGGGATCGTATAGGTGCGCCAAACTTCCTTTTGCGTTTTCAGGTCGGTCGCAGCGATCCAGCCACGGATTCCGTATTCTGCACCGGCAACGCCGGTAATGGCCATATCCTTGACGATCAGCGGCGCCCCCGTGATCACTTCTCCCTTGTCGGGATCGGCAACCTGACGCTGCCACGCAACCTGACCCGTCTCCTTATTGGTCGCGATCAGTCTGCCATCGAGCGTATGAGATACGACAAGATCGCCCCACAGCGCCACGCCGCGATTGTCAACGCCGCAGCAGGCAACCGCGCCGGCCCAATCGTGATCAGTCTTGGGATCCATCTTCCAGAGCAACGCACCTTTACCACCGTGCGCATCGATCTTGTAAACTGAACCCCAACCGTCGGTGACATACATGAAGCCGTTTTCGACGATCGGTGTCCCTTCGAGGCCGCCGTGGGTCCAGATACCGCCACCTTCGACACCGCCAAGATGCATCGTCCACGCGACTTTCAGATTCTTCACCGTGTCGCGGTTGATCTCGTGCAGACTCGAAAAGCGATGTGCGGAATAATTCTTATGATGAAGAAGCCAGTTTCCGGCTTCTTTGTCGGCGTTGAGCAAGCGCTCCTGGGTTACTTCATCGGCCGCGAGCGCTGGGATCACACTCGCAAAGCCGGCAATCGCAACAGCCGTCGCGAGCAGTTTCGTCCGCCTGTAAGTTCTCACATTTCGTTTCATAGCTTTTCCTCCGGGACATCTTCTTGATATTCTTATGAGAGCAGCCAGCACATCCGGATGCTCCATTACGAAGATCTCGCTCAGCGGACTATCGACCGCTGTTAGAGTCAGGGTAAGCTGCGAACCTGCACCTCCGTTTCTACAACTCCACCATTTTGAAAAGTCACGGAGCAAGCGAGTTGTGCGCCTTCAACCAGCTTCTGGCGGGTTTGAAGCAACATGACGTGGTATCCGTCTGCCTTCAGTTCGACCGTCGTCCTGGCCGGAATTGGAATCGACTTGATCGATCGCATAGCCGGAGCTCCCTCACCCCGATCTACAATGTGTCGTTCAGAAAAATTTACGAACGGACATCTCACCCGCAACAACCGATCGTCATCAGCGGCGTCGTTCCTGATTGTCATCAACAAAGGGACATCGGCCCCTAACTTGTCGTTTGCGCTCACCCAAACGTTCGAGACGTGGATAAAACCGGTTCCTGCAAGTGCGGGCAAACGCCCCCACCCCATCATTACAGCGACGATAAGCAAAACTCGGATCAACCAATGGCATCGTGTCATCGAAGCCACCGGAACAATTACTGATTGTCTCTAATTCGAGATACCGCTCTCAAGCGTTCTGAAGGGGATGCAACCAGATCTTCCAGAATGGGCATCGGCAATTTCCTTCCCCGGAGACTTAATCTGCCACCCTTTTCTTGAGCGGCATTGCACGTCCATTCTTTTTGGCTGTCAAGCAGAAGTTACAACAAAGCGCCATGCGTAATTCATGATCCGGATTCCAGCTAGCGCACATCAGGATGACGACACACGACACCTACCGACGACGTGCCAGACCGTCACAGAACATCCTGCATCACTCTCGGCTGACGCAGCGATCTCACCCTCATGGTCTAGCGGAATCTCGAATGTCCGTTGCAATGAGAGAAGTTCTGCGAACTCGGCCAAGACGTTCTGGTGGTCAGATCTCAGTTCACCAAGTGGTCATCCCCAGAGCCCCGCCCGCGTCTTTCATCAAGAGGCCAAGCCCGGGCAGATGCTCACAATTCATTCGATGAGAGGCGATAGATCCAACGCCTTGGCATACGGCACAGCCAGAAAAATCACACCGCGCGAGTAGTGGAGCAGATACTTATTATTATGCTCTCGTGTCACGCCTATAAGAACGACAGCATTGCGAGTACGTGACCTACTTTCTAACCCACGGATACGCCGGCCTTGGCCCGCCTGATTCCTAGATTCACAACGCGCTGCAGTAAATCCGGATAGTCGATGCCATCGTGCTGAGCTGCTTTAGCAAACTCTTGGCTCTCTGCGATTTCGGGGTTTGGATTCGCCTCAATGAAGTATGGCGTCCCATCGGACGAAAGACGAAAGTCTATGCGCGCGTACCCATCGAGCCCTAGCGTTCGATAGATGCGTTTTGCTGTTCGCTGAATGCGGGCGGATACTTCCGGCGCCAGATCTTCGGCTGGTCCATCCGCGATTCCGACGCGCTGCTGGTAACTGGTGTCATGCTTAACCTTCTCGGTCGCAATGCGCCGCGCATCGCCCATGGCGCCAAACTTCAATTCCCATACGGGTAAAGCCTTCAGTCGATTGTTGCCGAGCACACTCACATAAAGTTCACGCCCTTCGATGAATTGCTCGGCGATAGCAGCAGTTTCAACCCGCGCGTGAATGAAGGCAACCCGTTCCGCGAGTTTCTCGTCCGTATCGACAATCGACGCCTGCGAGATGCCGGTTGACCCATCCTCGTTCAGGCTCTTGACGATCAGCGGCAGTGCCAGGCGTTGCGGTCGTTTGACTTTGCGCCGCATCGGAAACACGGCGAAGGCCGGGACCGCGACTCGGCGATGATGCACCAGCGTCTTCGACAGATCCTTGCCGCGTGCCAGCACCAAGCCGCGCGGATTGCAGCCGGTATAAGGGACTTTCATCAATTCGAGAAAGCTTGCGATGTGCTGGTCGTATGCCGTCTGATAGTGAAATTCTTCCAGCAACGTAAACACGACGTGCGGTTTGAAACCTTCGATCTCATCGCGCACCGGCTTGATTTCCTCCTGCACACCGAGCGGACGAACGTCATGCCCCATCGCTCGCAATGTGCTTACGACGTCATATTCCGTTTTCCATCGATTGATTTCCTGCGCGGTGTACCCATCGGTCGAGTCCGGTGGCACGAAATCAGGGTGCATGAGCACGAGAATACGCAAGCGTCTCATAGCGCGATCCATCTGCGTCGTGACGGGCCGAATAGCGTATGCACGGTTTTGGCTGTCAGCAACACGGTAAAGTCCATCACGAGCTTTCGTTCTGAACCGACGGCACGAAGATTGAGTTCGCGACAGCGAGAAATCATATCATCCAGGACCGCATCGAGCGTCAGCTGGTTCTCGCCGGTCCACCGCGCAACCAATTGCCGGATAGAAGCACGATGCCGTCGAATGAAACGCGATGCCGGCTGCGCTCTCGAGTGCCGCGGATCAGCAGAAAATAACCGAGAGAGGTCGCGATCGTAAGTCTTCGGCGGTGTGAAGGCGTAAAACGCCTGCTTTTTCTGGTAGTGCTCGCCAAGCGTCTGATTGAGTTCAGCCAAGGGCTCAACGCGTTCCTTCGTCGTGAGCAGCGGCCGTTTGCCGGCAAGCTCTCCCATTAGTTCATCAACATACTCCAGCTTCTTCAACGCCGGCCAGTCAGCATAGCGAGTCCGCCAGTTCGATCTCGGCCGCAGCCACACCGCGAAAGTTTCGGCGAAATCCTCGTCTGGATGGCTTTGAGCGTACCAGAGTCGAAGATGCTGGACGTACCGCCGGCTAGCCGGATTAGGCTTGTAATGGCGCGGATATCGCTTCGAGGACAGGCCAAATAGTTTCTGCCAACGTCGGCGGCGGTGTAGCTGATAGGCATGTTGCACGGTGTGGCCAGCCTCATGACGGAGAATTGCCATGCACTCGGACCAGGTACCTCCCTCGACCTCAAGCATCATCTTCCTCTCGATCTTCATCAGACGAGGATGAGCTAGGTAGAAGGGAATGGCGATGCCAGGCGTACTTGCCGGACTGAACCATTCGCTCGATATCCATGCGTGCGGCCGCAGCCGAATCCCCCGCTCTTCGAGTTCTTCATGCAGAGTTGCGAGACAATCCTCGAGCCAAGTGCCTTTGATGCCAACTTTCAAACTGCTCAGGCGTCGTGCAAGCAACTCCGCATCCGACAGCTTTTCCCAGGCAAATTTGCTGTGTGGCATAAGACATTTGAAGACTAAGAGAGGTGGACGTCAGGATGGTGTCATAAGATGGCGCCTACGACAACCGCGCGAACCACCTCCGCGTCGGGAACGAAAGCATGTCGTCAACCGCATCTTGCTTGGCTATAAGTCGGAGAATTATGAGCTGCTGCCGGTTTGATGGACACCGAGATTGGGTGTTTCATAAGACCGGAGGACCCCATGCAGATGCAGAAGCTTGGCCGAGAGTTCGAGTTCTGACGGTGAAGCTGGTCAGGGAGTGCGGGGACGGCGTCGCAAACTGCGCGTAATCTTGACGTGCACGAGAACGTGCTACGTGGGTGGGTCTTGTTTGTCACCGCCGCGGTCACGCTTCGGCTCCCGGCTGTTTCAGGAACCGCGCCCCCGATCAGGACGGCCCAACCAACCATGTTGAGCACAGACGCCAGACCGGCGGCATGACATACCGCAAGCTATCCTCGCCCCGGCCAAGCTGATCGGACCAAGGCGCATCGATACCGGATAGGCGAAGCGCCGCCGATAAATTTCGATTCCCATCGATGGCGCTCGCCTACCCGACTGGGGTTAGGCACGGCATAAAGTAGCCAGCGCAGGCGGGATCATGGCAATAACTGTAAGCCAATCCGACTGCGGCAATCAGAGCTTGGCATCTGCTACCGGCTATTCGCCTGCACGAGCGGGCAGCCTCCATCGCTCATTGAACGAAATGCGTCGTTTCCGGGCAGGTCGGAAAGAATCTTGTAGTAATCGTTTTCATGCTTGGACTCTTCAGGCGTCTTGACCTGCATGAGAAACATCTTGTGCAGCACGCGCCCATCGGGCCGGATCTCGACATTCTTGTTGTAGAAGTCGTTCACCTTCAACTCACGCATTTTCCTGGCGACCGCCTTGGGCTCATCGGTACCTGCGGCGTCGATCGCTTTCAGATAGTGGGTCACGGCCGCGTATAAGCCAGCCTGCAACATGTTCGGCAGCTTACCACCCGAAAACGCCTGAAAACGCTTTGTCCAGGCGCGTGTCTCTTCGTTCGCATCCCAATAGAAGGAATTGGCGAGTAGAAGGCCCTGCGCCGCCTTCAATCCCAACGGGCCTATATCATTGATGTAAAACAAGAGGCTCGCCAGCTCTTGTTTTTCCTTAAGTGCCCTGAACTCCGCAGTCTGTTTGATCAAATTGATCGTATCGCCTCCGGCTGTCGCAAGGGCCAGAACGGAGAACGGTTGAGAGGCTGCCTGGAGCAGAAACGATGAAAAGTCCGGCGAGTTTAAAGGAACTTTGATACTACCCAGAACTTTGCCGCCGGCACCGGTAATGAAACGGGTGGCATCGCGCTCCAAAGCGTGGCCAAATGCGTAGTCTGCCGTGATGAAGTACCAGTCCTTTCCGCCACGGCGAACGACCTCCCGCGCAACGACGTTTGACAGGGCGTAAGTGTCATAGCTCCATTGGGTCGAAGTTTCGTTGCAGGCCTTCCCAGTGAGATCGGATGTCGCGGCACTCGCGATCAGGAACGTCTTGTTCTTCTCTCTCGCAACCTCCTGGATTGCAAGCGCGACCCCAGATCCCGTGGCATCCGCGAACGCATCGACCTTGTCGACGTCTGCCCATTTGCGAACAATGCCGCTCGCGACGTCAGGCTTATTCTGATGGTCTGCCGACAGAACCTCGATCGGCTTACCGAGCACCTTTCCGCCGAAATCCTGCACCGCCATGCGAGCCGCTGCAACAGAGGTCTGCCCTGAAGCGTAGGCGAACTGGCTGTTCTGGTCGTTGATCACACCAATTCGCACGACATCGTTGGAAACCTGTGCCGCCGCCGAGCCCATGGCGCCGATCAGAGCGCCGCACGCAATTAATCCGATAAGCCTCATGCCGTCCTCCCCAATGATCAATTACAGGGAGTTTCCGGTACAACGATCGGCCTGTCAATAAAAATGAGTGGCCACTCAAATTTATCTTTGCGGAAATAGCGCGCGTTCAACAAACTTGCGATAGGCCTGATAGACCCAGGGAGGGGTTTGTTTCGACATCGCTTGAATCACGTACTTCTCGGCATAATAGCTGCGCACAGCCAGCAGCGCGATGGCCACGGCTTCCAGTTCATGGGCCTCATACCCACCGATCTCGCCTCGATCGACGCTCCTCTGGAGCGCGCGGATATATCCCTCCGTGACCAGGGTCAAATATGCGGTGAAGGCCTTCGGCGCGAGCGCCTGGGACTCATTCACCAGTCGGACGACCCAAGGGTTAAGCCGCACGAAGTCGAGAAATGCGCGAAGGCGTTCAACCTCTCTATCCAGCCCCCGACTGTCGGGATCGATCGTAGATCTAATAAAAGACAGCATTTCTTCCGCGTAGGTCGGCAGCAGGATATCAAACAGTTCCTGGCGGGTTTCGAAGTAATTGAAGATGGTACCCTGCGCGACGTTCGCCGCCCGCGCGATGCGGGCGGTGGTGGTTGCCGCATAGCCGTATTTGCCCACGAGTTGAGCCGTGGACGCGATAATCGTGCGACGGGTCTCTTCCAGCTTTTCCGCACGCGTCATTCGTCGAGATGCGGAAGCTGGGTTGGTCTTTCGAGAAACACGTTGAGCCATAGTCATTCCTGGGTAGCGAAAAGCCGGCCGAACCTGGCCAGAAATCCAGTCTATCCCATCCCAATGGTCATTGGCACCGCCGATCGAATGACGGTTGGCGTGTTGCGATAAATTATGAGTATTCACTCAACTTTCTATTGACTTAATCATTTGACGTGCGATGAAAGCTCCATTCCGCTCATCAGAGGGACAAGACGTTGGACGGTCGGATCACAATCGAAAACGACGGACCTCTCGCGCGTTTAGTGATTGACCGCGCCTCGAAGCGCAATGCGCTATCACTCGCCATGTGGAATGCTATTCCCGTAGCGCTTCGCAAGATTCAGGCGGACGCCACTACTCAAGCCATTGTGGTGGAGGGGAGCGGCGTCGAAGCCTTCGCTGCGGGCGCTGACATCGAGGAACTCGAGACGCTCGTCGAGAACCGGCAGGCCGGTCTTGCGACGATCGATGCGATTCACGCCGCCGAAGCGACGCTCTCCAGCATGGATCGGCCGACGGTCGCGCTTGTCCGCGGCGCTTGCATTGGTGGCGGGCTTGAACTGGCGATGGCGTGTGACATTCGGCTGGCGACGAGCGACAGCCGCTTCATGGCTCCCCCCGCGAGGCTGGGAATTGCTTACAGTGTGTCATCGACGCGCAGGCTGGTCGAACTCGTCGGCGAGGGCCGCGCGATCGAGATGTTGTTTGCGCCGAAAGAGCTGTCCTCCGAAGAGGCGCTGAGATTGGGCCTTGTGACCGCTGTCTTTGACCGAGCCCAGTTCGAGGAAGCTAGCCGACGTTACATCGATCAGCTTTTGAGGAGTTCGCTGTTCTCCATCAAAAGCGCAAAAGCGATCATGGGCGCCGTTCGGCGCGGTCATCTCGAGGACCCGGCCGAAATTCGCGAATTGCGCGTTCAGGGATTTGCCGGACCTGATTTCGCGGAGGGGGTCGCGGCGTTTCGCGCGCGTCGGCGACCAGCATTTCCGTGGGGCAGATCGCAAGGAAATTAACGATCAGGAAGGAGGCACCATGAGGAAGATCGGCGATATCGAAGTCAATCGCATCCTTGAATCGGAAGAGCCGGAATTCGACGTTTTTTCGTTCTTTCCCGACGCCACGCCCGAGGCTCTCGCGCCCCACCGGCACTGGCTCGAACCTAAATTCATCGAGCCGGACACTAACCGTATGATCGCTGCGGTGCAAAGCTACGTTCTGCGCACGAAGCATCATACCATTTTGGTGGATTCCTGCGTTGGAAACGACAAGCATCGACGGTTTTGGGCTCCGTGGAACATGCGTAGCAGCGGAAAGTACCTTGATGGCCTGACGCAGCTCGGGCTCACGGTCGAGGATATCGATTTCGTCATGTGCACGCATCTTCACGCCGACCATGTCGGCTGGAATACGCGTTTGATCGATGGCCGCTGGGTGCCGACCTTTCCGAAGGCTCGATACATCTTTGCCCGGACTGAGTTCGAGTTCTGGAACGAGCTCAACAAGAAGGGCGCGAAGTATAGCGACGGCTGCATCAACGACAGCGTTCTTCCAGTGGTCGAAGCCGGCAAGGCGGATCTCGTCAGTGATGATTTCAGCATCGATGACAATATCTGGATCGAGCCGACGCCGGGCCATACGCCGGGCCATATCAGTCTCAAATTGTCGTCCCGCGGCTGTCATGGCGTGCTGACAGGCGATGTGATGCACAGCCCGATTCAATGCACGTTTCCCGACTGGTGCGTCAGTGGCGACGGCGACAAGAACCTGGCGCGCAAAACACGCCGCGCCTTTCTGGAACGTTACTGTGACACCGACACGAAGATAATGACGGCCCACTTCCCATCCCCCTCGGTCGGACTCGTCCGCCGGGATGGAGATGCCTACAGGTTTGTCTTTGAAGACAAGGGGCAAGCGTAATGTCGCAGAACCGATTCATGTCGCTTCCGCGCCTGCTCTCGGTTACGGCCGGTCGGCTGCCGAACAAGGTTGCGATCGAATTCCGCGATCGAAGCTGGACATATGGACAGGTTGAGAATGCCGCGCGTGGATTCTCGGCAGAGCTTGTCGAACGCGGCGTCCAGCCGGGCGATCGTGTCGTGCTTCTGGCGCCAAACAAGCCGGAGTGGCTGGTGGCTTTGTTCGGCGTCGTCGGCGCGGGCGCCGTGCTCGTTCCTGTCAATCCGGCGCTCACCTCGAGCGAGATCGTGTTCATTGTTGAGGACTGCGCTCCGAAGCTGATGATCGTCGACGAAACGCAATATGAGAAAATACCAGACAAACTCCGAGCCGCCGTCCTGCCGCTCCCCGAGATTGATCGCCCGCGCAATAATCAAGCCCAGTGGGCCGCTCGCGAGCCAGGCGACGCCGCCATCATTTTCTATACGTCCGGAACAACCGGCCGACCCAAGGGGGCCGTGCTGAGTCAGGCCGCCAACGCATCGACCGCAATTCGTGTGGGCGAAGCCTGGGGCATGACTGAGAATGATCGTCATCTTCTCGCGGGCTCGCTGTCGTTCATCTACAATTCCATCATCAACGCCGGCAGCGCGTTTGTCGTCGGCGGAACCGTGATCTTGCAAGAACGCTTTCATCCCGAGGAAGCCCTGGAAGCCGTCAGGAACCGGAGGATCACCGTCCTGATGAGCGTGCCGACCATGTATGTGATGATGGCCGAATGGGCCTCGGCGCATGCAGTGGATGCATCCAGCGTTCGCGTGGCGATCTCTGCCGGAGCCAGTCTGGCCCCCTCGGTCACGCAGCGCGTGCGGGATCGACTTGGCATCGAACTGCTGGACGGATGGGGAATGACGGAAGGAACCCCGATAACCGGTTACGATGTTCGGGTGTTCGCGCGAGGACGTCCCGAGTCGGCTGGAAAGCCGCTGCCGTCCTGCGACGTTCGTATCGTCGACGAACAGGACAGGGACCTGAGGCCGGACGAAATCGGAGAGCTCATCTTCAAGAGCCCGAGCAATATGACTGAATATTACAATCGGCCGAAAGAGACCGCCGAAGTGTTGCGGAACGGCTGGATGTATAGCGGTGATCTTGCCCGTCGTGACGACGAAGGCTTCGTCTATATCGTCGGGCGCAAGAAGGACATGATTATTCGCGGGGGCGCCAACATCTATCCGGCGGAGATTGAGGAGATGATCTTCAACCTTCCCAGCGTGGCGGAATGCGCGGTGGTCGGTATCCCGGACGATCGCTTTGGCGAAACGGTGAAGGCGTTTGTCGTGCCCGCCGCCGGTCAACAGGTCTCCGCAGATGACATTATCCGGCAATGCAAGGGAGGGCTGGCCGAATACAAGGTGCCGGCCGAGATCGAATTCCTCGAAAGCTTGCCGAAGGGGCCGACCGGGAAAATCCTCAAGCGGCTTCTCCTGACCGGGAAAGAAACCCTTCGATAGCAGTATGACTGCTGGCCACGGCGCAGTCTCAATTGAAAGCCTGACAATGTTGACACCCGATCAAATCGCTATTCGCGATATGACGCGAAAGTTTGTTCGCGCCGAAATCATTCCCAACGCAATTTCATGGGATGAATCTCAAACCGTTCCGAGGGAGGTCTGGCAAAAAATTGGAGCGCTTGGATTGCACGGTGTCTGCGCGCCGGCCGAATGGGGCGGATCTGATAGCGGAATCGTGGCATGGGCTCTCATGGTTGAGGAACTGGCTTACGGCGACTGCGCGATCGGCAACCAGATTGGCGGCATCTCATTCCCTTATGTCGCGAAGCTTCTTGAGCACGGCACCGAGCGCCAGAAGGAGGAGTTCCTGCGCCCCGTTGTTCGGGGCGACCATTACATTGCGCTGTTGTTCAGCGAACCGCACGCGGGGTCGGATCTCGCAACCGTCAAGACACGGGCTGAACTGCAGGGCGACAAATGGATCGTGAACGGGGAGAAAGTCTTCATCACCGGCGGTGCGACCGCAGGTGCCGCTATCCTTCTTGCGTCCACGGAGCCTTCGGCCGGCAAGAAGGGCCTAACCGCATTTCTAATTCGGCCAGGAACGCCCGGCTACACCGTGCTGCGACGAGAGAAGAAGCTCGGCCACCGGTCCGTTGAAATCTGTCACATCGCCTTCACCGACTTCGAGATTCCCGCCGATCACGTTCTTGGTCCGGTTGGTGGAGGCTACCGCATCATTCTTGACGGGCTTGACACCAACCGCATCGGCGTCGCCGCGCAGGCGGTCGGCGTTGCGCAGGCCGCACTGGATGCCGCCACCGCCTACGCGAAGGAACGCCGCAGTTTTGGCCGGCGCATCATCGAGCATCAGGCGATAGGATTCCGACTGGCTGAGATGGCGACCAAGATCGCAGCGGCGAGACAGCTCTATCTGCACGCCGCCCGTCTGAAGGATGCGGGCGACAAGCGCGTCAATGAAAGCTCCATGGCAAAACTTTTCGCATCCGAGGTCGCCGAGTTCGTCTGTAGCGCGGCTGTGCAGATATTCGGCGGCGCCGGCTATATCCAGGGATCACTCGTGGAGAAACTCTATCGTGATCAGCGCGTGCTCCAGATATACGAAGGCACCAACGAGGTGATGAAGATGGTGATCCAACGCGAACTGGAGCAAGCATGAAAGGATTGCGCGATAAGACGGTTATCGTCACGGGCGGCGCCAGCGGAATTGGCGAAGCCATCTGTCACCGTCTCGCAGACGAATCCATGAAGATCGCGATCTTTGACAAAAACGGACATGCAGCCGAACAGGTTGCCGCGGCTCTCACTGATCGAGCGCGACAGGTTCACGTCCAGGTCGTGGACATATCGGACGCTCAAGCCGTAGAACGCGCTGTTGCGAGGACTGAAAGCGCGTTCGGGGCTATCGACTGCCTCGTCAATAACGCCGGCTGGGATCGTATGACGCGCTTTTTGGACACCGATGAGGCGTTCCGCGACACCATTATGGCGATCAACTTAAAAGGGCCGATCAATGTGACGCATGCTGTCGCGGGTCGCATGGCGACAAGAAAATCCGGGCGAATTGTCAGCGTATCGTCCGACGCCGGGCGAGTTGGCTCTTCCGGTCAAGCTGTGTATTCGGCGTGCAAGGCTGGCATTATCGCGTTGTCGAAAACCCTTGCCCGCGAACTGGCGCGTTCAAATATTCTTCTCAATGTGGTTTGTCCGGGACCAACTCAAACGCCGATGATGGACGCGGCAGTTGCGAACGACGGGGCAAGCACACAGGAGACACTTCAACGAATGGCGAAGGGCATTCCCCTTCGGCGCATGGGACAATCGACTGATATCGTCGGGATAGTGACATTCTTGCTCAGCGACGAGGCAAGCTACATTACGGGGCAGGTTGTTAGCGTTTCGGGCGGCTTAACCATGCACGGATAGCAGTGTCTTGATCATCCGGGTCTGAATATCAGAACATCCCTGGAAGGCCCGCAATCGATCAGAACATCTGGTCGGTCGTATAACCGGGTCGACATGTCCGACCACATTGGCATCCAACGCGTCGATCCAATCATCTCGCGTGCGCACATCGAGTTTGTCCAGCCAGGATCGTTTTTGGGAGAAACTCGCCGGGACATGGCGTTACTCTCATCTCGCCAAGGTCGCATGCACTATATCAGCTCTGATAGAGCGTCTTGTATTTGTCGCGCAGGACGTTCTTCTGCACCTTGCCCATGGTGTTGCGCGGCAGGTCGTCTTCGAACAGCACGCGCTTGGGCATCTTGAACTTGGCGAGGCGGCCGTCTAGCCCGTGCAGGATCGCGACTTCGTCTAGCGTCGCGCCCTTCGACGGCACCACCACGGCGGTGACGCCCTCGCCGAAATCGGCGTGCGGCAGGCCGATCACGGCGGACTCCACTACCCCGTCGATGGCGTCGATCTCGCTCTCGATCTCCTTGGGATAGACGTTGAAGCCG